>CAJXLM010000084.1 GCA_913056175.1 uncultured Opitutia bacterium | reverse complement strand
GCGAAGCCTCCGTCGGGAGGGCCTGCGGCCGGGGGGAGCGGGGGAATTGGGGGGGTCTTATTGGACTAAGCCCGATGCAGGGGGAGCGGGGCGAAGCTCGATTCCCCTGGACGAACCGATCGGATGATCCGCGTCCCATCCGCTTTACGCCTCAACGGCCGCCGGTCTCCCCCGCAGTGGCGAAAGCCACCCTCCCCGCGGGCCGTAGGCGCTCCCCGCGCTGGTGGGGGTCGTTCCGACCCCCACCAAGCCCCCCGCGGACGGAGGAGGCGGTGCCCCTGCACCGCCTACTCCGCCCCATACCAGACCGCTTCCAGTTGGGGGAAGCGGCCCTGGGGGACTTCGTTGGGACGGGGGGCCCGCCAGGAAAGGCCGCGTTCCTCGAACCAGCGCTGGACCAGGTAGGAGCGATTCGGTTCGAGGGGGATCGGTTCCGGGGGCAGCGAGGCGAAGATCGTGTCGATGCGATCGGTGAGTTCGAAGGAATGGCGGGTGACCACGGTGGTGAGGGCGACCGAGTTGGCGAGGCCGACGAGCAGAGCCAGCGCGCCGACCAGGCTGGCGAGAGCGCGACCGCCCCCGGGAGCGAGGTAGAGACGGTCGGGGAGTGGGTCGCGCCAGCGCTTTTTCCAGACCGGCAGAACCAGCAGCAGGGGCAACACCCAGAGGAAGGGCACCCAGCGCGCCCACCAGCTCGGAAAGACGCAGGCGAGGGCCGCGAGGGCGAGGAGGAGGGTGCCCCGCAGGACCCGGCCCGGTCCGGAGGGGCGGTCCAGGGCGAGCCCCACCGCGAGGAGGGCCAGCACCAGCGCCCCGGAAAAGAGTGGTCCGAAGCCCCCCGATCCGTGGCCCGGCCAGCGCAGGTTCCGGTAGGCCGCCCACTCATCCGGGTGCCAGGAGAGAGGAGGTTTCAGCTCGGCCCCGCGGTAGATGTCCGTCCGCTCGCCGAGGGAGCGAAGGAATTGCTCCGGGCGGCTGAGCCCGTCCACCGACGGCGGAACCCGCATCATCAGCTCCTCGTCGATGCGGTTGGGCTCGAAAACCGCCTCCTGCACCAGCCCGAGGAGGCGGCGTCCGTCGAAGGCGTAGTGGTCCGGCAGCCCGTAGCGGAGCACGGCGAAGCCCGCCGCCACCACGATCACCGCCAACGCTCCCGCCGTCCGCCAGCGCAGGTTTCCCCGCCGGAGCGCGGTCACCGTCCAGCCGAGCACGAAGGCGGAAGCGAAAGCGCCCGCAAGGATCGGCCCGCTCCGCTTGGCGAGGGCGAGGAGGAGCAGGCTGGCGGCGAGGATGACGAGGGCCCGGGGATCGCGCCGCCAGGAGAGGGCGTAGATCGCGACGAGGGCGAGGCTCGCGTAGAGGGCCACCTCGAAGTCCATGAAGAGGGTCCAGAGCTGGAAGAGCGCCACCGGATTCCAAGCGACGAAGAGCCCGGCCAGCCAGGCCGCGCTCCGGCCGAGCCCGGCCGCACGCACGAGGGTGGCGGCGAGAAGGCCGGCCATGAGGAGGAGGAGGAAACGGTAACCCTTCCCCCCCTCGAAGCCGAAGGGAAGCTCGCTGAAGAGGAGGGCGCTCGGATAGAGGATGCTGAAGTCGAGGTGCGCCTCGAAGAGGTCCGCCCTCCGGATGAAGTGGTCGGCGGGGAGCGACTGGATCCAGCCGGGCTGGGGCGCGACAATGTTCCAGCCCTCCCCCATCAGGACCACCGCGCGCTGGTGGGTCTCGATGCTGTCCCAGCCGATGTCGGTGACCAGCGAGCCGAGGAAGGCGGCGAGGAAGAGAAGGGCCGCGTGCAGGCAGAGCACCACGCTCGCCCGCAGGCCCTTCTCCCCGCGTCCGCGCAGTCCCCAGATCACCCCGGCCACCGCGCCGCCAATGTACAGCAGCCACCACAGCCCGGCCTCATAGACAACCCCCAGCGCCAGCAGCCCGTACGAACCCACCCCGAGGAAGAGGAAGGCACCGAGAAGGGAGGCGGCGAGAGGAAACATTGGGCCGGAGGTCGGGAGTCGGGAGTCGGGGTTCAGGGGTCAGGGGTCGGGGGGCCGCTCGGGGGCGCTGCGCGCCGCTCGGGGTGCTGCGCACGCGGGGGAGGAAGACAGGTAAAGGGTGAAGGGTTAAGAGTTAAGGGTGACAAATGGTGGCATCGGGGCTTCCCCGATGAAAAGGACGGGCGGGGAGGAGCCGGTGTGCGGGGAGGCTGAGGCGAGAACGAGGACTTGTCGGCGGTCTCTCATCGGGCAAGGCCCGATGCCACAGGGGGGAGGGCCTGCGGCCTGCGGGGGGGCGCTGCGCGCCGCGTGGGGGGCTGCGCACGC
>CAJXLM010000083.1 GCA_913056175.1 uncultured Opitutia bacterium | reverse complement strand
CCCGCCCCGTCTCCAGCCAGACCGCGAGGATCCCGGCGGGGGCCTCGAGGAGGGGCGGATCTCCCTCGCCGAGGCCCCAGGAAGGAGCGAGCCGCAGGTACCCTCCGGCGAGCGGGAACTCCCGGGCGTCCCCCGGCAGCGTCCTCCCCCACCCCACCCGCACCTGCCAGCGCGCGAGCCGGCGCTCCGCGGCGCGGGCCAGCCGGACCAGCGGCCCGGCCGTGGCCACGCGCCGACGGGCGACCTCGGAAGCGACTCTCAGCCGCAGGTCCCGTCGTTCCTCCTCGAATCGCTCGCGCGCCCGGATCGATCCCTCCAGACCGCCCTCTCCCTCCGCAAAGGCCGGAGTCAGCCGCTGGAAGGAATCGATGGTATCGAAGAGGGTGACCGTGTACCGCAGGGAAAGGGAGAGCCGCACCGGGTTCTCGGCCTCCTCCGGCACCGCCACCAGCAGCTGGGGATCGACTCCGCAGGAAAAGAAGACCGGGTCGCCGCCCGCCCCCGGATCCAGCGCGAGGATCGTGCCGGAGGGGGCGAGGAGGCCAAACAGATCCCCGTGCTCCCGGACCACCGTGCGGCCGTCCGCGCAGGTCCACTCCGCGCGCCGCACCTCGAGGGTGCCCGGTGCTTCCACGGGATCGACGCGGAGGGGTTCCGGTTGTTGCCCGCGAAGCGAATCCAGGGGAAGGACCGCTTCCTGCCATGCCCCCGCGACGAGGTCCCCGTCCGCGGGAAGGACCGGGGACCTCCCTCCCGGCCGGGTCACCGTGGGCCGAAAGCGGTCCGGAGCCAGCCGCTCCCGCGCCTGCTTGAGCCCACCGGCGAGGGCATGCTCGCGGAAGAGCGTGTCGATGTGGTCCTCGTAGAGTTTCCGGTGGAGGTGAAAGATGCGGGTCTGCAGGGCCACGCGGCGGTCGACCGAGTTCATCCACTCGTCGCGGGAGGAGGTTCCCGTGTGGCGGTACTCGAAGAGCGGCTCCGGGACCTGCTCGATGCGGAGGCCCAGCTCGAGGAGGGAGAGCCAGAACTCGTAGTCCTCCCAGGCCTCGCGCATTTCCTCGCGGTAGCCCGGGGTGCGGGCCCAGTCCTCCTTGCGAAAGATCCCCACCGAGAAGAGGAGCGGGTCGAGGAGGATCGCCGGGAAGGCGTAGGGAGGGATGGGAACCTCGCCCGTCCGGTCCCCGCAGTACCGGGCCCGGGTGCCCACCGCCCCGATCTCCCGGTCGGAAGTGAGCAGGGGCAGGGTCTTGGCGAGAAAGTCGGGCAACAGGCGGTCGTCGGCATCGAGAGGGAGCAGGTAGGTTCCCGTCGCCTCCCGCATGCCCGAGTTACGGGCGCGGGCAACCCCGCCATTGGAGGCCAGCCGGAGGACACGCAGGCGCGGATCACCGCGGGCTTCGAGGGCCTCGAGGGCGGCTGCCGTCGCCGGGTCCGGCGAGGCGTCGTCCACCACGATGACTTCCCCCGGCGGGAGGGTCTGCCCGAGAGCCGAATCCACCGCCTCGGCCACAAAGGCCCCGTGGTTGTAGCAGGGCATCACCACGGAGACCTCGCGTCCGGAATCGGGAAGCGCGGTGGCGGGAGTGGGCGTTTCCTCAGGCATGCGAGGGTTCCCGACGGGGCGCCGTTGGCGCTCCGGCAACGCGCCGGTTCCAGAGAGCCGCCCCGAGCGCGGCGAGCCCACCTCCCCCCAGGGCCACTCCTCCCCGCAGGCTCCACCAGAACGCCGCCGGCCTCGTCCCCGGCAGGGCGAGAACCGCCCGGGGATCGGGGGCAGCGGCGCCCGCGGGAACCGTTGGTTGGAGGCGGATTCCCGGGCCGTTGGCCGACGGCTGCACGGACGCGACCCCCTGCCACGACAGGGAAGCCAGGTCGACCGTCCCCCGCCCTCCCGGCCACGGCTCGCGCCAGCGCAAGTCGCGCAGGAGTACGGCACCGGCGTGGTCGGTCGGGTCGAAGCGGAGGCGCTCCACCCCGAGGGTCGGCACGAAGAACGTGCGCTCGAGGTCCTCGGCAGCGGGAAAGATCCGAGTGATCACTTCCTTTTCCGCAAAGCCCCCTCCGGTATCGAAGTACATTTTCATCCGGCCCACACTGGCGGCATCGAAATCCACGGTGACCCGGGCCCAGCGGGTCGCCTGCCAAGCCGCCGCCAGGGCCACCAAGCCCGCCACCACGCCGACCCAGAAGGGCCCCCTCCAGAATCCCGGCCGACTCATGCGCGGGCCCGCTCCCGGGCGTCCGCCCAAGCGCGCAGTTGGAGCCCGCCCGCCACCAGTCCCCCCACCAGCACGCCGGCCGCCACCGCCACGCCCGCGCGGAAGAG
>CAJXLM010000082.1 GCA_913056175.1 uncultured Opitutia bacterium | reverse complement strand
TTCGATCTTCTGTGGGGGTTAGGATCCTGGACTCACCTGCCCACCGCGGAGGGGGTTTTTTGGCTCGTTGGTGGCATCGGGGCTTCCCCGATGACGAGACGGAGGGGTGAGTGGCGGAGTTTCGGGGAGGGATCGGCGAGCGCGGGGAGTTGGGGGCGTTCGGTCATCGGGCGAAGGCCCGATGCTACGAGGAGAGGAGAGAGTGAAGGGTTAAGGGTAAAGGGTGAAGGGTCGTTGGCAGGGGTGGCCGGGGGGATTCGGAGTTCTTTGGCGATTACGATCCTGGCCTCACCACCCCACCAATCGCTGCGCTCTGGTCCCCCCCTCCTCAGAGAGGAGGGGAGCTCGTGGTTTACCAGATGGGTTGTATTTTCCACCCGACTCCCGCCTCCCGACCCCTGCCGCCGGCCCCCGCCGACTCTCCCTGCCAGCCGCAGGCCTCCCCAGCGTGCGCAGCACCCCCTGCGTGCGCAGCACCCCCTGCGGCCGCAGGCCTCCCCAGCGTGCGCAGCACCCCCAGCGTGCGCAGCACCCCCTGCGTGCGCAGCACCCCCTACGGCCGCAGGCCCCCCGCGGGCGCAGCCCTACTCGCCGAGCGTTTCCCGGAAGATTTCCTCGATGCGGTGCACCTCCTCGCCCGTGAGTGAGGCGAATTCGCGCTCGCGCGCCCGCTGGGAGAGGTGCCCGCCATTTTGCCGCAGGAAGCGGAACAGCAAGTCGAGCGTTCGATCCGGCATATCGAGCAGCGCGCTGACCCCCCGGCAGAAGGCATCGTAGCCCCGCAGGAAGTCCGCCTCCCCGGGCAGGTCCCGTTCGATGGTCTGGCGCACACAGCGGTAGAGGAACTCCGCATGAGGGGTCGCGTCGAAGTAGCGGTAGAAGTCGCCCGTATCATTGAGCACGCGCACATTCCCCAGGGCCGTCGGCTCCCAGCGCACCAGCGGCAAGAGCCGTTGCGAATACCCCTCGAGCACCCCGCGGTAGTCGTCGATCCGGTCGAGAATGGCCGCCGACACCGGGAACACCAGACCCGGCGGGTGGTAGCCGCGCTCGGCCAGCACATGATGGATCAGGTACCGGTGCAGCCGTCCGTTCCCATCCTCCAGCGGATGCATGTAGACGAAGCCAAAGGCGAGGACCGCCGCGACCACCACCGCATCGATACCAGCGCCCGCCCCCCGGCCAAAGGCCAGCAGCCCCCCCAGCAGGTCCTCCAGATCCTCCGGGCGCGCACTCACATGGACCGGCAACGGCAAGCGGGTCTCCCGGTCCTGCTCGCCCACGAAGCCACCCTCCGCGCGCAGCCCGAGCCGCACGAAGCGGTGGTCCCCGATCACGATCTTTTGCAGGCGCAGCAATTCCTCCAGGTCGAGCGGCCTCCGCCCCGCCTCCCCGATGGCCCGTCCCCACCGCTGCATGCGGTCCTGCGGGGCCCGTTCCCCTTCAATGGCGTAGCTCGACCGCGAGTCCCTCAGCAGCAGGAAGGCCGCCGTGCGGGCGAGCAAGTCCCGCGGCACCCGGGCCGCGATGTCCCGCGCCCGCTGGGCCAGGTCGAGCGCGATCCATTCCTCGAGGGCAGCCGTGCGGAAGACCAGCGGACAAAAGGCGGGGGTTCCCGGCAGGTTGTTCCGGACCCGGTAGCGCGTCGCCGTCTCGCCCACCCCCGCGAACTGCCGCTCGGGATCCACCACCGGCACATACCGCCCGGCCCGGGCGTCCGGCCGGTCCAGCCGCTCCCCCGTGAGCCACTCGTAGAGGAACCAGATCCGCCGCGCGTAGCTCCCACTCGGCGCAGCCTCCACCACCTCCGCGATCGGCCCCGGCCCCGTCTCCGCAAACAGGCGCTTCAGCACCGCCAGGTCGATCCCCTCCCACTTCAGGGCAAAGGTGAGGTGCCCTCCCAGACTCGCCACCGGCGCATGACGCGGGGTCAGCAAGCGCCAGCCCCCCTCTTCGCGGACCCGGTGATGCTCCCCAATGGCCCCGAGAGTCCGCGGCAACGGGACCTGCAGGTCGTACGCCTCGATGAGGGCACTGTACCCCGCCAGCGTCGCCCTCTCCGGCAGCCGCTCTTCCCGGAACTGCAGGAGCGGCCGCGTACAAAAACGCCCGCTCCCCCCACCCTCCCACGCTGCTCCTCGATCCGTCATACCCTCACCCCTGCCCCACTCCCCCTGAAATCCAACACCCAGCCATGAATTTCGAGCAAAAAATGCCACCCTCTGCGAATCCTATCTCCGACTTTGGGAGAGGAGGGAGCCCGGGGGTCGGGGGTCGGGAGGCGGGGGTCAGGGGGTCAGGAGTCGGGAGTCAGAGGTCAGAGGTCGGGAGGCGGAAGTCA
>CAJXLM010000081.1 GCA_913056175.1 uncultured Opitutia bacterium | reverse complement strand
GGGGGGGGAGGGGAAGCCTCTGTGGCATCATTGGGTCGCATTACGGGCCCTCGATTGCTTCCCGGAAGAAAGTTATCCGCCGGGAACCCCCTGTGGTTGCTGGGCTACACGAGCTCTGTCCCTCCAATCGAGCAAAATTCCGGGCGGTGGCTTTTGTCATCATGGGGCTCTGAGGGGGGAGGATGGGGATTCGCTTGTCACCACAGAGGGCACGGAGGGCACAGAGGGGGAGGGGGGCTTGGGGTGGTGGCGGGCTTCCTTGATCCCTCCGTGTCCCTCGGCCCCCCTGTGGATCGATGAGGAGCCCGGGGGGGAGGAGGGGTGTTGGTGTATTTCTTCCTGCGGTCCGTCCCCTGCCCGCGCGGTGTGGAAAGGCCGGAGGCTGCTGGGCGCGCCGCTACCTCTGGTGGGCGAGGGCGATTTTCCGGCTTTCGGCTCCGCGTGTTTCACCCCCGACCCTGTTAGCTTTTGGAGTACAGCGGAGGGGGAGGGGCAGGTCGAAGGTCAGCTGGAGGCCCGGTTGGTTGGCGAGGGCGAGGGTGCCGCCGAGCTCCTCGGTGCGGGTGGTGAGGTTGGTGAGTCCACGGCCGCGCGGGGAGTCCTCCGGGAGACCGCAACCGTCGTCGGCGAGCACGATGCGCAGGCGATCCGGATCGGCTTTGCAGGAGAACCAGAGGTTTTGGGCGCCGGAGTGCCGTAGGGCATTCTGGAGAGCTTCCTTGAGGGCGCGCATCAAGTTGACGGAAGCGAGTGGATCCCCGATCGGCTGCTGTTCCATTCCGACGGATTCCCAGTGCAGCTGAAGACTGGCGGCCTCCGCGAGGTGGGTGGCGTAGAGCCGCAGTTCGGCAGCCCAGAGGGCGCGGCTGGTGTCGGGATGGGAAAGCTTGTTGAGCAGGGAGCGCACCTCCCCGTTGGCTTCCCCGGCGAGGCGTTCGATGCGTGTGAGGGTGGCCTCGGCGTTGCCGGCCTCGAGCCCGGCCTTGGCGAGGAGGTGGATGGTGGCGGTGGTCCCGCTGAGGGTGTCGTGGAGATCGCGGGAGATCTGCGCCCGCTGGTCCTGGAGGGCCTCGCGCCGCTCCGCTTCCATTCGCTTGTCGAGACGGTCCCGCTCGAGCATCCGTTCGCGCTGCAGGGAGAGCAGTACGGCGCTCATCGTCCAGAGCGCTGTCACCACGGAGGCAAAGAGGAAGCCATCCTTGCCGGCGAGGACGGCCGATTCGGTGATCCCGGCAAGCACCTCGCCGCTTACATCGTAGATCCGCTTCGCATAGCTCAGAGCAATGATCGTCCAGATGCCGGCGAGGATGCGGCCGATGAGGCGGAGGCGACCCCCGGCGTGCCGGAGGAGGAGGACGGCCGTGTACACGGAGAAGACTCCGAGAAAGAGGGCGAGCACGATCGTGCGGAGGGGGAGGCTGGGCTGGCCGAGCGTGAGCCAGGCGAAGACCCCGAGGTAGAGGAGGGTGGCCCCGAGGAGCAGGCGCGAGAACCCGGTCAGCCCGAGCACCTCGCGAAAGCCGCGGGTGATCATCAGGCCGGCGAGGCCGAGGAGCAGGCCTGGCAGGCCGATCGTCAGCAGCACGAAGCCGATGCTCTCGTTCCTCTCGTCGAACCAACTGTCCGCCCGCAGTCGGTACAGGTTCATGCTCAGGGCGAGCATGGCGTTGGCCACGAGCCACCAGACCGCTCCGGGCGCCCTTCGGTGAAAGGCGAAGAAGAGGGCCAGCATGAGGGTGAGGCCGGTCGTGGTGAGGGCCGTACCGCTGATGGCGGTGGGGAGGTCGTAGTCCATGCGCGCTTCTAGACGATCCCGAGCAGGCGGGCCCGGCGGAGGGCCTCGGCGCGGCTGTCGGCCTCGAGCTTCTCGTAGATCCGGGAGATGTGCGACTTCACGGTGTGCACGCTGATGCCAAGATGACTGGCGACCTCCTTATAGCGGAGGCCCGCGGCGATGAGGCGGAGGAGTTCCTCTTCCCGGGGGGAGAGGTGCCCCCGCGTTTCGACCTGTTCCGCCGGGCGGAAGCGCTCCAGCAGCATGGTGGCGATGGCCGGGGAGAGGGGTGCCCGGCCCGCCTGCAGGCCGAGGAGTTGTTCGGCGATTTCCCGCGGGCCCTCGCCCTTGAGCACATAGCCGTGCGCTCCCGCCTCCATCGAGCGGAAGACCAGCTCCCGGTCGTCGTGGATGGTGTGGATGGCCACCCGCAGGTCCGGGTGGTGCTCCCGCACCCAGCTGGTCAGTTCGATCCCGCTGGCGCCGGGCAACTCGAGATCGAGCAGGAGAATCGTAGCCCGCTCCCAGGGAGCTTTGCGAAGGGCCTCCTCCGCCGAGGAATAGGCCCC
>CAJXLM010000080.1 GCA_913056175.1 uncultured Opitutia bacterium | reverse complement strand
GCGCCGCGGAGCGCTGGCTCGCGCGCTGGCAGGTGCGGGTGGGGTGGGGGAGGACGCTGCCGGGGGACGCCCGGGAGTTCCCGCTCGCCGCCGGGCACCTGCGGCTCGCTCCTTCCTGGGGTCTCGGCGGCGGAGATCCGCCCCTCCTCGAGGCCCCCGCCGGGATCCTCGCGGTCTGGCTGGAGACGGGGCGGGAGCGGACGGCGTTGCTCCCGGCGGAGGAAGACTTCCGCTCGTTCCGCCTCCCGCTCCCGCTCCCGGGACCAGGGCGTGGGCGACTGCGGGCGCTGGGTCCGGACGGACGAATCCGGACGGTGGGACAATGGCGGCCGGAAGCATGAGGGGCGCGCGGGAGAGGATCCACCTGACGCCGCGGGGCATCGCCCTCGGGCGGGAAGGGTTTGCGGTCCGCTGCCGATTCTCCGCCGGGGAGGAGCCGGCCCCGCGCCGGGTCTTCCTGCGACTGGGGTCGAGGGAGGTGGACCTTTCCCCGGCGCCGGCGTCGACGGCCGGGGACCACGTCTTTGCCACCTTTCTCGCCACGGGGCGCGGGCCCAAGTGGATCCGGGTCTTCGCGGAGAGGACCTCGGGGGAGCGGGAGAGTCTCGGGGGATTCCTCGGGCTGCGCTGGGGGAGGCGGTCCATCGCGCCGCCATCACCGGGCTACGAGGACTTCCTGCGGGCGACCGAACCCGACGAGCTGGCCCTCGCCAACCTCGCGGAGAAGGCGGGCCGCTTTCCCCGGCGTCCGCTCATCTCGGTGCTCCTCCCGACCTACAACACGGATCCGGTCTTTCTCCGGCGGGCCATCGAATCGGTGCGGGCCCAGCTCTACGACCGTTGGGAACTCTGCATCGCCGACGACGCCTCCACGCGGGAAGACACCCGCCGGATGCTGCGGACGCTCGCCGCGGAGGATCCCCGCATCCGCGTGGTCTTCCGCTCGCGGAATGGCCATATCGCCGCCGCCAGCAACAGCGCCCTCCGGCTGGCCCGCGGGGAATTCGTGGCCCTCCTCGACCACGACGACGAACTCGCCCCCGCGGCCCTCGCCCGCATGGTCGAGGAGATCAACCGGGATCCGGGTCTGCGTTTTCTCTACAGCGACGAGGACAAGATCGATCCGCTCGGCCGCCGGTCCGGGCCCTACCTGAAGCCGGACTGGAACCCGACCCTGCTGCGCTCGCAGAACTACCTCTGCCACCTCGCCTTCATGGCCCGCGCCGATCTCGAAGCGGTGGGTGGCTTCCGGGAAGGCACGGAGGGATGCCAGGACTGGGACCTTTTTCTCCGCCTGGGGGAATTCCTGCCGGCCACGGCCATCCGTCATGTGCCGGCCCTCCTCTACCACTGGCGCATGATTCCCGGTTCCACGGCCGCGGGAGTCGGGGAGAAGGACTATGTGGTCGACCGGGCCCGACGGATCCTCGGGGAGCGGGAAGGAGAGGAAGCCGACTCGGGGTCCTGGGAAAAGGTCGCCGGTATGTACTGGGTCCACCACCCGGAGCCGGTCGGGGATTTCCAGCGAGTGCCCCTGTGCGGGGACGGTCCCACGGGCGGGTTGCCCGACAATCCTGCCCGCGGCGCGGTCCTTGTCTTCCACCCCGAGGGATCTCCCCCGGATCCCGCCACCGCGGCCCTTCTCGCCGGCTGGGCCCGCCGAAAGGGGACGGGGATGGTGGCGGGCGCGCTCCGGCGGGCCGACGGCGGAATCGGGGAGGCGGGCCTGCTCCTCCAGCCGGAGGGCTCCCTCCGCCCGCTCTTCCGCGACCTTTCCCCGACCTTCGAGGGCATGGGCCGACGGGAATTGCTGCCCCAGGATCTGGTGGTGCCGGGGCGCTGGTGGTTCGCCCTGCGGGCGGAACTCTGGCCGGGCCCCGCCGAGTCCGCCGGTGGCTCCTGGACCGGTCGGGTCGCCCGCCTCGCCCTGGCCCTTCGGGAGCAGGGCCTGCGCAACCTGCTGGTGCCCTCGTTGGGGTGCGTGGCGGAGGTGCCCACGGATCGCCTCCACGCGGGGGAGGCGGAGGCGATCCGGGCCGCGGCCCCCGCTCTCTGCGCCCGCGATCCGGGGGGGCATCCCCACCTCACCTCCGAACACGGGTTTCTCGAGCTCTCCCCGGACCCCTTCCCCTCTCGCGCCCCATGAAAGTCCACATCTTCGCTTCCGACCTCCTCCCGCTGCCGGGCTTGCCGACCTCCGGGGGAGGGCTGCGCTCCTGGCAGCTGATCGAGGGGCTGCGGGCCCACGGGCTGGAGGTCAGCTACTCCATGCCGCGCAAGGTCTTCCTCGGCTCGATGTTCGCGGAGGCCATTCCCCCGGAGGAAAGGGAGAGGGGCTGGGATGAGTCCAACCAGGAGGCGCTCCTCGAGCGCTTCGACCCGGAGGTGGCCCTCTGGTGCAACGCGCCCACCCTCCAGGTCCGCCCGGA
>CAJXLM010000079.1 GCA_913056175.1 uncultured Opitutia bacterium | reverse complement strand
GATCCCTCCCCGAACCTCCGCAACTCACACCTCCGTCTCGTCATCGGGGAAGCCCCGATGCCACCAACGGATTTCGGGCTGGGACCTTGTAGCAGATCCCCGCGGGACCTACGAATGGCGCCAAACCACCCCACCACGCTAAGGCGCGGTCCCCCCCTCCTTGGAAAGGAGGGGAGCGCGAAACTACAGGAATTGCTCGTATTTACCGACCTCTGACCCCCGACCCCCGACCCCCGACCTCTGACCTCTGACTTCTGACTTCTGGCCACGCACCCTTCACCCACGCACCCTTCACCCCTCACTCTTTACTCCCGTCCCCGACTCCTACCCGACCGCTCCTACCCACCGACCCTTCCCCCTTAACCCTCTCCCCCCGACCACCGACCCTTCACCCTTATGCCTCGCATAAGGGCCGTGATCGGTCCTTCGTGAGTTGCGCTTCGTGCGATTCTGCCAACGGTAAGTTTCGGAAGGCCTTCTCTCATGTTCACACAACTGCAGCTCAAGCACTTCAAGGCATGGCGTGAGCCCGTGGAAGTGAAGCTGGCACCGGTGACCCTGCTGCTCGGGACCAACTCCTCGGGAAAGTCGTCCCTCCTCCAGTCCCTTCTTTTGCTCAAGCAAACCGTTTCCTCCCCCGACCGCACCGTCCATCTGAATCTAGGGGGCGACGAGACCAACGACATCTTCAGCTTCGGAAGCTTTGACGATGTCTTGTCCGCCAAGGCCAGTCCCCGCCAGTTTGAGATTGGTTTTCAATTCGAGCAGCCTGCGCACCGGGGCGAGTCCGATGCCTCGGCGCGGGGCCCACGCTCTCGGCGCTCCGGCAGCCCTTTCGAGGGCGAGTTCCTCGCCAGCTATGGGAGCAACTCCGCGCGCGCGCCCGTGGTGCAGCGGTTGCGGCTCAGCGGTGCGGGGAGCAGTTTCCGTCTGGTCCGCCGGGAGCGGGGAGCCTACTCGGTTTTTGTCGACGAGGAGTCCCAGCCCCGGGAGCGAAGTCGTTCCTGTGCCCCCGAGCGGTCCATCGCACTGTCCGCCGAGGCCGTTGCCGCTCTCGGCACCGAGGGGGGACGGGCTCAGGATCTGAGTCTGGCCGTGCGCCGCGAGCTGGAAGGCATTGCTTACCTCGGCCCCCTCCGCCGCCCTCCCCAACGCGACTATGTCTGGAATAAGACTCGGCCCGGCACCCTTGAGCCCGATGGCAATAAGGTCGTCGACCTCCTCTTTGCCAGCGCCCTCTCCAAGGGCCGGCGCGGCGACAAGCCCCGGGTCATTGACGAGGTCTCCGGTTGGTTGGTGCGTATGGGCCTTGCCGACAAGCTCGAGGTGCAGCAGGTGGGGCGATCGCTTCGGTACGAGATCGTGATCCGCAAGGGCGATACTTTGTCCAACCTTCGCGATGTCGGCATTGGTGTCTCCCAGGTCCTCCCCGTGCTCGCCCTCGCCTTCTTTGTGCCCCCCGGCGGGACCATTCTCCTCGAGGAACCCGAGACCCACCTGCACCCCCTCGCCCAAGCGATCCTCGCCGAGCTCTTCGTCGAGATCAGTCGCCAGCGCGGCGTGCAGTTCCTCGTGGAAACCCACTCGGAGCATCTCTTCCGCCGCCTGCAGACGCTGGTGGCCCGGGAGCAGGCCGCCCCGGAGCAGTGCCGGCTGTACTTCGTCGAGGAGGCGGCGGGAGGTGCCGCCCTGCGTCCGCTTCCCATGGACGAGTTTGGCCGCGTCCTCGATTGGCCGGAGGGATTCTTTGGCGACAGTCTCGGGGAGACCCGGCAACAGGCGATGGCCCTGATCGAAAGGCAAAAGCAGCTCCGCGAGGCTTGAGCAGGGGAGGAGGGCACCATGGAGGAGCGCTATGTGATTGATACGAATGTCCTCATCGCCGCCAGTGCCGCCGATCCGCTCGCCAAAGGCCTTGGCGATACGACTCCGAGCGAGCCCGAGTACCAGGAGAAAGTGCTGCGCTGGCTCCAAGCCTTCGAGCAGTCACCCGCCCGCATGGTGGTCAACTTCCACAAGGAGCACGGAATTGACGCGGAGTACCACGGATGTCTCAACGGTTCCCACTACGGCATGCAGGTCTACGAGTGGAAGCTGACCCAGTCCCTTTTCGACAATGTCGACCTCAGCTTCGACGCGCACGGCCACGCCCACCTCCCCGCCGGCTGGGAGGTTACCATCCACGACCGGGCCGACCGCAAGATGGTGGCCGCCGGCTTCGCCGCCCGCGATGAGCACGGCAGTTGCGCCATCGCCTTCGCCAGTGACACCGACTGGCACGCCTGGCAGGAGGCCCTCGAGCGGGCGGGGCTGTGCATTGAGCCGGTCATCCCGGAGTGGTCCGAGCCGCGCTTCCGCGCCAAGCAAAAGCCCTCGTGAGCTCCCCGCCCTTTTTCCGCTTCCCCCACACCCCCCACCTCGCCTGGCTTGGGAGCGGGGAGGTGCGGGGCGATAAGGTCTTCGCCCCCGCCGAGGCTGCCGCTTTCCTGGACGGACCGGTGACCGTGGAGGAGAAGGTCGACGGGGCCAACCTCGGGCTCTCCCTCGGTCCCGAAGGGATTCGGGTGCAGAACCGAGGCCAATTCCTCGACGCCCGGCCCTCCGGCCAATTCTCCCGGTTGCCCCAGTGGCTCGCCCCCCGGGAGGACGCGCTCGCCGCCTTTCTCGGCGAAGACCAGATTCTCTTCGGGGAATGGTGTGCCGCCCGCCACTCCCTCGATTATCCGCACCTGCCCGACTGGTTCCTCGCCTTTGATGTCTACGACACCGCCGCGCAGTCCTTTTGGAGCACCCCCCGGCGCGACCAGCTTTGCCGCGAAATCGGCCTGGCGACCGTGCCCGCCCTCGACCACGGACACTTCACCCTCTCCTCCCTCTGCGAGTCCCTGCGCTCAAGCGCCCGCAGCCACCTCCGCGCCGGCCCCCCCGAGGGCTGGATCCTCCGCCGGGAATCCGACCGCTGGCTGGAACGCCGGGCCAAGCTCGTTCGCCCGGAATTCGTGCAGACCATCGACGAACACTGGCGCCACCGACCCATCGAGTGGAACCACCTCACCCCCACCCCCGCCTTTCCCCACGAGTAGACCAGTCCAGCGCCAAGGGACTCGCCCCCCACGGGGCACCTTCGGCCCGCAGCGGAGCCTCCGGCGGCAGGAGAGTCGGCGGCGGCAGGGGAGGCGTTCGGTCGGCATGGGAAGGCGTGACAAGGGATTGGCTGGTGACTGGCGAATTGGTGTCGTGACGACCAACCACCCCACCACGCGAAGGCGCGGTCCCCCCCTCCTTGCAAAGGAGGGGAGCGCGGCACTACAGGAATTGCTCGTATTTCCCGACCCCCGACCCCCGACCTCCGACCACCGACCT
>CAJXLM010000078.1 GCA_913056175.1 uncultured Opitutia bacterium | reverse complement strand
ACCCAAGGCGCGCTGTCGCAGACAACGGCCCAGCGGAGGGTCTTCAAGCTCGTTCAGGCCGCCGCAAAAAAAGGGCGGTGCCTGCAAAACGCCTCACCGTTGTCTTGGGTCATCCAAGGGGTCGTCTTCTCCGACGGGGCTCCTGAAAATGACCATGAAGACCGCGCCGCCTGATCGGCTCTCGTCACCCAAATTACGGCATCGCTCAGCGCCCGGCAGGGTGGGGGGAGGAAGCGGGGCTTCTGGCGGGGCAGCCAAAAGGGGTTCGGGGTTCGGTCGCAGACCTTTGCTATTCGCCGGGCATGGCAAAGAAATCGGGTGGGAGCTCGGGATTCACCCGGATTTCCTCGAAGCGGAGGGTATGGAGGAGTTCGCCGTCTTCGTAGGCCTCGACTTCCGCGGTGAGCTGGAGCCCGCCGGCCTCACGGGTTGCGGTTTCGACATTCAGGGTGCCATCGTCCAGCCGGGTGGCCACGAGTTGTCCGCTCTCCGGATCGAAGTAGCGGACAATGGCGACGCGCCCGCCGTGCTCCAACCGGATCGCCTCGAGGGTGCGACCCCGCAGGTCCACGCTTCCGAGGTAGGTGCGCTCGACCGGGAAGCGGAGAGGGGGGCGGAAGAAGTAGAGGTTCTCCACCGCGTTCATGCGGAACCGGGCTTGTTGGAGAGGGGTCATCAGCCCGAGGCGAGCGGTTCCCGCACGAAGGTCTTCCTCCACGGTGAATCCCTCCAGCTGGTTGACCACCGCGAGAATTCGCTCGTCCTCCCCGCGGAGGTCGAGACGTTGCTGGGCGGGCTTGCGGAGGGTGAGGATCAGTCGACGGGACTCCCCGGCCCCGGCAGGTTCGAGGGTTCCCCGGTACTGGAGGGTCTCGATCGCCTCAATCCGTTCCTCGGGTCCGACGGCGGCGCGGGCCCGCTCGAGAATTGCCTCAATCCGGGCCTCCTCGCCGCGAAGGGCCGGGGTGAGGAGGAGCGGAAGGAGAAGTCCGGCCAGAAGGAAACGGAAGGGACTGCGGACCCTGAAGTGGGAGCTGGAGGATCGGGGATGCATGGGAGGGGCGGGGGTAGGTAGCAGTGGTAGGGGGTGCCTGGCTCAGCCCTGTTTCGGCCGACCGGCGGAGGAGGTAGCGGATTTCTCCCGGCGGGCGAGAAGGGACTCCCGGTTGAGGCCCTGGAGGGCCTTGGGAAGGAAGACGCCGTCGCGCCGGATGACCTTCCCGTCGAAGGCGATGGTGCCCCCGCCGTACCCGCGGCGCTGGATGCTGACCATGTCCCAGTGCACCTGGGAGCGATTGCCGTTGTCGGCGTCCTCGTAGGCCTGCCCGGGGGTGAAGTGGAAGGAGCCATCGATCTTCTCGTCGAAGAGGATGTCGCCCATGGGCTCGCGGATGAGCGGGTGGAAGCCGATGGCGAATTCGCCGATGTAGCGGCCGCCGGGGTCGGCATCGAGGATGCGCTGGAGGCGCTTGCTGTCGTTGGCGGTGGCCTCGACGATCTGGCCCTTGCGGAAGGTGAGCCGGACGTCCTTGAAGGTAAAGCCCTGGTAGACCGTGGGAGCGTTGTAGTAGAGGGTCCCCTCGACGGAATCCTTGACGGGTGCGGTGAAGACCTCGCCGTCCGGGATGTTGTGGGTGCCGCCGCAGGCGACCGCGGGGATGCCGGCGATCGAGAAGGAGAGGTCGGTGCCCGGCCCCTGGATCTCGACGCGGTCGGTGCGCTCCATGAGCCGCTGGAGGGCCCGCATGCCACTCTTCATGCGGGCGTAGTCGAAGGTGCAGACGCGGAAGTAAAAATCGGCAAAGGCCTCCGTGCTCATGCCGGCTTGCTGGGCCATCGCGGGGTTCGGCCATCGCAGGACGCACCAGCGGGTCTTCCGCACGCGATAGTCAAGGGTGGGCCGGAGGATCCGGCTGTAGGCCTGCATGCGCTCGGTGGGGACGTCCGCCATCTCGAAGACATTGTCGGAGCCGCGCAGGGCGAGATAGGCGTCCACGCGTTTCATCCGGTACAGCTCCCAGGCGTTTTCCTGCTTGAACTGTTCCTCCGTCCCCTTGCGGAGGAGTTCCCGGGTGACCGGGGTATGCCGGAAGGTGGCGTGGGCGATGGACCCCCGTGAGCGGGCCTCCCGGATGATCGCGATGACGATCTCGTCGGGCACCCCCGCCGCGTCGATGAGAAGATGGTCGTCCTTGCCGAGGGAGAGGGAGTGCCGGGTGAGGACCCGCGCGAGCTGCTCGTAACGATCGTCCATAGACACCACCCTACCCGCGGCCGGCGGAACCGGGAAAGGGGAAAAGGGTGGGGGGAGCGGTGGGGTGTTGATGGCCCGAGTCCCGTGGGCGAAGGCCTTCTCCCGGGCCTCCTGCCGCGAAGAGGCTCCTGCCGTGCGCTCTTAGACGAAGCGGTTCACGAGGTTCTCGAGGCGTTCCTGGCGACCGGAGCGGGGGATTGGATTGAGATTCTCGTTCTTCACCCGTTCCGCAATGGTGGCAAGGTCAGAGTCCAGCAGGGCGCGGGCCCGCGGGGTATCCCAGTCCGCGTAGCGCTCGGCCCGGGCGGATTCCAGCGCTCCATCGGCCAGCAGGGCGTGGGCGGCCTTCAGTCCGCGGGCGCAGGCATCCATCGCGCCCACATGGGCGGCGATGAGGTCAATGGGGTCGAGACTTTGCCGACGCAGCTTGGCATCAAAGTTGGTGCCGCCGGTGGTGAAACCGCCCGCCCGGAGGATTTCGTAATAGGCCAGAGTCACCTCCGGAAAGCTATTCGGGAAGTGGTCGGTATCCCAGCCGCACTGATAGTCGTTGCGGTTCATGTCGATCGAGCCGAGGAGACCGAGGGTGGTGGCCATCGCCAGCTCGTGTTCAAAACTGTGGCCGGCGAGAACGGCGTGGCCGCACTCGATGTTCAACTTGACGTGGTTCTCGAGCCCGAAGTCCTTGAGGAATCCGTAGACGGTGGCGGCGTCGTAGTCGTACTGGTGTTTGGTCGGTTCCTGCGGTTTCGGCTCAAGGAGGATTTGACCCTTGAACCCGATCCGGTCCGCATAGTCGACCACCATGGAGAGAAATCGGCCAGCCTGCTCGCGCTCTCGTTTCAGGTCGGTATTCAGGAGTGTCTCGTAACCCTCGCGTCCTCCCCAGAGCACGTAGTTGGACCCCCCGAGCTGATGGGTCGCATCGATGCAGGACTTCACGGTGGCAGCAGCGTAGGCGAAGACGTCGGGATCGGGGTTGGTCGCCGCGCCCGCCATGTAGCGGCGGTGGCCGAAGAGATTGGCGGTCCCCCACAGCAGTGCTGGCCCTCCCGCGGCCATCTTTTCGCCGAGGTAGTCGACCATCGAGCGGAAGTTGCGGTCGGTTTCGGCGAAGTC
>CAJXLM010000077.1 GCA_913056175.1 uncultured Opitutia bacterium | reverse complement strand
CCAACCCCGGCTCCCCCGCCCGGCCCCCCCCGGGCCCGAAGCTCAAGCCCCCCCGACCCCCTTGGCGGCGCCTACCGGGTCACGCGGTAGACCTTGTCCCCGTCGATGGACCACGTCCAGGGGAGGCCCTCGTTCTGCCAGCCGTTCTTCGAGCGCATCCCCCCGGCGAGCTTGCCGCCCTGGAAGCCGTTGCGCACATAGAAGGTATTCGGGAAACCGTTCTCGCGCAGGTACTCCGCACTCGGCCGACCCCGGGAACTGCCCGAGCGGCACATCGTGATGATGCGGGCGTCGCGGGAGAGCCCCTTGGCCTCGAGAGCCGCGGCCACCTCTTCGGTGAAGCGCGGATTCCTCGGCATGGCGAACATCCCGTTGTCCCGCTGGCGGTCGCGGTCCATGAGGAGGAAGGGAATGTTGGCGTCCACCTCGTTGGTGGCCCCGGTGAACATCAGCTCGACCGGGTCGCGCACATCCAGGAAGAGCACCTCATCGCCCTTCTCCTCGACGATTGCGTAGGTCTCTTCCGCACTCAGCGCGTAGGGGTCGTCGGCCTTGTCCTCAGCGGCGGCCGCGGACAGACCCACCGCGAGGGCGGTACCGAGGAGGAGGGCGGAGCGGAGGGGAGTGTTTCGTTTCATGGGACGACCCTACCCTCAATGGACTCCCTTGTCAAAAGAGCCCGTCCCGGAAGCGAGGCTCCCAGCCCCCCCCGCGGCCCTTCCCAGCCCCCCGCGGCCCTTCCCAGCCCCCCGCGGCCCCTCCCAGCGTCCCCCGCGGCCCTTGCCAGCCCTACCGACGGCCCGATGGGCCGTTTCGACTCGTCAAGCGGCCCCTCCCAGCCCCCCCTCGGCCCTTGCCAACCTCCCCGCTCGGCCCTTCCCAGCCTCCCGCTCGGCCCTTGCCAGCCCCCCCCTCGGCCCCTTGGGTGGGCGGATGGAGGCACCGGAAACCCTCACCGCCCGCCTGCACGGTCCCGACCAGCCCGGGATCGTCGCGCGCGCCTCGCGCTGGATCTTCGAGCGCGGGGGCAACATCCTCAACGCCGACCAGCACCGCGACCCGACCACCGAGTCCTTCCTGCAGCGCCTCGAGTGGGAGCACCCCGAGGCCGATCTCGCCGCGGAGGCGGCGGCCTTTCGGGCCTTTGCGGAGGGCGAGCTCGGCATGGAGGTGCACACCCAGCTCTCCACCCACCGCCCGCGGGTCGCCTTGATGGTCTCCCGCATCCCCCACTGTTTCCAGGACTTCGTCCTCCGCTGGCACAGCGGCACCATGCCCTGCGAGATCGCCTGCGTCGTCTCCAACCACAAGGACCTGCGCTCCTTCGCCAAATCCTTCGGCCTCCCCTTCCACTACCTCCCCATCGACGGCACCGCCAAGGAGATCGGGGAGGCCGAGCAGCTCGAGGCCCTCGCCCAGTACGAGGTGGAATTGATCGTGCTCGCCCGCTACATGCAGGTGCTCAGCCCCGCGTTCCTCGCCCGCTGCGGCTGCCCCGTCATCAACATCCACCACTCCTTCCTCCCCGCCTTCGCCGGCGGCCGACCCTACCACCAGGCCCACGCCCGCGGGGTCAAGCTGATCGGGGCGACCGCCCACTACGCCACCGCCGATCTCGACGAGGGCCCCATCATCGTGCAGGACGTCACCACCATCAGCCACCGCCACGGAGTGGCCGACCTCCTCCGCCGCGGCAGCGACCTCGAGAAATCCGTGCTCGCGCGGGCCGTCCGCTACCATCTCGACAGCCGGGTGATCGCCTTCGGGAACAAGACCGTCGTGTTTGACTAGCCGGCTCCCCGCGCGCTCCCTGCGCCACGGGTGCCCGCCGACCCGCCTCTCTGGCGCCGCTCTGGCGCTTCACCGACCCGCCAACCCACCGACCCGCCGCCGCGCCGCCCGCAACCCACCGTCGGACTCACCCCACGACCGCCCCCTCCCCACACTTCCCGGCACCCCTAGCCTCGCACGCTCCCCACTCCCGGCGCCCCCACTCTCCCGGACCCCCCCAACACCCCCACACTCCCCTCCCCAGTTCTTCCTCCGCGCCCCGCTCCCCCGCCGTCCCTCTTTCCCTCCCGCCACCCGACTCCCCCTCGCCTCGACCCCCCCTCTCCGCATGACCTCCCTCACCCTCCTCGACGGCGGCAACGCCCAGGAGATCTGGCACCGTTCCGGCGAAAACCCGGCCCGGCTCTGGTCCCTCTCCTGCCTCTTCAGCGACCCCGACCTCGTCCGGCAGGTGCACCTCGACTTCCTGCGGGCGGGCAGCCGCGTGCTCACCCTGCACAACTACGCGGCCACCCCCTCCCGCCTGTGGCGCGACCGGGACGAGCTGCCCGGCTTCCTCCCCGCCGCGGACGCCGCCGACCCCGCGACCGCCCTCACCGCCCTCCACCGGCAGGCCGCCCGGCTCGCCACCGAGGCCCGGGAGGCCGCCTACGCCGAGGGGACGGCCCCGGCAGGCAGCATCCGCCTCGCCGGCTGCCTGCCACCCCTCGTGGCCAGCTACCACGCGGAGGTCATTCCCCCCGAGGAGGAGGCCATCGCCGAGTACCGGCAGCTCGTCGCCGTCCAGGCGGAGGCCGTCGACCTCTTCCTCGCGGAGACCCTTTCCTCGCAACGGGAGGTGCGGGCGGTCCTCGCCGCGACCGCGGAGATCGACCGGCCCCTCTGGGTGGCCCTCACCGTGGACGACGAAAACCCCGCCGCGGTGCGCTCCGGCGAGTCCCTCGCGGATTTGGTGGCCGCCTTTCCCGACGCCGCGGGTCCGGAAGCGTGGCTCCTCAATTGCTCCACCCCCGAAGCGATCACCGCCGCCCTGCCCCTCCTCCGGGAGAGGACCGCCAAGCCGTGCGGGGCCTACGCGAACGGCTTTGTCTCCGTCACGGAACTCGCGCCCGGCGGGACGGTGGACTCCCTCCGCCGCCGGCCCGAGGCCAGCCCCCAGCGCTACGCCGAGTGGGCCGGGGAATGGGCGGGGATGGGGGCGACCCTCATCGGCGGGTGTTGCGAGACCGGCCCCGAGCACCTGCGCGCCGCCGCCGAAGCCCTCCGCCAAGCCGGTTACCCCCTCCCGGGCTGAAGGCGGCCGCCGGGCCGGGCAAGTCGACCGCGCCTCCCGTCCCCGGGCCCCCCTCCGGACCGCGGACCACCGACACCCGGCGAGAGGCGCCCGGTGCCCAGCCAGCGTTGCCGTCAGCGTCCCCGCCTACTCCCCGGCCTCCGCCCGCCGCTGCAGCTCCGAGCCCAGCGCCCAGAGGGAAATCCCCGTGAAGAGGAGGTTGATGCCCACGAGCAGGCCGATCGCCCAATTCGCCGTCCCCGGCAGGCCGAAGAGGAGGATGAGCGCGACCACGAAGGAGGCCACCCCGCTGACGAGCAACCAGATCCACGAGCGCCGCTCCCGGTTCTGGAGGGCCGCGGTGATCTCGGCCATCCCCTGGATCAGGAAGACCACCACCAGGATCACCGTGAGCGTGACCACCCCCTGGGCGGGAAAGAGGAGCAGCAACAGGCCGGCCGCGGAAGTGACAATCCCCACCCCGATCGTCCACCCCCGCCCCGGCATCCCCTCGTCCCGGAGCCCGCGGTACACCGTCACCCCACCCCCCACGAAAAGGACGGCCCCCACGAGCAGCTCAATCGCGAAGG
>CAJXLM010000076.1 GCA_913056175.1 uncultured Opitutia bacterium | reverse complement strand
GGGATTGCGGGAGTGGGGGGGCGTTCGTTTCATCGGGGAAGCCCCGATGCCACGGGGGGGTGGGCTTTCCCGGGAAGGGAAGGATTTGGGGGGGGCTTGTGGCATCGGGCCTTGCCCGATGAGAGAGGGACTGGGGGGCCGGGGGTTTGGGGTGGACAAGGTGGGGGTGGGCGAGGGGGAGGTGAGGTGAGGTTGCGGGGGTTGCGGGAGTTGCGGGAGTGGGAGGGCGTTCGCTTCATCGGGGAAGCCCCGATGCCACGTGGGGGAAGGCTTCTCCGGGGAGGGGAGGATTTTGGGTGGCTTGTGGCATCGGGCCTTGCCCGATGAGAGAGGGACTGGGAGGGGCCGGGAGGTTTTGGGTGGGCGAGGTCGGGTGGGAGAAGTGAGGGGAAGGTGAGGGGGAGGAAAGGTGAGGTTGAGGGGATTGCGGGGGTGGGGGGGCGTTCGCTTCATCGGGGAAGCCCCGATGCCACGTGCGTGGGGCCGAGGTGGGGGGAAGGTGAGGTTGAGGGGATTGCGGGATTGGGAGGGCGTTCGTTTCATCGGGGAAGCCCCGATGCCACGGGCGGGTGGAATGCTTTTCTTGGCAAGTGAAGACCTTGCATTAGGCCCGAAGCCAAGTGCATGTAGAGTGTGCGGGCCCCGGGAGGAAGGAATGAATTCCTTCATCCTTTTCCTCCCGCGCTGCGGATTGCGATGGGTGGGAGGTTCGTGATTGGTGAATCGAACCCGTCGGTCGGCAATTGCAGACCTGTTCATTGAGCGATTTGTTGCCGGGGTCGGTACCACAAGTGGCATGGTCCATGGAAAAGAGAGAACACCCTAGGTGGGAATTCTCTCTTTCCTTCGGCACTCCTCCAAGGGGTGATTCCGGTCTTTATTTCCTCCCCTGTTCTTCTTGTGGAAGCTCCCTTCCGGAGCCTCTCGGGGGAGAGCTTTTTAAAACTCTTCCCCTCCTTCTTTCTCGGCCTAGGATTCGTTTGCGGGAGGTGCGCAATCGGACCGGAGGGAGGCAAAGACCGCCGCGAGCGTGAGACCCCAGCTCTCCCCGGAGGAGGAAAGGCGGGCGAAAAAATCGGTCTTTGCGGCGATTTTCCCTTGCACGGGTGACGCCCGGGATCCTTGGTTTTGGGTTCTCCCGTTTTCTTTTTGTCCTTCCGACCCACAGACGACCCCGCCTTCCGGGTAGAACCGCTGGAGCAGCGCATCCTGCTCTCGGCGGTGCCTTTGGACGCGGCCGTGGACGGTCCCGAGGAGGAAGAGAATCCTCAGGTCGAGGAGACCGTGGGCGTTCTCGAGGAGTCTTCCGTGGAAGAGGGTGGGGGCACGCCGGACCTCTTCGGTGGGGCCGAGGCCCTTGAGCCCGCCGGGGATCCCGCGGAGGAATCCGCACCCACCGCGAGCGAGGACCCCGTCCCCGATCCATCGGCGGCGGCGACTCCCAGTGAGGACGAGAGCGAGCCCGACCCCCTGGCCGGCGCGGCAACAACCGCCCCGGCCGCCGAGGAGTCGTCGTCCGCGACTCCTCCCTCCCCCTCCGCCGAGCCCCTCCAACTTTCCGCGCCGGATACCGGCGTGGCCGCTTCCGTGGATGCCGACGGCGTCCGCTTCTTTGGACCCGGCAGCGAAAGCGATGCTGGCGGAGTCCGCCTTTTCCCCACGGAACTGCGCCGCGAGGACGGTTCCCTTCAGGATCTGCCGTCGACCGGAACCCTTTCCGGGGACGGCACGCTCACTTTCCTCGACCGGGGTATCCTCCGGGAGGAATTCTTTGTGTCCGCCCAAGGCATCCGCCAGGATTTCGCGATCGAGGAGCGCATCGGCGGCGAGGGCGACCTTCTCCTCGACCTCGCCGTCGAAGGCGCCACCCCCACCCTCGTCGGGAACGAGGTCCTCCTCACCCTCGCCGACGGCTCCACCCTTGCCTACGGCGACCTCTTCACCACCGACGCCGACAACGAGGAGTTGGCCTCCTCCTTCGAACTCGACACCGACGGCAGCCTCCTCATCCGGGTCGACGACGCCGAGGCCCTTTATCCGATCCTGATCGACCCGACGGCCCAGCCATCCACCACCCTTTCCGGCGGCTCTCCCGCTACAAACGCCACGGCTACGCTGGAGCTTCAGAATGTCGACATCCAGATCACCTCCGCCACCATCGGTGCGGCTGGTGACTCCCAGACCTTCTCCGTGCTCGGTACGCCTGAAGGCGAAAACGGCACCTCATCGGGCACCCCGGTCAACATCGTTACGGAGGGGAGTCTCAATACGATTTTCGCCGTGTCGGGGACGGCAACCCACGACGATGTCGTCAGTGCTATCAACAATCTCGCCGATTTCTCGGCAGCTCTTACCAGCGGCACGAGCGATATTCTCAATCTGCCGGCGGAAGACCTCAACAATTGGAACAAGGAGGGTGCGTCCGATGGCGACTGGCAGGTCCAGTCGGGCGGTAAGACTGTGTACCAGTCCGTGAATACCGGAGATCAGTCTTATTTTATCAGCGATGCGGCCCAGAGCAACTTTGTCCTGCAGTCGACTCTGGAGACGGATGATACCGATGATGACGATATGGGATATGTGGTCGGATGGACGAACACTTCTAACCATATCCTCTTTCGCTGGTCCGATGGTGGATTCACAGCGAGCGAATTCGACAACAAAAACCGTTCCCTCGAGCTTTACAACAACTCCGGCACTCCCGTTCAACTTGCGGCCGACGACATCACTTGGGACACCAACGTTGAATACGCGGTTACCATTTTTTATTCCCCGGAGAATGTTAAAGTAGAGGTTGATGGAGCGACCGTATTCGATGTCAATATTTCGGAGGTTGCTGGGATCAGTTCCTTCAGCTCCGGGAAGTACGGGTTCTACAATTACTCCCAAGGCGGTGTTACCTATGGGAACGTCCAAACCGGTGCCGCAACCTCGACCAGCGGAGGGGCCGCCGTACCCTCCTCCGGAACTCTTAGCATTCCCACGACCTCCGGAACCGCCGAGATTGCCATCGATGGACCTCCCACGGATACCGAAGTCGTCCTCAACGGAACGGCTGACTCCGGATCCACCAGCTACGACCCCGACTCTGACACACTCACAGTCGCCTTTCCCGCCGCCTCGACGACGGTCGGGGACTTGGTGTCCTTGATCGACTCGGCCCCGGATTTTTCTTCCAGCCTCACGAGTGGATCGAGCAGCGCCTCCCTTGACCTACCGCCCGAGTTCGGCGGCGTCGACGACGCCACCTACACCAACAACCTCCTCTCCTCCACCCAGGTCATCCTCGACAGCGATCTCACCCTCACCGGCACGATCGCCAGTGCGAGCGTCCAGATCTCCAACAACTACGCGAACGGTAGCGACCAGCTCGTCATTGATACTTTCACAAGCGGGACCAAGCGGGGCATTGATTGGGACTTTGTTTCCAGCACCGGGACGATCACCCTTACGCCCACCAGCGGGGAATCGCCGACCACCGCGGACTTCGAGGCCACCCTTGAAGAGATCGCCTACCGGAGCACTGCCCCCGCCTTCCTCAGCGATGCGAGTCGCGCGCTCTCCTGGACGGCCACGGATGGGAACGGGGATTCCGGAACCGCCTCCTCCACCGTGACCATCGCGCTCGGCCAGCCCCTCGACAGCATCCTCAAGGACTTCGCCGATGTCCTCGACGGCCTCTACGGCAAAGTCGGCCAAGCGATTTGGGCCAACCCGGGTAATCTCTTCCCCCTCCAGGACGACACGGATGTCATCCCCTACGTCCAGAACACCATCCGCGACCTCCTCTACCCCCGCAGCTACGAAGACGACGGAGATGTAAAGACGGAGTTCGGCGAGACCCTCCAGCCCTACCAGGTCGCCCAGTTCATGGACCTGAAGACCGAGCTGTACGACTTCGCCAATGCCTCCCCCGCCTCCCTCGACGGGTTGGAATCCATGCTCCGCAACGGAACCGGTGGATCGTTTCCATCGACTACTGGCATCAACGGGATCGCAGCCTCCGTCGGCTCCAACGGCACCGTGGACGTTTCCGTTACCGAGGACACCAACGCGAACACCGCCTCCATCCGGATCCAGATCGACCAGAGCAAGCTCTTCGGGAACTTCCCCATCGACCTCGGCAACC
>CAJXLM010000075.1 GCA_913056175.1 uncultured Opitutia bacterium | reverse complement strand
TGTGCCGGAGGTTCGGGGTATTTTGGGGCATCCAGGGCGTTACGGGCTTGCGGGCAGGGGAGCGCCTGTGGCGCGGCATGGGAATGGGCGCAGCCCCCGCGGCATGGGAGGGGTTCGGGATTTTTCGGTGATTTGAATCATACTGCGCCTACCGGCGCCTTTCTGCTGGGCCTGCGGCCTCTCTGTGCGGCGCTCTTATGCTTTGGGCCTTTGGCACATCCATGCCGCACCATTCGACGCTCCCCTGCCCTTCGGCTCGGGGTGGTCTTGCGGGGCGGCGGGGCGTCCGGGGTGGCTTTCGGGGTCGGCGCTTCGCGGGCTCGCGGGCAGCGGAACGCCTCAGGCGTGGCATGAGAGTGGGCGGGGCCCACGGCGGGGGAGCGGGCTGAGGCCCGCGGCATGGGGTGGGCCTCGGGATTTTCCGGGAATTCAACGATGCCGCGCCTTCCGGCGCTTTGCTGCAGGGCCTGCTGCCTTTCTCTGCTGCACTCCCATGCTCTGTGCCTTCGGCACATCCGGGCCGCGTTTTTCGGCGACTGCCTGCTCTTCGCTCGGTATCGTGGCGCGGTGCGGCGAGGGGGCGGCGTGTATTTGGGGATTCGGGGTGTCGCGGGCTCGCGGGCAGGGGAGCGCCTGTGGCGCGGCAGGGGTGTGGGCAGGGCCCACGGCAGAGGAGCGGGCTGAGGCTCACGGCAGGGGGAAGGTTCGGTTTTTTTCGGGGGATTCAATCATGGTGCGCCTTCTGGCGTTCTCTTGCTGGGCCTTGCGGCAGACCGCGCCGCTTGATCGGCTCTCCTCACCTTGATTCCGGCATAGCTCTCCTTGGTGCGCCTTGCAGCGCTCCCCTGCGTTGCCCCCGGCACATCCCTGCCGCGCCCTTTGGCGCTCCCCTGCCCTCCGGTACATTCGGCTGGCTCCCCCGAATCGCTCTCGAGAGGATCTGGTTCCATGGATCCGGAAGCCGCCGCCCTCATCGACCGCCTTGGCCTCGAAGCCCATCCCGAGGGTGGCTGGTACCGCGAACGGCATCGATCCGCGGGGCTGGTGGTCCGGCGGGCGGACGGGGCGGTGCGGGCCGGGCTCACCGTGATTGTTTTCCTGCTCACTGCGGGCGAGCGCAGTCGCTGGCACCGGGTGCTCGGGGCGGACGAGACCTGGCACCACGCCGGCGGGGATCCCCTCGAGTTGTGGACCCTCCCGCCTCGGCCGGGAGCCGAGGCGGAGCGCCGCCTCCTCGGCCCCTACTCCACGGCGGTGCCCGAACAATCCCCCCTGCACCTCATCCCGGCTGGCTGGTGGCAGGCCGCCACTCCCCTCGGGCGCTGGTCCCTGCTCCACTGCACCGTCGGCCCCGGCTTCGACTTCGCGGACTTTGCCCTGCTCGCCGACCAGCCGGAGGCGGAGCGTCCTGCGGGGGCCCGGGTGGACCTGCTCTGAGTCCGGGCAGCGCGGCAACCCGCACGCCCACGCCGCGCGTTGGAAATCCGCCGGAGGATGCGCCAGCGTCGTTGCCTACCGTGCCCCCCGCGGGTAGGGCAACCGCATGGATTTCCTGCTCCTCCTCGCTATCGGCCTCCTCATCGCGCTCGCCAAGATGGTGGATGTGACCATCGGGACCCTCCGGGTGATCTCGGTGATCGACGGTCGCCTGAAGACCTCCTTCCTCCTCGGCTTTGTCGAGGTGATCATCTGGCTGGCGGTGATCTCGATCACCCTTGAGCGCGTGCAGGAGAATCCGCTCTTCGGGATCTTCTTCGCGCTCGGTTTCTCCCTCGGGAATGTGGCCGGCATCCTCCTCGAGCGCCGCATCCCCCTCGGCAACCTCACCCTGCGGGTCGTGGGTGGACCCGAAGTGCGGGAGGTGGCCCTACGCATCCGGGAGCTCGGTCTCGGGGCGACGGTCCTGCCCGGGGAAGGCCGGGACGGAGAGCGGCTCATGCTCTTCACCTTTCTCCCCAAGAGTTTCCTCCGCCGCGTCCAGGCCATCCTCCAGCCCCGCCGGGACCACCTCTTCTACACCATCGACTACGGCGGAGTCGCCAACAAGGTCCTCCTCCCGGCCAACGCCCAGCCGGCCGGGGCCCGTCGCTTCTTCCGCAGGAAATAAGTCGGCGGGCGCGGCCGGGCCGAGCGAACCACCGCCGTCCCGCTCCCGGCATCCCGGCCCGGCGTCTCCCCTCCCGCCGTCTCCACCCGGACCGGGATGCTCTCCCTTCCCCGTCCTCCCCGTCCCTCTCCCCCGAGCGCCCGCCTCAGGGAAGGGCCGCCTGCAGGCGGTAGAGGCGGAAGAGTTCCCGGAAGGACCCGTCCTCCACCATGGAGAGCAGCCCCCTCGTAAAGGCATCCCGGAGTTCCTCGTCGGCGAAGGCGGCCTGGACGATCTGGCTGGACAAAAGATCGGCGGCGGCGAGTTCCCCCTGGTTGCCGCACATCTGGTTCACCCGGGGCTCCCCGAGGTACCACTCGAGGGAGAAGCGGTCGATGACCAGCTGGTCGACAATTCCCAGGCAGAGCTCGAGGAGCTGCTGCTCCGTGCTGGCGGTCTCGCGGTAGTCCGGATTCGCCTCGACCGCCTCGGCGTACTCCCCGCCGAAGAGGTCCCGCGCCCCCGGGAAGGCGAGCACCCCGCCCTCGGACAAGTCGGCGAGCTCCTCCGCTGGCTCCGTCCGGAGGGCCATGCTCACCACCGTGTAGCGGTACCGCAGGAATCCCGGGGAGAGGGCCAACCCCTCCGCCTCCTCCTCGCCCACACCGAGCGCGACGGCTGCCCGTCCCTCCCGGACCGCCCCGACCAGGTCCGCGCGGCCGACAAAGACCGGCACCAGCGCGTAGCCCCCGCGGCGGAGGGCCTCCTCGGCGAGCGCGTACTCGACCCCACCGCCGGGCAGGCCCTCGACAATGTAGGGAGGCTTGGAATCGGCCATGGCGACCCGGACCTCCACGAGCGCCTCCGCCGAAGAGGGTTCGTCCTCGGCGACGAGGGCCGGGAGAAGCCCGGCGAGAAGGGCCACCGGCAGGAGGCAGCGGCGGAGGAAGGAACGGGAGGGAGAAACCATGGGGAGAATGCTGGGAGGGAGGGTTGCGGGAGGATCCGGAGAGCGGCGCGTGCGCGACGGGCCACCCCGAAGTTCGTGGAAGTCTCCGCCTTGGCCGCGAAGGAGACAACCCGGAATTCAGCCGGCCACCGCCGCGTTCGCGATCCGGGGCCGGCGGCTCCCGCCCCCGCCGATTGCTTCTTCCGCCCCACCCGACCCGCTCCGCCGACCGGACCTCCCTCTTCAACCGGCAGGCCTACCCCACCCCCCCCCACTCCGCCGGCCGCCCAACTCCGCCGGCCCGGCTCCCCCTCCTCCCTCCGCCCGCCTTTCTTGCTTTTCGGGACCAAGGAGAGCATCCTACTGGGTGTGAGCCCTTCCATCCGCTTCCAAACGCAGGGAATCCCGCCCGGCCTACCCCGCATCCTCGCCGCCATCGCGGCCCTCGCCCTCCTCGTGCTCTTCTTCAGCGTGGGGGCCGTTCTCCTCGTGGTGCTGGCGGCCGCCGGGCTGCTCCTCGCCGCCTTCCACAGCCTGCGGAGGATGCTGCAGGGAAAAAGCGGACCCCTCTCCCGCTCAGCGGAGCGTTCCCCGGGCGGACCGCATCGACCGTCCGCGGGGACCGCGCCCGCGGGCCGTTCGCGGCGGGACGACGGAGAGGACGTGATCGAGGTGGAGGTCGTCGAAGGCGACGAGCGCCCGCACTCCGCTTCCTCCTAGCCTCCTGCCGGCCGACGGCAGTCGCCGGCGCGGATCGATCCCGTCTCCCCCTCCCAAGAGGCCGATCACGCTCCTGCCCCCTCCCCGGCCTTCGGCCAAGCTCTGACGAGCTTCGCTACGATTCCGCCCGCATGCCCGGCTTCGCCGGAGACTTTTTCGTAGCTCGTAGGACCCCGTCGCCAAGGACGCGAGTCCTTGGGCACGCGACGGCTGCGGCACTCGAACGCCTTCGCGCCCCCGCCCGCCTTCGCGCAGCCTCCCCGGCCTCCGAACCAAGCTCTCACGAGCTTCGCTACGATTTGCCCCCATCCCCCCCATCCTCGGCTTCGCCCGAGACTTCCCCGCAGACTTTTCCGCAGACCACCCGTCGCCAAGGACGTGAGTCCTTGGGCGCACGACGCCTGCGGCACTCGAACGCCTTCCCACCCCCGCCCGCCTTCGCGCAGCCTCCCTGACCTCGGCCAAGCTCTCACGAGCTTCGCTACGATTCCGCCCCCATGCCCGGCTTCGCCGGAGACTTTTTCGTAGCTTGTAGGACCCCGTCGCCAAGGACGCGAGTCCTCGGGCGCACGACGCCTGCGGCACTCGAACGCCTTCCCACCCCCGCCCGCCTTC
>CAJXLM010000074.1 GCA_913056175.1 uncultured Opitutia bacterium | reverse complement strand
GGCGACCGCTCCCGCATCGCGGACAAAGTAGCCGATCCGTTCGAACTGGAAGACCTCGCCCGGGTCCGCCACTGCGAGGGAGGGTTCGGCGACGGCCTCCCCGACCCGCAAACTGTCGGGGTTTAGGTCGGGGATCGGATTGCCCTCGTGGTCGCGGCCCGGCTGGGGGACCCGAAAGAGGCGGTCGTAGAGACGGACCTCGACCGGACGGGCCTCCTCCCGGTTGACCCAGTGGATGACCCCCTTCACCTTCCGTCCTTCCGGAGGGCGTCCGAGAGTCTCCCGGTCGACCGAGCACTGCAGCCCGGCGACCTTCCCCGCCTCATCCCGGTCGACCGCGTCGCAGCGGATGACAAAGCCGTAGCGCAGCCGGACTTCCCGACCGGGGGCCAGCCGGAAGAACTTGCGCGGGGGGTCCTCGAGGAAATCGCCGCGCTCGATCCAGAGGTGCCGTCCCAGCCGGAGCGAGCGGGTGCCGGCTTCCGGATCCTCCGGGTTGTTGACCGCCTCGACCTCCACCACCTCATCCTCCCCGAGGTTCGTCAGGGTGACCGGCAACGGGTCGAGCACGGCCATGCGGCGCTGGGTCGTGCGATTGAGGACGTCCCGCACGCAGTGCTCCAGCAGGGCGTAGTCGGTGGTCGCGTTGTACTTGGTGACCCCGATCTTCGCGCAGAAGGAGCGGATCGCCTCCGCGGGCACACCCCGCCGGCGCAACCCGCTCAGCGTGGGCATGCGCGGGTCGTCCCAGCCGTCCACATGGCCCTCCTCGACCAGCTCGAGAAGCCGGCGCTTGCTCATCACCGTGTACTCCAGCTGCAGGCGGGCAAACTCGTACTGCCGGGAGCGAAAGATCCCCAGGCGCTCGAGGAACCAGTCGTAGAGCGGGCGGTGGTCCTCGAACTCGAGGGTGCAGAGCGAGTGGGTGATCCCCTCCAGCGAGTCGCTCTGCCCGTGGGTGAAGTCGTAGGTCGGGTAGATCGGCCAGGCGTCTCCCGTGCGATGGTGGTGGGCTCGGCGAATGCGGTAGAGGACCGGGTCGCGGAGGTGGAGATTGGGGGAGGCCATGTCGATGCGGGCCCGCAGCACCCGGCTGCCATCGGGGAACTCCCCCGCCCGCATCCGCTCGAGCAGGTCGAGACTTTCCGCGGCCGGGCGGTCGCGGTAGGGGCTGTTCGTTCCCGGCTCGGTGAGGGTGCCCCGCTGCCGCCGGATCGTATCCCCGTCCAGCTCGCAGACGTAGGCATCCCCCTGCTCGATGAGCTGGCGGGCAAAGGCGTAGAGCTCCTCGAAGTAGTCGGAGGCGTAGCACTCCCGGTCCCACTCGTAGCCCAACCAGCGGACATCCTCCCTGATGGAGTCCACATACTCGATGTTCTCCTTCTCCGGGTTGGTGTCGTCGAAGCGCAGGTGGCAGCGCCCGCCGAACTCTCGGGCGATCCCGAAATTCAGGCAGATCGACTTGGCGTGCCCGAGGTGCAGGTAGCCGTTCGGCTCCGGCGGAAACCTCGTCACCACGCCCTCCGGGCAGCGTCCTGCCGCGAGGTCCTCCGCCACGATCCGGCGGATAAAATCCCTACCTTCGTTTTCCTCACTCATGAACCGTACCTTTTCCTTCGGGTCGTCGCTCCCTGTTCCCGTCGTCCCTGCCCGCGGCGGGGCCCAGCCCGAGCCGGGCCCGTCCGCAGCACCACCCGCTCCCGCGCATCCCGCTCAGGAGCCCGCCCCCGCGGATCCCGCCTCCTCGAGGCGGGCCGCAAAACGCTCCAGCCGGGCGATCACCTCGGCCGGCCCGAGCACCTCCGCGATCGCTCCCAGGTCCGGGCCGGAGAGGCGTCCGCTCAGGGCGACCCGGGCCACCGGGCGGTAGACTCCCTCGCCGTGACCGCTCTCCGCGGCGGCGGTTTCCACCGCCTCCCCGAGGACCTCGGCCCCGCCCGCACCCTCCGGCAGGTGACGGAGTCCGCCGAGCAGTTCCTCCGCCCGCTCGCGCGGGTCGCCCTTCTTGCGCAGCCGGGCGAGGGCCGCCTCCTCGAGCGGGTACTCCCGCCGGAAGAAGAAATCGCAGTACCCCGGCAGGTCCTCGAGCAGGTCGAGCTTCGGCCGGCAGAGGGCCAGCACCCGCTGCAGGTAGTCCTCGTCGACCTCCTCCCCGACGATTCCCTCCCCTGCCAGCAGGGGCCGGGCCAGCCAGGTGTAGGTCTCGATGGGCAGCTCCCGCAGGTAGTGCCCGTTGAGGTGGCGCAGCTTGCCCTCCTCGAAGCGGGCGGCCCCCTTCTGGATGCCCCCGAAGTCGAAGCTCTCGACCAGGTCGTCCAGCGGGAGGACCTCCCGGTCGCCCTTCGGGCTCCACCCGAGCAGGGCGAGGAAATTGCGGACGGCCGCCGGGAGGAAGTGGCGCTCCCGGTATTCGGCGAGCAGGGCTCCCTTGTCCCGCTTGCTCATCTTTCCCTTGCCCACGGCCGGATCCTTGAGGAGCAGCGGGATGTGCGCGAAGACCGGCGGCTCCGCCCCGAGGGCCCGGTACAGCTCGAGATGGCGGGCCGTGTTCGTGAGGTGGTCCTCCCCGCGGATCACGTGGGTGATCCGCATGGCGATGTCGTCGACCACGTTCACCAGGTGGAAGACCGGCTCCCCGCTCGCCCGCTGGATCGGGAAATCGCGGTCCACCGCCTGCTCGACCCGCCCGCGCACCGCGTCCTCCCACACCTGGGGCTCGCTGCGCACCTTTTCGACCTCCTCGCCGAGGTAGGGATCGTGCTCGCGGTAGCGCTCCCCCCGCAGGCGGAAGTAGACCGCGCCGTCCCGCTCGTAGGCCTGGCCGGAGGCGAGGAGGGCCTCCACCGCGCTCCGGTAGTGCTCCCCCCGCTCACTCTGGAAGTAGGGTCCGTGCGGTCCCCCCACCTCCGGACCCTCGTCCCAGTCCAGCCCCAGCCAACGCATCCCGTCGAGGAGCACCTGCAGGGCTTCCGGCGTGTTCCGGCGGGCATCCGTATCCTCGATGCGCAGGACGAAGGTGCCCTCGCAGTGGCGGGCGTAGAGCCAGTTGAACAACGCCGTGCGGGCGCTCCCCACGTGGAAGAATCCCGTGGGGCTCGGGGCGAAACGGACGCGTACCTCGGCCATCGGATCAATCTCCTCGTCCCGCCCCCCCGCTTCAACCCCTTTCCCGCGCCGGAGCTGGCTTGCCCTTCCTCCCCCCTCGTCTCCAACCTCCTCCCCAACGCACGACATTCCCCGCTCCGCCGCCTTCCCGCAGCGCCGCGCCCCCCTTTCATGGAATCCACGGTCGAAATCAGCCTCTATCCCCTCCGCGCCGAATACATGGAGGGCGTCCTCGGTTTCCTCGACCGACTCGAGCGGGCCGGCGACATCGAGTACTCCACCAACGGCATGAGCACCCGCCTGCACGGGGAGACGCCCCGCCTCTTCGCCTTCCTCGCCGAGGAGTTCGAGCGCGCCCAGGAGGACGGCACGACCGTCCTCGTCCTCAAGGCCGGCCCCGGCCGCTGGGACTACCGCGGCAAGCACCACCACGACCCCGGTTGACCGGCCCCGCGCGCCCGCCCTCGCCCGGCCCCTCCCCGCCCTGAAGCGCTCCCCCCTCCCCCTTTTCCATGCGTACCCGCACCCTTACCACCCTGGCCCTCTGGGTCGTCATCGTGCTCGTGGTGATCCTCTTCCGCCTCTACGGCGGAGTCGCCCTCCTCGCCGCCGTCGGCGGGTTCGCCCTCGCCGAGACCTACGACCTCCTCGCCCGCTTCCGCACCCGCCCGGAGAAGACCGCCGGGGTGGTCGCCGGCTCCCTCTTCCTCGTGCTCCTGCTCGTGTTTGGCCTGACCCTGCCCGGAGCCGCGCCCTACGCCATCGCCCTCGCCCTCAGCCTCGTCGGGCTCGTCGCGTGGACCTTCTTCCGCAGCCCCCCCGCCGAGCTCGTCGCCCGGCTCGCCCCCACCCTCTTCGGCTTCCTCCTCGTCCCCGGCTGCCTCGGCTTCCTCGTCCTCATCGGGACCACCCTCGGCCCGACCCGCTCCGAGGGCCTCTTCCTCGCGCTCTGGGTGATCGCCGTGGCGAAGGCCTCCGACATCGGCGCCCTGCTCGTCGGCTCCCGGATCGGACGCACCCCCCTCGCCCCCGCCTACAGCCCGAAAAAAACCGTCGAGGGCGGCATTGGCGGCCTCGCCGGCTCCGTGCTCGTCGGCATCATCCTCGCCCTCCTCTTCCTCCCCCTCGTGCCGAAGGGCTTCCACCTCGGCACCTGGATCGTCACCGGCCTCCTCCTCGGGGCCACCGCCATCCTCTCGGACCTGCTCGGCTCCGCCCTCAAGCGAACGGCCGGCGTCAAGGACAGCGGACACGGGCTCCCCGGGATCGGTGGCGCCCTCGACCTCGCCGACTCCCTCCTCCTGGCCGCCCCCGTAGGCTACCTCTGCCTGCTCCTGTTCACCGGTTGAGGACAAGGACCCGCCTCCCCGGCACCCCACCCGCCACCTTTTTTCCCGCGCTCCCCCCTCCCCGCACCCCTCATGAGCTACCTCCACTGCATCGACCATCCGCTGGCCGCCGACCTGATGACCCGGTTGCGCGACCGCACCACCAAGCAGGCCAAATACCGCGCCCTCTGCGACCGGATCACCTTCCCCCTCGCCCTCGAGGCCGGGAAGGTCCTCGGGCTGGAGGAGCGCGAGGTGGAGACCCCCCTCGAGACCACCACCGGCCACCGCCTCGCCGAAAGCATCGTCCTCGTCCCCATCCTCCGGGCCGGCCTCGGCATGCTCGCCTCCTTCCTCCAGCTCTACCCGCGCTCGAGCGTCGGTATCCTCGGACTCGAGCGCGACGAGGAAACCGCCAAGGCCGACACCTACTACTGCAAACTCCCGAAGCTCGAGGGCGCCCAGACCTTCCTCCTCGATCCCATGCTCGCCACCGGCGGCTCCGCCTGCCGAGGGCTGCACATGGTGCGCAAGCGCGGGGCCGCCCCCGATACCACCATCATCTCCATTATCGCCTCCCCCGAAGGCGTCGAGCGTGTCCACGCCGAGTTCCCCGAGGTCCGCATCATCACCGCGGCCGTCGACCGCGGCCTCAACGAACACCGCTACATCCTCCCCGGCCTCGGCGACTTCGGCGATCGCCTCTTCGGCACCTGAGAGGCGGCGGTCCCTCCCGGGTGGGCACCCCGCCCCGGCCACCGCGGAATTCCCGCAGATTCTCTTTCTCCTCTTCCCCCCTCTCCCCCCGAGGAGGAAGCCAGCCAGGAGTGGAGCCGGCTGGCTTCCTTTTGGTTTCCCCACGGTGGAGAAAGTCCGGGGAGCACGATGCCTCGACGGAGAGAAGTGCAACGATCCAGAGCACGACCCCCTCCCGTTTATTCCCAAAAAAAATCGCCGCGGGCCGAGCGGGGGGGTCGGGAGTAGGAAGGTCATTCGAAAGCCCCGGCCGCCCCCGGGTCCGGGAGTCGGGCAGGCGGGGCTCGGGAGTCGTGGGAGGACTCAGAGGTCGGAAGTCGGAGGTC
>CAJXLM010000073.1 GCA_913056175.1 uncultured Opitutia bacterium | reverse complement strand
TCCAGCACATCCACCCCCGAAAACTCCGTCGCCCGCACCGCCAGCCGCATCAAAAACTCCCGCTCCTCCGCCCCCAACCGAAACTCCCCCAACAACTCCCCCCGCAAATAGTAGTACCCCTCCCCCCTCAACTTGTACCTCCGCCGTCGCATACAACCACCACCCCAACACCACCTTCCCTCTAAGTCAAGCGGTAATAAAGCCTGTCATTATATTGCGGCCAGGAGCCCTTAGCGTAAGGTGGTGGGGTTCATGAGTGGTGGTTCTGGAGGGGCGGAAGGTTGGGGTGCGGGTTTTGGGGTCTTGGGGGGTGAGGGGGGCTTGGGTTCGGGGTGGGGCTTGTTCATGGGGAAATTTCCGGGGGCGGCTCGCTGACAGGTCGTGGGCCCGCGTCCGGCCGTTCGGCCGGACGTGGGGGATTCATGGCCTGCGACTTGCCTCGGGGATTCATGGCCTGCGACTTGCCTCGGGGATTCGTGGCCTGCGACTAGTCCCGGGGAATCCTTGGCCTGTGGCGGCTTCAGGAGATTCCACGGCTTGTGGCGGCTCTGAGGGGTTCCATGGCGTGCGTCATGTTGTCGGAATTCCTCTGCCGACGGCATGTCTTTGGAATTCCCGGTCGGCAAGTGGGTCTTGGGGATGGGCCCGGTTGAGGGGCGGCGGGTGGGGTGGGGCGGTATTTCCGGCCACCGTGTCTCCCGCTCACCTTTCCGGACCGCCCTTTGCGGTGAGGTTACCGCGCTGCTCTTTCTGGGGAATCGGAAGAGGGCAGAACAAAGGATTTCTACTTGGTTTTTGTGGAATGGAGCGCGGCGTAGCAGCTGGAGTGGAGGTCCCTTGAAGGGGAGCATGGTGCGGAGGTTGCGGAGGGAGCGGTACCCCCAAGCTTTTCCCTCGGCAGCAAAGAGGACGCTCATGAGCCCCTCTACAAAGGCGTTGGTCAGTGGGCATTCGCAGTGGGTGAGGATACCGTCGAAGGGCGAGCGATGGTGGAAATAAAGCCTGGCCATAGAAACCGGGAAGGGGTCCTTGGCGGCGAGAGAATGGACATGGCGCACCCGCGCCTTCCGCCACCGGTGCGCCCGCTGGGAGTCGCCCCTGGAGTCGATGTTCTCGAGGTCCAGACGCGTCCGGTCGGTCTTGGTTGTGCTGAAATTGAGTGGGCCCACCGCCCCGAGCCGTGCCTCCGGGGACTCGGTGAGAGCGCCCGGATTCTTCCGCTCGAGAGAAAGGTTTTTCCACGGTTCTGCCGCCCACGGCAGGTCCCTCGCCTCGCGCCGGTGGAATCCGGTCCACGGCATCGTTCGCAAGCTGGATGACAGGGACCTTTTCGAAGACCAGCGCTGCCTGTGGGCAATGCCGCCGGGCATTTGCCCGGTCGGCGCGGCTCCTATCCAGGGATGCGTCCCGGAGGCGCTCGCCGTGGCCGCCGTGAGCGCGCAGATTCTCGACAACGCGCCCTCCGGTCGATTCCTGCTTCAGGTTCATGACGAAGAGTCCATCCCGGTTCGCCGCATCCGCGAAGACGCTTGCGTCGACAGGATCCTCGCGGAGGGCCGGCCCCTCGCAGGCGAGTTGTCTCGACCCCGGACCTGTCCTTGCGTTCTCGGGCCTACTCGACACGCCGGTCGAGCATTCTCCAGCGCCGGTTCACGTGCTCTCCCACCAACCGAGCGAGCGGTGCGACCGGCCTGTCCCGCAGCAGCACCGGACACAACGAGTCCGCCAGCAGGGTAAACCGCTCGGACTTGCCCGCGCACGGCGGGCCGCAGCTTCTGCAGCGCCTCCGCAGCAAGGCGCACACGATCTCGCAGCGGTCCAAGAAAATGTTTGGGTGCCGCCAGCGGTGTTTCTCCCGGTGCCCATGGGGAGAAGGGGCTTGCCGTTGGAAAGGCGCCCTCGACCCACCCGTGCCGCCGGATTCTCACGAACCACCATCTCCACCCTCCCGCCTTCGCCCGTCAATGCCAGGTCTGTCACCTCCCGCGACTCACCCAAACCCTGCAACGGACAGGAACAGGTTTCTCAACTCCATCCTCCCACCTGCCACTCTCCCATGCCTTCCCGCCAGAGATCCCGAAGGGAAACGGAAAGAAACCTTAGTTACCGGAGACCTTTCCGGTACGAGACCCCCCTCCACCGGAATGCCGATGGGGAGAGTGCTGATGGGGGTACCCCCGGTTGCATCCTCCGGATCTTCACCCCTGAGGTTCTGGACTCGGCCAGCTTGGTGGGCGAATCAGCTCAGCCTGCGTGATCGAGAACCCCTCCTCCCTGGCAATCGCCACGGGGTCGGCCCTCTTAGCCTCGAGCTTTTCTGCAAGGAGGGGTTCCGGGGAGCGGTTTCAAGAAATTGGGTGAGGGCTTCCTCGGACATGGGTGGTTGGGTTGGGTATGGATAAGGTTGCCGGCTCCGGTGCGGGGCGGTCGCGAGGATTGCAAAAGTAGGAGGCGCGGCAACCGGGATGATTCGTGGAAAGTTCCAGCTGGGGCCGGTGGCCGAGGAAGGCGAAGCCGGGGGAGGCCCGACGGATTGCCGAGCAAGTTGCGCCAGAGGTACGAGAGCCGCGGGGTTCGCCGGGGGACCGTTCAAGGAGCCTCTCCAGCCCGCCGAGCCAGAAGGTCTTCGGGATCTGCCGCGCCGTGGAGTCGGTCCCCCGTCTCCACTCAAGGCGCCCGGCCATTCCACGCCCGTCAGCGGTCAACGACTCCGATCGGTGGCCCCCCTCGGAGACCACCCTTCCTGCAGGGTCCGCCTGCGCTGAATCGATGGGTGTCTGCGATTTCCTGCGAATTTCCTCATTGGCCGCCTCTCACGGCGGGCCCCTCGGGAGGCGATAATCCCCGCAGGCTACGCTCTGGCCGAGCCGGCGGGGGTCGGCAGCCGCCCCTGTCAAAAGAGGGGCCGGCGACCGCTTAGGTTTAGGAAGGGCCGCGATCACGATCGGTGGACCCCTTTGGCGTCGAGGTAGGGAGGGGGTGTTTTGAATGGATTTTGGTCCTTGTTGTCGCCCTTTAAGGATGGGAAGAGCCCGTCGAAGATCAGGGCGTCGAGGCTTGAGAGAAAGTCTCGCTCACAATGTAACAAAAAGAAAATACCAGAGAAATCTTGGAAAATTACGTCACTTCCATAGGGTAATCCCCTGATGCATGCGAATGTGTTGGTAGCCTCGATTTTCCTGATCGGTGGCCCGAGTGCGATGGCTCATTTTCTTCCGATCCCCTACCCGTTTTGCGCCGTTGGCACCCTGTGCTTCGCCATTCCGAGCCGTGAGGTTTGGGAGGCTGGCCTGCACTCAACATTCCGGCAGGCGACGATGTGGCTGATGTTTTGGGGAGCGATTGCGATTTGGGTAGCGGGAGCTTGGATCGGACATTTCATCGAAGTCTCCAGTCCCGGTAATCCGTTGGGGTAGCAGGCGTTAGCAAAAATCATAATCTGAAGGCGTAGGAGCACGATGGATACGGAAACCTTGCGGGCGATGGCGCTGGAAGTTCTGCGGGTGGCCCCGGTCATCTGTGGCGTTCTCCTCGGGTTCCGGTATTTGTTTTACAATGTAGAGGAGTGGAACCTCGACCGAGTCTATTGTCGGCTTCGTTGGGGGAAGCAGTGGAGGCTGAAGGTTTCCAGGGGAGATGTGCTGCCGGTGAATCCGTGGTTCACGAGGTTGGGCGGCCTACTGTTGCTGGGTGGAGTGTTTGCCTACGTGCCGCTGGTCTACGGAGAGGACATGGCCGCTCTGCTCCGGGCGATTCCATGAGCTGCGCATAGGGCGCCGGCGGGAAGCGGGAGTATGTGGGGACAGCGGGGCGCTGGAGCCGATCTCGTTTTCATCGCATGGAATCGGTCGGGGTGGTCGCGGACTCCCTGAGGTCGAGTTTCTGACTTGCCCAGCTGGCTGGCATTATTTTTCACGCCAACCGGAGGGTTCTGCCGATCCAGCGAGTGCTTTGTAGGGACGGAACCCTTCTTCGAAGCGTGCACGGCACGCGTGCAATGGACGAAGAAGTCGGCTTGATCGCGCTTTTATCACGGCCCGTCCCGCAACAGTTCTCCAGCTGGAGGAAGCGCAGCGGAGAGAGCGGGGAGGCGTTGGCTGCGGGTCCCGACGGGCAGCGCCGCCACCGCGAGGGGGCGCAGATCGTCCTGCTGGCCGCCGAGGGCAAGAGCAACCTGGAGATCGCTGAGGCCCTCGGCATCCGTCCGGCGACCGTGTCGAAGGGGCGGGGGCGTTCCCGGCGGGCGGGAGTGGAGGGGTTGCAGGTACGACTACCGTTCCGGCCGCCGGCCGGTCGGCGGAGAGGTCCGGGATTGCCGGAGGCGCCTGTTGACCTTCCTCGAGGAAGGACCACCCGACGGCCACGAGCGCTGGGACGGAAGGGCTCTGGAGCGAAGTCCTCGGGGTGAGGCCAGACAAGGTGTGGAAAGAGCTTCGCACTCTCGGGATCAACCTGCGGCGCCGGCGCAACGGGAGCGTCTCCACCGACCCGGAGTTTGCGACCAGGAGCACTGACCTCGTCGGCCTGTACCTCGGCCCGCCCGGCAATGCGAGGGTCCTCGCCGTCGGAGAAAGCCCGGGTTCTCTGCCGCCGGAGGAGGAGCGAGGGCGGCTCGAGATGCCCGATGGTGCCTCCCTTGGCGACTTATCTCTCGAGTACCACCGCCGGAGCACGGCCGACCTCGTCGCCGCTCTGGAAGTAGCCACTGACCAGGTGGCCGCCGGCCGCTTCCCGAGAAAGCGCGAGGACGAGTTCCTACGCTTCCTCGATACGGTTGTGGCCCACCACCCGCGCCAGCAGCTGTTCGTCAGCCTCGACAAGCCGAGCGCTGACTTTCCCGGTCACGAGCATCCTTGGCGGACGAGGCACCCTGCGGTGCATTTCCACTTCACGGACAACCACGGCTCCTTGGCTCCACCCGATTGAGCTGTGGTTCCGGATCCTCTCCTCCCGGGCAGCCAGCCCCGAAAGCTCGGGCAGCGCCGGAGAGCTGGTCAGAGCTTTCGGGGCCTTCGTGGAGGTCTACAGCGAAAACGCTCAGCCGTTCCGATGGAGGAAGGTGAGCGTGCGTGGGGGGAGTTCCGAGGGCTGATGCGAGGAATGGGTAGCCAGTACCCTAGTAGGTGCAGTGGATCGAAATCATGCACCAAGTGTCGGTAGCCTCTCCGCCTGCCGCGGCCTCCAGCTCTTCATCACTGAGTTCCTGGATCCGAGCCGCTTGGTGGCGGAGGAGCTCAGCTTGGGTAACGGATAAACCGGCCTCCTTTGCGATCGCCACGGCGTCGGCCCCCTCGGCGCGGAGCTTCTCCTGCAGGGAAGAGTCCTGTTGGACGGCTTGGAGAAACTGGGTGAGGTCTTTCTGGGACATGGGTCGTTGGGTGGTTCCTCCTTAGAGGCAGGGGGTCCCTAGTTGAGGCAGGGGGTCCCTAGTTGATTTGTCGGGCACGCATAGTTGGTATCGAAAATGCCACCCGCAGCCGTCTCCAGCTCTTGGTCGCTGAGTTCCTGGATCTTGCCAGCTTGGTGGCGGATCAGCTCAGCCCGCGTGATCGAGAAACCGGCCTCCCTGGCGATCGCCACGGGGTCAGCCCCCTCGGCCTTGAGCTTCTCCTGGAGGGAGGAGTCCTGTTGGACGGCTTGGAGGAATTGGGTGAGGTCTTCTTG
>CAJXLM010000072.1 GCA_913056175.1 uncultured Opitutia bacterium | reverse complement strand
CGCGGGCGGTCCCCGTCGAGGAGGTCGACATCCCCCTCTGGGGTGCCCAGCCCTGGCGGCGGACGATGCTGAAGTAAGGTCTTCGGGGTCGCGGGTGTCCCGGGGCTTCCGGTGGTTCCGGGGGTTCGAGGTGTCTTGGACTCATCCGGGGCGTCGCGGGCTCGCGGGCAGGGGAGCGGGCGCGGGCCCGCGGCATGGGATGGGTTCGGGTTTTTCGGGGAAATCAACCATGCTGCGCCTTCCGGCGCTTCCCTGCTGTGCCTGCGGCCTATCTCTGCGTGGCTCCCATGCTCTGTGCCTTCGGCACATCGGGACCGCACCTTTCCGTACTCCCCTGCGCTTCGCTCGGGGTGGGGGCGCGGGGTGTCTTCGGGGAATCGAGGCGTTGTGGGCTCGGGGGCAGGGGAACGCCTGCGGCGTAGCAGGGGAGTGGACGGGGCCCACGGCGGGGGAGCGGGCGCGTGCCCGCGGCAGGGGGTGGGTTGGGGGTTTTCCGGGGAATTGATGCGCTGCAGCGCCTTTGGGCGCTTCCCTGCTTTGTCTTTGGCATATCCCTGCTGCGCCTTTCGGCATTTTCATGCCTTTGGCTTGGGGTGGTGGCGCGGAAAGGACGCGCGGAGAGTTGGGGTGGGGCAATGGGTCCTACACTGGGCAGGCACGGGGGTCCCGGGGGACCTGTGCCTTGGGTCCCCGAATCATTGGCGGGAGCCAAGAGTTTGCTGGTGCGCGTCGGCCGTGAAAACCGAGAGGCAATCTACGGGGAGAATTCCCAGCGGGTCTCCCGTTGGGAGTGAAATCGGGATTGCGACCGAAGTGGGATGGGATTTTGCTATCCCAGCTTTCTTGATTGGCGTGGTCCCTGCTGTTGCGATCTCGCCACGCTGCCTCCCGTACCCCCTCCTCCTCATGGTCACCAGCCCCGATTCCGTGGCGCGGCCACCCCTCCGGTCGCCGGACGAAGTCATGCGTCTGTCGCGGATGGGGGCCTTTCACCAGCATCGCTTGTCGTTCATGCGAGTGTTGCTGCGGCGTCTGCGCGGGGAAGGGTGGCAGTTCGACCGGCCCGTCTTTGCGCTCGATCCGGCCGGAGTTGGACGGGCGGTGTACAGCGCGCGCGGGCCCGAGCGGACCTATAGCCTTGTGGCCTTCGCGCATGACCTGCCGGACGACCAGCGTTCCGACCGGGTGATCGCGACGGCCTGGGACACCACCTTCACGCTGTTCGACGGAGTGCCCGGCGCGGCCGACCTCGACCGGCTCGCGGCGAATGTTCCCCTGCAGGAGGCTGGCCGTCTCGAGGAGACGGAGTTGTCCCTCTCCCGGGCGAACCGGAGCGTGCGCCTCTTCGAGCATGTGGTCGACCGGCTGGCGGCCGGGACCCAGCCGGACCCCTCCCGGATTGACGCCGTCGGCTATCTCATGCGGACGACGGCGGTCTACGGCTCCGGGAAGTTTGGGGCCGCGGACCGCCAGCGCATCGCGGACCGTCCCGAGTTGGCCACGCCCTTCCAGGTGGAAATGCTGGCCGTCTACCTCATCCGCGCCTTCGTGCTCGACCTCGTGGAACATCTTGCCCGGGCGCGCTCCCCGGAGACGGCCGTGCCCCTGGAGCCCGGGCTGCGTCGGCGCTTCGGGATCGGCAACTCCACCGGTCTCGGCATGGCCCCGTTTCTCCTCACCCATCCCGTCCTCCTCCACCACTGGATCGCGGTGCGCGAGGAGGCCTTCGCGCGAGTGCGAGGCGTGGCGGAGGCCACCGCCGGGGAGGAGCAAGCGTTCCGCACCATTTTCCGCCGAGCTCGGCGCGGGATCGATCAGTGGCGCACCGAGCATCCCGTGCAGTGCGAGCGGCTGGCCGGGCTGCGGGAGGACCTCGACCGGCTGGAGGCGCACCTCGCCGACGCTGACCTCCGCCATGACCATCCCTGGGAGCGCCTCTGGGCTTGGACGCATGCCCACCTCCGGCTGGAGGCGCAGGAGTGGTTGGTGTCGCTGTCGCTCGAGCCCTACGGCGACCGGGTCGACGAGCTCGCCGGGCGGATGGGAGCGGACGAGATTGGCACCTTCGCGATCGACGGCTCGCCCACCGTCGGAGAATTCCGCGAGCAGGTCGCAAGCGACTACGCGTGGGCGCTCGCCCTCGACTGGCAGTCGCCCGCCCGTCGGGCCCGGGCCTGGTACATTTCCGAGGAGAAACTCGAGCCGAGGCTCGGGGACCGGGAGGCGGAGGGTCTCGAGCCCTACGAACAACCGCTCGCTCCCGGGCGCGACGTGGCTGCCCTGTACGCCGACCTTGCCGCGGAGGACCCGGCGACCAGCGTGGCCGATTTCCTTTTCCATCGTCCCGAGCACCGTCACGCCGTGCGCCGCGTCCAGCAGGTTGCCGCATTCCCGTACGCGGAGATCCGGGACAACACCATCGACGCTGAGCTTCTCCCCATCGACCTGCTCCGGGCGAAGCTTTCCTTCTTTGGGGCGACCCACTTCGATCCGCGCTCGGATCGCTGGGTCCGAATCAACATGTTCCGCAACGCTCCCTTTCCGGAGGAGTTGGCGACCGCTCCCGAAGACGACTGGGCCTACCCTCCCCTCGAGGACTGAGGTGACCGGATCCCTCAACGAGCTGGAAACCCTCGTAAAACGGGCCACGCGGGGCGCCGGGCTCTCCTGGGGGATCGCCGAGGAGGCCGGCAAGTCTGCCCGGTGGCTGGCCTCGCGCGGATTTCCGGCGGGCGCCCTTGTCCTCGCCTGGCTGCAGCAAGGCGAGCAAGTGGCCTACCGGGAGCGGGTGCCCGCCGACCCCAGAGGGACGGAGTGGAAGGCGGGCGCGTCGTTCCTCTGTCCCGTCTGCACAGGATGCGTCCTCAGCGACCGGGCCACCGCGGGGAGGCTCTCCCTTCCCCTCCGGCTCCGTGAGGTCCTCTGCCCCCTCCTGTTCCTTCCCTTTCTCGAAGGCCTTTCCCGAAAGCTCGGACATCCCGTACAGGTGGAAAATCCTCTGGCGGGAGCGACGGTCCTGCTCGATGCCGAAGACGGTTGGCGGGGCGAGCGACTCGAGGCCCTCGGTGCCGTCCCGACGGACCTCTCCCTACGGGCGCAGCCGGGTGCCCGCCCGCCCCGGGTGGAGCGCTTCTACCGCGTCGACTGGGAGGCGGAGGAGAAGGCCGGACTCGACGCCTTCGCCCACCGCACCTTTGCCCCCGCGTCCATCGGACACCAGTCCGGCGCGGGTGCCGGACTTCGCGACAACGATTGAACGCGTCAATTGCCTCCGGGAGTTGTCGGGTGAGGGTGCCGGGTGCCGTCGTCGGCGGAGGAGGGTCCGGGGCGAAGACCCGCCGGCCGCCGTGGCTGGGGATGCGCTGGCCGCGGGTGGAGCTGCCCTGGGCGAGGTTCAGGGGGCTTGGAGCCACCTTTGGAAGGAGCGGACCCGGGAGCGGCTGACGATGAGGCGGGTCCCGGAAGTCAGCTCGACCTCGAGGCGGCGGTCGGAACGGAGGTGGCACTTGGCGACGGCCGTACGCCGGACGAGAGCGGCCCGGGCGATGCGGAAGTACTGCTCCGGGCTGACCTCCCGTTCCACCGTATCGAGGGTTCGGCCGTAGGAATGGCGTTGGCCGTCAACCGTTTCGAGGAGGAGGGAGGCGTCCTGCCAGTGGAATGCGGCCACCCGCTCCGCCGTGACCGGCAGCGTATGGTCGGCCTCCCGGATGAGGAACATGCGGGGTGCCGTTTCCGGCGGATGGTTGCCGAGAAATTCCTGGAGTGCCTCCAACTTGGCGAGAGCCTCCTCGACCTCCCGGGGGGCAAAAGGCTTGAGCACGTAGGCGATCCCGTTCGTGCGGAAGGCTTCCTGGTAGTACTGGTTGTAGGCCGTGCAGAAGATGCAGGGAGGTGGGTTCGGGATCTGCTCGAGCAGGTCGAAGGCCGTGCCGTCGGCGAGCTCGATATCGAGGAAGAGGAGGTCGGGCGGGAGGGGTGTTTCCGTAAGAAAGGCGAGAGCTTCCCGCACCGAGGGACAGGTCGCCACGATCGTCGCCGCCGGGCGCAGGGACTGCAGGGTTTCCCGCAGGAGGGCGGCGGCGGGTGGCTCGTCCTCGACGATGACAATCCTCATGCGGATTCCTTGAGGGGGAGGATCACCTCGAAGCGGGAGCCCTTGACCCCGAAGTCGAAAAGGGCCCCCTGCCCGAGCAGGGCATAGCGATCCCGCAGGTTGCGCAGGCCCGCGCGCGTCGTGCGGGGCCGGGCCCGCGGGCGGAGGGGGTTGGAGATCCGGAGCCGGGGAGGGCCCTCCGTCAGCCATTCACAGTGGATCCAGAGGGGATCGTGCGAGGAGAAGTGATTGTGCCGGATGGCATTCTCGAGGAGCAGCTGGAGCGCAAAACTGGGTAGCTGCAGTTGGTGCCGTGACTCGGGCACATCGACCTGGAGCGAGATAGCCTCCTCCCAGCGCAGATTCATGAGGGCGAGGTAGTCGTCAATAAAAGCGAACTCTGCCGCCAGGGTCGAAGTGTTCTCCTCCCGTCTTTCCAGGATGTTCCGGTAGATCCGACTCAGCCGCAGCAGGTAGTCCTCCGCCTCCGGCCGGCCCTCCCGGATGAGCATCTGCAGGGCGGTGAGGCTGTTCATGAGGAAGTGGGGGTCGACCTGTTGTTCCAGTAGTTCCAGGGAGGCCTGCTGGTGGGCCCGGGCGAGGGCGGCGTTGGCCTCGGTCTCGTCCTGCAGGTTGCGGGCGAAATGCAGGGCCCAGATGGCGAGGGAGGTGAGCAGGCCGAGCAGGGTCATCCGGACCGACACGACCTCCAGGGGTAGGCCTGAGAACTCCCCGTAGTTGAAGGGGTAGGGCAACAGGAAGAAAACGGAGATCAAGCTGAAGGCGGTCGTGAGGTTGGCGAGGACGACGACCGCGAAAGCCACCAGTACCGGCATGCGCCGCCGGGTCAGCCGGTGGATGAGGAAGCGATTGAGGAGCCAGAGTGAGCTGACCGCCACGATGGGAAAGAGGAACAAGAGCAGCAGGGCGGGCAGCACGGGGTGACTTTGCAGCGGCAGGACGGTCAACAAAGTATTGGTGAGAACCAGGATCAGCACGACCCCGTAGGCGAGGCGCTCGAATCGCTGGAGGGTCGCCCGATCGAGTCGGCGCGGACGGGCCGAGCGTGTTTCTCCCGGTTCCACCGATTGCCCCCCTCCCACCTGCCCATACCGATGGGAGCGGAGGAAGCCCATGGCGCTCTGTTTCCTCCCCTCGATCGCAGAGGAGGCAGCGGTTCTCGATCGGGACGCCTCGGAGGCTGGTGTGGGACGAGTCATTCGCGGGGGAGGAGGGATTGGTCGGGGAGAGGCATCGGTTGGAAGATGGAACTACCCCAGTTACCGGAAACTCCATCAGGAGACGACGAATTCACCGAGGCTGCGTGTACCGCTCACCGGTGAAATTGAACCATTCGTCGCATAGAATCGAGCCCCACCTGCAACGATCGTTGATTGGTGACGAGGTGGAGTCCCCTTGGCAATTGCGGGCACCCACCCTCGTTTTCCCGACCCGGATGTCTCCACTCATTGTTAGATCCCCCAACCGATGTCGCTTCCGCGGGGCCGTCGGGCGTCGTGCATTCCGACGGAGCGCAGGACCCGGCTTCCGCCCGGGCCTCCCGAAAAAAACCGTCGTTCTTCCCCGCCGGGCCTCCCTCCCTGCCCCTCTCCGCCTCGTCCTTTCCCTCGCCCTCCTTCCCTGCGCCCTGCTCCCCGCGGTCCACGCCACCCTGCCCAGCGGGGGCGCGGTGACCGCCGGCGAGGCGAGCATCGCT
>CAJXLM010000071.1 GCA_913056175.1 uncultured Opitutia bacterium | reverse complement strand
CGACAGCCCGCAACGACCCCTCCTCGCGCCCCCCCCTCCCTCTCGGAGCCCGCTCCATCACTTCCATCCCCCTCCCGTCGACTCCGGACACCCACCTCATCCTCTCACGGTCCATTGTCATGATTACAAAGCTATGTCCCTTTGAATCACCCAAAGTTAGGAGGGGTTCCGGATTGTTGTTGGGGGTGGGGTGGGAGAGGTTATCTGGGGGAAGGGGTATTGGGTACTTGCCAGTCCTCGCCTTGCGCGAGCAACTCGCCACCCTCTTCGCCGAGATCATGGCCCTCGAGGCTGGGAAGGTCGTCAACTGGAAGCAGCTCATGGAGACCAAGCACGACGCCGACCTCCTCGCGGCCCTCGGGGGCGCGGAGTTGCCCGCCTCGGCGAGCCCCGGGCAGGAGTACACGGCCCCTCCCTTCGTGCAGGTCACCTCGGCCCGCACGCAGGTCGAGCCGGGCGAGGATCTCCTACTCACCCTGCTCGCCCCGGGCATATCCACCACCCCGGCCGTGAGCGTGCGTCCGCTCGGGTCCACCGCGGGGTGGACCGAGATCACCGCCAGCCTGGTGGGCCGCTCGGTCTACGAGGCCGCCATCCCCGCCCAGCCGGGCGATTTCGAATACCGGGTCGAAGCGGGGGAGGAGGTCTATCCCGCGAACGCGCCGCAGGCCGTGGCCACCGTCGTGGTCGCCGGCGCGCCGGGAAGCGGTAGCGCGGACCCGTCCTCCCCCTCCCCCTCCCCCACGCCCCCGACCCGGGAAATCCTCACCACAGGGGTGGCGGAGGTGGGGGCGGCCCTTGCCGTCGATCCGGGACTGGTCCTCGACACCAACGAAACCACGGTTTTCTCCTACCAGTGGCGCAGGGGTGGCAGTCCGATCGCGGGGGCGACCGGGCCGAGCTACTCCGTCACCGCCGCCGACCTCGGCGCCAGCCTGTCCGTCGCCATCACCTATTCGGATCTCGCCGGCCACCCGCAGGAAGCCATCACCTCCTTTCCCGGGGTCGTCCAGGCGGCCGCCTCCGCCCACACCTTCTTTGTCGCGCCTACGGGCAACGACGGCAACGACGGCAGCGCCGCCTCCCCCTGGCGCACGCTCGACGGGGCCCGCCAGAATGTGCGCCCCTACCTCGATGGGTCCGGCCACCTTACCGTACAGTTCGAGACAGGCCACTACGCGCTCTCCTCCACGGTGGTCTTCTCCCCGGCGGACTCCGGCACGGCCGACCAGGTCGTCACCTACCGGGCGGCAGAGGGGGCCACTCCCGTGTTCTCCTCGCTCCACGAGGTCACCGGCTGGACTCCCGATCCGAGCCATCCGGCCCTCTCCGTCGCCCCTCTCCCCCCGGGCGTCGGGCCGGTGCGCTTCCTCTACAGCTCGCGGAGCGACTGGATGCCCCGATCCGCCACCGAGGAATTCACCACGACGGAGGCGGCCGGGAGCCCGGGCCAGGTGGAGAACACCACCGACCTTCTCGACCGCCAGGACGAGCGCAGCAACTTCCGCTATCCGGACGATTTCGCCTTCCCCGATCCCTCCCGGATCGGCCAGTACGATCTCCGCCAGAGCATCATCGGTTGGCACATGGAGATCCTGCCGCTCACCCGTATCGACACGGCCGAGCGCCGGGCCTTCACGGCAGTCCCGGGCTGCTACGAGCTGCGTGAGGATACAACCGAACCGCGGCCGGCCGGGTTCTGGATCCTCAACAGCTACGAGGGTCTCGACTCGCCGGGGGAATGGGCCGTCCTCGACGGTTTCCTCTACCTCTACGAGCGCGACCCGGCCGCCCGCCTTTTCGTGCCCACCCTCACCGAACTGGTCCGGGTCGACGACGGCACGAACGGCCGCGACGACCCCGTGACCGCCCCGGTCTCCCACCTCCGCTTCGAGGGCCTCACCTTCACGGGGGGCGATTTCTATGCGATGCAGGATACGCGGGGCCCGAGCCTCGCCGATCGGCGCAAGGAGATCACCATCCAGCACGACTGGGCGGTGGTCGACAAGCCGACCGGGCTGCTCCGCCTGCGCAACACCGCCGACATCGAGGTGCGCGGCTGCACCTTTACGAAGAGCGGGGGCAGCGGACTGCGGGTGGACCGCTACGGCCAGGACCTCCGGATCGTCGACAACGAGTTCTCCCATCTCGGCCGCACGGGCCTCTCCCTGATCGGCCGCGGCCCGGGCTACGGCAACGTGAACCACGGCAACGTGATCGCCGGCAACACCTTCGCCGCCACGGGTCGGGAGAAGTGGGCGGCCCCCGCCCTGGTCCTCGACCAGACGACCTCGAACCTGGTCAAGCACAACGCCTTCCTCGACACCGCCTTCACCGCGATCACGGTGACGGGCCCCCGCCAGATGGGGATCCTTTCCAAGGCGGAGAAACTCGATGCGGCCGTCGACAACCCGGCCACAGCCCTCGACTACGACGGCCGCGAGTTCCATTACTACGGCATGGCCCCGTCCTTCGAGGCCTTCCTCTCCAGCACGGAGGAGTATGTGCTCGACCCGGCCAAGGCCGCCCTCGAGGCCATGCAGTTCGTCTACAACTACGACAACTACATCGAGGAAAACCTCTTCCTCGATGTGGGCGATGGGGCCGACCGCTTCTTCAACGGCAAGGCCGCCTACCTCTCCGGGGGCACCCGCGACCCGGACCCCGCCGTGGTCCGGAAGAACTACTTCCGCTACAACTACATCCACGACACCCACCCGCAGAGCTACGCGGACTACGCATGGTACAATGACTACGACCAGGACGGCGCGGAGATGTCCGGGAACATCCTCACGAACCTCGCCTCCCCGGGCATGCCGCTGGTCCTCGCCACCAGCGGCTACGCGGAGGGTGGGCTCGGTCGCGAGCCGGTCTCCGTGCAGGCAAACCTGGTCCTCGGCAGCACCGACAACGGCACCTTCGTCGCCGACGGCAACGACCAGGGGGTCGCCGGGATCGAGCTGCAGGGCAACCTGGTCGGGGGAGCGGGCGGCTCCAGCGCCAATCTCGGCGACTACGAGCGGATGCTCGCCTTCGTCCAGCGCGGGGCCGCCGGCTCCACCCCGCTCCCGGTGAGCGGGGCGGTCTCCGCAGCCCTCACCGAGACCATCGCCTCGTTCGGCGGCACGGTGCCAGCGCCCGCGGGGACCCCCTCCTTCGGCCGGATCGTCTCCTTCGGCGATTCCCTCTCCGACCGCGGCAACAACGGGATCTCCTCCGATGGCGATACCACCTGGGTCGATGCCCTGTCCGGCTACCTCGGGCTGGGCCGCTCGATCCCCTCGCTCCAGGGCGGGTTCAACTACGCCTACGGGGGCGCGGTGACGGGTTTTCCCGACGATGACAGCGAGCCACCCAGCGCCGCCGCCCAGGTCCAGACGTTCTTCGCGGAGCACGGCGGATTCAACGCCGACGACCTCGTCACCCTCTGGATCGGCGGGAATGATTTCCTCGAGAACCCGGCCGCACCCCTTCCCGCAGGAACCCTCAAGGAGCGCTACACCACGATCCTCCAGGGCTTGGTCGATCTCGGGGCCACCACGATCCTCTGGCCCTATGTGCCCGACTACGGGCTGCTCCCCGACTACCAGACGGAGGCCGCCACCGCCTACGCCGCCTCCGTCAATGCCGCCATCGAGGAGGTCCGGGCCGGGATGCTCGCGCAAACCGAGAACCTTCGCATCGTCCTCTTCGACTCTCCCGCCCTCCAGGCGGAACTCGAGCAGGACTTCGCCCAGTACCAGCTCGCCGAGCCCCCCTCCACCCCGACCCCGGACGGTGCCGATCCCTCCGTCCTCGCCGCGCGCTTCCTCCTCTCCGACGGCGTGCACCCCTCCACCACCGGCCACGAGATCATCGCGGCGGAAGCCCTCCGCTCCCTCCAGTCCTCACTCCTCGCTTCCGGCACCGCGGTCCAGCTCGGCATCCGCACTGCCCGCGACCCCCTCGACTCCGGCTTGCTCCAGGTCTTCCTCGAGGCGCAGGGCAACGGCCGCCACCTCCTGCAGCGCTCCACCGACCTCCAGAACTGGACCACCCTCACCCCCGTGGAAATCGTCCAGGGCGCCCACACCACCCACCGCAAGGAATCCGAAACCCCCGTCTTCTACCGCCTCGCCACCCCGTAAGGACCACGGCGACCCGCCCCAAGACCCCACCACCCACCCCCACGCCACGCAACTGGGACCGAACACCGATCGCCGCCCGTAGCCGCCGACCAAAGGAGACCAGCCAGCGACACCACAAAGCACCCAACCGCCCTCCCACCCCCACTACGCCCCTCAAACCCACACCGCCTACCCCCGCGCGGAAGCGCACCTTTCTCCCCACCCGCGCCCAGCGCCCCCAACCCAAGCGCCCATGCCCCCTGGTAGCCGCCGACCAAAGACCACAAAGCACCCCGCACGCCCGCCTACCCCCCGCTACGCCCCTCAAAAACTCACCGCCCCCCCGCGCGGAAGCGCAGCTTCCCCCACCGGCACGCAGCGCCCCCAACCCATGCAACCCATGCACCCATGCGATCCATGCGGCCGCAGGCTCTCAGCCAGGAGGGGCCCGCTCCACCACCGCGAGCACTTGGCGAGCGCGCGTGGCCGCGAGGAAGAAGCCCTCGGTCCAGATTCCCTCGTTCCCCTCCCCCTCCTCTCGCGCGGCCAGGGCCGCAAAGGATTCGTAGTCAACCACGATGACCGCGAGCGATTCGCAGCCCTTCGCCCGGTACGAGTTGAGATAGACCGGGCCGGCGGCTCCGTGGTTGCCCTGCTCGTTCTCCCCGTCCTGATTGCCCGTCCACGCCCGCACCGGCGGGAGATCGTTCTCCCCGGGGATTCCGTGGACCGCCAGCGAGGAATTCTCGAAGCGGTGCGGACCGACCACGAGGACCTCCCCCGGCTCGCAGATCCCCTGCGCCCGCCATTCCCGCAGCAGGTCGGCCACCGCCGCGCCGGTTCGCTCGGGCGGCACCGCCTCCACCACGCGCACCTCCGGCCCTTCCGGCGCCTCCGGATGCGCGGCCACCCCCTCCCGCAGGGTCGCGGTGCCCGGGGCTTGCAGGGACTGCAGGTACTCGAGGATCGGCCGGGTGTAGCGCAGGTTGCGGCGGAGGCGCAGGTGGACGCCCCGCGGGAGGGCCTCCCGGAGCCGTTCCGCCGAGAATTCCCCGTCCGCCCGGAAGAGCGGACGCTGCCCGCCGTCGTAGAACAGGGCCATGCGCGCGTTGGCACCCTCCCGCAGCGTGCGGAAGTACGAGGACCACCAGCCGGGACCCTCCCCGTCGGCGACGGCATGGTCGTGGGCCGTGTCGTGGTCCTGGGCCTCGTCGACCACGAGCGCGTCGTAGCGGTAGTCGTCCGGGGGATCCGCGAGGCACTCGCGGACGAGGTCGGGGAGCACTTCGCGGAAGTACACGGTCTGCTCCTCCCGCTCCTCCGGCATCTCCGGGTCGAGCCCGTGCGCCGCGAGGATTCCCTCCATCCACTCCTGCCAACCGCGCACCTCCACCGATCCCCGCGCGAGGGGCCGGGCCGCGAGCAGCGCCCGCACCGCCTCCACGAGGGCGAGGTGATAGACGAGGAACAACACGCGACGTCCCGCCCCGTCCTCCCCGTCCTCCTCCGCCCACCGGCAGGCCTGCTCCACCGCCAGGAAGGTCTTGCCCGTGCCGGCCCCGCCCTCCACGAGCAGCTGACGATTGCCCGCTACGAGGTCGAGCAGCGCCGCCTGGTCCCGCGCGTAGCGCTGGAACAGCTTGTCCGTCCGGCGGAGGAAGTCCCGGATGGCCCGCCGCTCGAGCCCGGGTACGATCGCCCGGCGGAAGAGGGCCTCGGGCTCCTGGCAATACTGCGCGTGGCGCGCCACCTGCCGACTCCACCAGCCCGGGAAATTCTCGAGGTCCTGCGCGAAGACGAAGAAATCCTCGCCAAAGCGCCGCCGCAAGTCCTCCTGGCTTCCGAGGGGGACATTCGGCAGGCAGAGGGCCCGGGCCACATAGGGGAGAGTCGCCCCCTGCGCCGCCTCCTGTAGCCACCCGAGCACCGCCTGCCACTCCGCGTGGAGCTGTCCGAGGGGGTGCTCCGGATTCCCCTGGTAGTACCCGGTCGGCGGGAAATGCGCGAGGGGCCCGCCCTTCACCTCCAGCACGAGCACCCGCCCGTCCGGCCCGAGCACGATGAAATCCCCCTCCCGGTCGAGTGCCTGGGGGTCGCCCGTGGCCGAGTAGTAGAATCCCCAGCGGATCCACCAGCCCTCCCCCAGCTGATCCAACACCTGCGCCACCCGCTGCTCCGTAGGGTCGGCCTCGGTGGGCGGTCGTTCGTAGTACCAGCGCGGCATCCCGGAAAACTCCGTCCCCCTTCCTGCCCGAACCGCCCCGGAAGTCCAAGCCAAGAAAGCAACTCCCTCCGCCCAGCACCGCCAGAAGCAAGGCACGCCGGCAAGGCCGAGTGGACACTGGCTGGAATATAGTGACAGGAAGCACAGCACAAGGGACAACAAATAAAACAAGGAGCAAGGGACCAAAACCGATTCCAAACCCGCAGAAAGCTCCCCGAGCCCAACCCTCGGTCGCGGCCGACAGGGGCAGGGCCAGCGGCACCACCGGAAATCGCCAAACACCTCCACGAACCCGGGGTCGGGAGTCGGGAGCCGGGAATCAGGAGTCGGGAGTCAGGGGTCGGGGGTCGGGGGTCGGGGGTCAGGGGGCGGGAGACCAATAACAAGGACCAAGACCACCTCCTTGGCACGAAGGCCCCGAGACCGCTGTAGCAGCCGACAAAAGGAGGCCGAACAGCGACACCGCAAAGCCCCGCGCACCCCCTCCACCTCCGCAGCGCCCCTCCCCAGCCCCATTACCCCACCACAGCGCCCAGCACCTCCCCCGCAGAAGCGCAGCTTTCTCCCCCCCC
>CAJXLM010000070.1 GCA_913056175.1 uncultured Opitutia bacterium | reverse complement strand
GGGCCTTCGTGCGGACCGCCCCCGTGCGGGCGGGCAGCGCCGCCCATCCGGAGGACTGGCCCTGGCAGCGGAGCCTCACGCCGGAGGAGGCCCGCCGGAAGCTCCCTTCCGCGTGGGCGGAGCGGTTGCGTCCGCTCCGCCGGGCCCTCTTCGACCTGCTGGCCACCGGTCTCACCCCGACGGTGAATCTCGACGTGCACGCCCGCCGGTCCGAGTGGTGGGACTTTGTCGAGCAGATGGAACGCGGCATGATCGTGGGGAGCGAAAAGTTCGTCGCCCACCACTGCCGCCGCTGGCGCGGCTACGACTCCTCCGTCCCCCTGCGCACCCTCGCCGAGGAGGCTCCCCACCACCTCCGCACCGCCCGCCCCCTCCGGCGAAGACGAAGATCGCCCTGAGCCGAGCGGGCCGAGCTCCGAAAGAATCGCCAACGGCCCCCCTCCCACCACCTCCACCCGCACCAGCGAGTCAAACAACATCCGAAGCCGCCCCACGGCAGGACGCCCCGTTTGTCCGGGCCGCGTCCCCCTCCCGATTTTCGGCCGCCAAGCTCCCTCCCCCGGCTCGCCCTCCATCCTCGCCCACCTCGCCGGACCTTCTCGAGCCATCGTTGGGCGGACTTTTTTCCTTCCAAAGGCACTGGGTAAGAAAGGTGCTTATAAAGCTCTGTCCCTCAGAATCTGCCTCCATGAAAAATGCTGGGGCGTGCGGTTTTTACCCGGAGGAAGTCTGGGGGTGGGGGGAAGCGGTATCCGCTCTTGGCTTCAAAGAGGAGGAGGCGGTGAGGTGGGTCGTGGTGGGAGGGGGGCTTGGGGATAGGGGTGAGGGGGGATCGGTGAGTTGGGAGTTGTCGCCGGCGGGCTGTGGGGAGTGCGGATCCTGCGGGGCGGGTTGGTGGCAAATTCCGGGGATTGTGGAGGACCCGGGGATTGTGAAGGACGATACCGAACCGAAGGGGGTCGTGGTTTTGTTGTCCGACCGTTTCCGGGAGCCCGTCGGCTCCCGGCCTCCCTCAGCCCCTCTTCCCCCTTCGCCGGGAAGCCGGCTTCCGTTCGGGAAGGTCCTGGCTTCGACGGGCAATCGAAAGGTAGGATCCTTGAATTTGCTTTTAGCAGAGGAAACGGTCGGAAGTTTGCTGTTTGCAGGTTTTCCGGTCCCGGAAAAGAGGTGATTTCTTTGGGGTGGCTGTGGCGGACGGGTTCGGTTGTTGGAGATGGCCGGGGGAGGAAAGGGTTCGGTGATCCTTGTGTGGGCAGGGTGGCGCGGGTGGGACGGTTGGGCAGACGGGGACCTCACGGGGCCGAAGATGGGGTTGGGGCGCTGGTATTTTCCGGAGGCCCCAGTCAAGGCCTCTCATGCCGGGGTTCGTGTTTCGGCCGCGGAGTTTGTGTCCCGGCACCGGCCGTCCTTTTCCGCATCGTGGGAGCGAGCGGGGTTGGGGAGGACTCCCCTCCCCTCGCCGACCCTTTCCCCGGGCTCGCTTCCGACTGCCGGTCTCCTCCGTTTTCGGTGGGGCAACGGAATTCATTTTTCGGGAAGCCGACGCCGAGCCAAGTAAGGGCGCCCGTCTCCGGCAAGCCCTCGAAGGGCGTCCGCCCCTGAGGTTGGAGCCCCGAGCGTGGACCCCTCCTCCTCTTCGAACGGGAGAGTCCTCCCCGGTCCCTGCTTCCAGCCCGGGCTTGGCAAGAAGCCCATCGGCGGCCGCCATGGGCCCGTTGGAGGCAACCTGGTGCAGCGACCATGGATGGCAGCGACCCCTGCCCGATCACCGGGCGCCAATGGAGCGACCGGTGATCGGGCTCGACTTTGGACGGGAGCCCGAGCCTCCCCGCACCGCCCGCAGGTCTCCCCCTACAGCGTACGCGGTGCCTCGGTAGCCAGCAGAGGGATGGCGTCTACGGGACGGCAAGGAAAGCAGAGCGTAAATTCCGCCCCACCCCATTCCGACTCACCGACCTCGATGGTGGCCCCGTGGTGCCCGAGGGCTGTCTGCACGATGTAGAGCCCGATTCCGGAACCCTTCGGCTTACTGCTTTTGAGGAGGAAGTCCTCGAGTTTGCCGCCCGGCCAACCCACCCCGCTGTCGGCCACCGTCACACGTACCGTCGCCGCCCTCCCCTCGATGCGGATGGCAATGCGCCGGGTCTCCCCACCCTTCATCGCGATCGCATCGATCGCGTTCTTCAACAGGTTGGTGAACACCATCTGCAACTGCACGGCATCCCCGGAAACGACCGTCGCCTCGCGGTTCTCACCACCCTCGAGGGAGATTTCCACACCCGTATTCCGCAGCTGTTTCCTCACCTGGTGAAAGCTGCTGCGGACGACATCGAGAAGGATCACCCGCTCGTGGACGGTTTTCACATTCCGCAGCAGCATCTTCATGCGCTCGATACCGGCAACTACGTCTTCGGCATCCTCGATCAGGGAAAGCAACGGCCCGCGGTCCCGTTCCCCGGCGTTGTCCAGGTCGAGGTGCGCCCGCATGAGGATCCTGCTGAGAGGCTGGCTGATCTCATGGGCCATCGCGGCCGCGTCCAGGCTGCTGCGAAGCTTCTGATTGAGTTCCTCCTGGAACCGGTGTCGTTCGGTGATGTCCAGCAGGTTCACATAGAAATGGACGGCGCCCGTGGAGTCGGAGGGTCCATAGCCCTTGGAGACGAGCACATAGGCGATGCGACCGTCCCCCCTCTGAATGCGCACTTCCTCCGTGGAGCCCTCGGATTCTCCCCGGCGCATTTTCTCGGTCTGTTCGCGGTCCCGCGGGCGGTCCTCCGGGTGAACGATCTGCGGCCAGGGCACGGACGGCAGCTCCTCGCGCGTGCGGCCGAGGATCTGGAGCGTCTGTTCGTTGAAGGCGAACCAGTCTTCCCCCGCGGTAAGAATGGCCGTGCCCACGAGAGGCATGTGGAAAAAGCTTCGGTAGCGGCTCTCGCTCTCGGCCAGTTTTTCCTCGGCGAGCTTCCGGGCGGTGATGTCCTGAAGGACTCCCTCCCAGACCACGGATCCATCCGGCAGCTCCCGCGGGACCGACTCGGCGATGATCCAGCGCACCTTGCCCTTCACCACGACCCGGCACTCCTCACAGAAGGGCATGCGATGCTCAAAGACGTACTGGTTCTTCCGGACCCACTCGTCGAAATCTTCAGGGTGAACACAGGCAAAGCCCTTCATCGGGTCGCTGGCCGCCTCCTCCCTCTCCAACCCCGTCAACTCAAGGAAGCGGGTGCTCATGAAACTGAAGAAGGCCATCCCGCCGGAAGCCGGCTGGACCATGGTATACGTCCCCACCGGGATGTTCTCGGTCAGTTCGTAGGCGACCCTCTCCAGTTCCCGGCGGGCACTGGAGAGGGCTCGTTGCGTACGGCGCAGCTCACTGATGTCGGTTTGCGCCACAAAGATCCTCCGCCCCGCGACCACCGCGCGGAACAACACCTCGAGTTCGCGTCCGTCCTTCGCCGTGACCTTGAACTCGGCGCTCTCCACCGAGCCGAGGCTCTGCCGGGCCCGTTCGATCTTCTCCTCCCACTGGACCCGGACATGCTCCCGGTAGGCTTCCTCCGGATAGGCAAGCCTCCACCATGTCGCCAAGTCGGGGAGGTCTTCCCGGGCATAGCCGAGCATGCGGAGGAATTCATCGTTGAGGAACTTGATTTCCTCTCCCGGCTCCAACGAGTAGACCGATACCCCGATCGGCAGGTGATTCAGGATCAGGGTCATCTCCTCCTTGGCCTTTTTCTCCTCCTCGACCGCCCGGCGCAGGGAAAGCTGGAGGAGACCGACGGCCTCCCCGAGCTGCTGGAATTCGGCAACCCGCTCGTCCGCCCGGATCGGGTCGACCGCATCCTTGCCCACGTCCCGCTCGACCGTCCGGGTCCATCGGCCGACCCCGCCTGCCACCACTGCGCCTATCCGGGCACCGACGAGAGCACCCACCCCCAGGAGGCCCAGCAGCGAACCGAACAAGGGGACGGAGAGGCGCAGGTCATTGCGGTCGAGCAGGCGGAAGAAAGGCTCGGCGACGACCACGAGGGTCCCGCCCGGGTTGCCCGGCCCAGCGGCGACCCGGTGGCGGAAGACCAGGAACGATTGCCGATTCTCCCGGAGGACTGGGGTGGACGCGGGGGGCCGGGAAACCCCGAGGGTTCCTCCCCGCGCCTCGGTGATCCCCTCCTCGGCTTCCCGGTCCCCCAACTCCGCGAAGAGAGCCCGATCCGTGGCGAACCTCCTTCCCGAAGGCTCCACCACGGAAAGCTCCACGTCCCAATCCCGGCCGATGTCCCGGAGGAATTCCCGCTCCTGCCCCTCCGGCAACCGCGTTCCCCCGGCGAGGCGCGCGACCCCCTCCATCCTCTCGAGCTGCCCCCCGATCATCACGTCGCGGATCTGGTGGGAGAGGAACAGCGCTACACTGAAACCCGGGACCGCCAGCAACACGAGGACGAGCGCGAAGACGAGCCCGCGCAGCGAGGGAGCCGGAGCCCCGGACCGCCTCCCCCAGTATCGCCCACCCATGTAGAGCGTGAAGCCAAGGGTTGCCTGGAGGGCCCCGGTCACCGCCTCCTTCAACCCCAGCCCGAGAGCCCGGCCCAGAGGCAAGTCGAACCAACGGTGGAACAGGAGCGTCTCGAAGACCGCCCCACCCACCAGCCAGAAGGCAAAGGCGACGAGAACGATGTTACCGTTCTCCCGGCGGGCCCGCGCCCCCCCATCCCCCGTGCCCAGGTAGACCGCCAGGCAGAGGAAGAAGAGCATCCCCACCATCAGCCCGATGGGATGACCCCAGCGAAACCAGGTGACCGCCAGCGAGGCGAGGCCCACCACCAAGCCAATCCACCCGAACCGGAGGAGGGCGTAGACGGCGAGGCTTCCCCCCAGCATGACCTGGGTATCGAGAAAAAAGGTCGGGGCCCCGAGATTCAGGAGGACCGCAAGAATCGCGAGGACCACCACCTCCGCGAGCCTCCGGCCCCAGCCCTCCGCCCCCTTCGGCGGTTCCGGCGACTGGTGGCCCCCGCCCGCGATGTCGGCACTCATTCCCGACGGGCCGGCTCGGCGCTGCCACGCTCGCGCATGGCGCGGTAGGTGATCTCGGGCCCCATCGTCCCCAGCTTCTGGGCGACTCGCTTGCGGTAGGTCTGCACCGTGTGTGCCGACAACCCGAGCTCGGCGGCGATGCCCCGCGTGGTCATTCCCTCGCCGACCATTGCAAAGATTTCCGACTCCCTCCCCGAGAGTGCCCCTTCGGGAACCCGGAAGGCCGCACCCCCCATTGCTGGCATGGGCACCAGTTCGGCCAGCTCCTCATGGAGCACCTGGAAGGAGGCGTCCTTGCTCACCACCGCATGCAGGGCCGGATCCAACCAGTCCGGACAGACAAATTCACTCGCATGGCCCGTCACCAGGATGACCTTGGCCCCCTCGTGGTACTCCAGCAGATGGCGGGCCACGCCTAGCCCGTCCCCATCCGGCAGCACCCAATCGACGACCAGCAAATCCGGGCGAAGCTTCCGGCACATCCGTTTCCCCCGAAGAGCCGTCTTCGCCGTACCGACGACCTCGAGACCGCCCCGCATCAGCAGCATGCGCCCCAGCAATTCCAGGAACAAGCCCTCGTCCTCCACGACCACACACCGAAGAGAGGAGGGCCGGGTCGTCTCGCGGCCCGGAGCAACGGAGCTAAGCGCATCCTCCACCATCCTCGGAAACTTTAAACGATTGCACCAAGGATGGGAAGTCCCCCGAAGAGGGTAGGCGAAGCGGCACTCCGCGCGCCCCTCAGCGCCCGCCCGCCTCGCGCAGCCTCTCCCTGTTGGGCCCTCCTCTCTTTCGGAAAGAGTTCAAAATTCCCCTCCGTAGGGACCTTCCCGGCCCCCGACTGCGTGCCGTATCCTCCCACAGGATCCCGGTTCCATTCCCCCTCCCCTCTCCCGATGCCGTTGTCCCGCCCCCTTCCCCTCCTCGGGCGCGCGCTCGCCCTCACCCTTGGTTTCCCGCAAACCCAGGCCCAGACCGCCCTCTACCAGGAGGACTTCGCCGGGGAGGAGGCCAAGGCCGGATCGGAACCTCGACGGACCTCACAGGCGTCTCCTGGACGATCGATACCAGCGACGGCACCTTCGCCGACGACAACGACTATTTCGCGGTCGTCGCGGCCAGCGGCAATCCGTTCTTCCAAGCCCGGGATGTCGACGCCGATTACACCGACGGCGAAAAACTCGTGACCTGGACCAGTCCGGAAATCGGGCTCGGTTCCCTCGGCAACCAGAACCTCCTCTTCCAGTTCCAGGCCGCCGCGGAGGGCACCTTCGAGCCCCGCGACCAGACCGGCGGCGACGTATTCGACGTCTCCCTCCTACTCTCCGGCGGGGACTCCGGCACTCCGACCCATTCCCTCTTTACCTCCTCCGTAGAGAGTGGCGGACTGCACTTCGGCGACCAGGCGCTCAGCCCGGCGCTCCAACCGTTTACCCGGACGATTGGCAGCAGCGTCCTCGGCTCCTCGACCACGGCCCACCTCCTCATCGGCATGACCAACCATGCGGACGACGAGTTGCAGTCCTTCGACAATCTCAGCGTGACCGCGATCCCCGAGCCCACCGCCTCCGGCACCCTGGCCGGGGCTCTCGCCCTCGGGAGGGTCCTCTACCATCGGTGGAGCCGCCCTGCCTGGCGGGGAGAGAATCGACAGGCAATGTGAAGACCAACCCAAGGCCAAGGGCGGGCCTAATCGAAACGATGAAGAAGATCCCCGAAGAACGGAAAGAAGCGATTCTGGCCAAGCTGAGCTACCAGGATCACAATCACCCCCAAAAACATCGGCCCGGTCGTCCCCTGCCTGAGTGTCGAAGTCAGTCCAGCCTCCCAAATCTCACGGCTTGGAATAGCGATGCACAAGATCCCAACGGCGCAGAACGGATAAGGAATCGGAAGAAGGGAAGCCATGGCGCTCGGTCCAACCATCAGGCTGGTGGCTGTCAGGACAACAAGGACGATCCTTTGCCGCTCCACACTCACGGTTCTCGAGATCCTCTACAGGGGAAGGAGATCGATGGGGATTTCCACGAGAGACCCATTATTCACACAGTCCGTGGCCGTTACCAAAAGCGAGAAGCGGTCCACCGACTCCACCGAAGAAGCCACACCGGAGAATCGACCCGCATCCCCGACCCCTGTGGGCGCTTGGAAATTGAGCCAGTCGGGAGTTCCCTCCGACACATCGCCATTCTCCTCGAGAGTCTGGACCCGAAAGCGGATGGTTTCCTTCGGGTTGGTGTGAAGAAAGAGGTCGGGTCCCATCTCGATCAGGACGGTTTCTCCAGCCGTCAGGACCTCCACTTCCGCGACCTGGTCGTTGCGGAAAAAGAAACCGTCGGGCTCTGCGGGTTTTTGCAGGTCGCAAGGATCCAGAGTCGAGAGGGGTCCCTTCTCTGGGGCCGGAAGAGTCGGAACGGGCTCTGGGGGCGTTGGCGATGGTGGTGTCGGGCCTGGTTCCGGTGGCGTCGGTGGCGTTGGCGGCGTCGGCGGCGTTGGTGGCAGGGCCACGATGGTCCCGGGTCCACTGGCAGAACTGGGGAAGCTGTAGTTGCCGGGAAGGGAACTCGGGTTGATGCTCGCAAAGTCTCCGGCGCTTAATCCAGCCGTAACTTCAATCCCCGTAACCGGGCCGAGCGAGGCATAGCTCCCCGAGGACTGATTGATGGTGAATCCCTGTCCAGCCACCGTATTGCCTACAGAGAAATTTCCGGGTGCAAGGGTCGCGGCGGCCGAGCCATCAAAGTCCTTGGTGGGATCGCCTACGATCTTCACCGTCAGCGGTCTGGGGTCGATCTCGCCCGGCCCGTTCGCCTTAGTGGCAAAGGAGTAATTGTCGGGATCGGCCCCGGCAATCGCGGTAAAATCGCCCGCCGCGAGGTTGGCCGTGACCGTGGTTGCGGTCGTCACATCGGGGGTGTTGTAGCTGCCCGCCGTCTGGGTCACCTCAAAGTCCTCCCCGAAGACAAGATTGGACAGGCTGAAGTTCGAGGCATTGAGCGTCGCCGCCTCCGTGCCGTCGTAGGTTTTCGTGGGATTCCCCGCGATGTCGACGCTGACCGGCCGCGGATTCACCGTGAAGGTGCCGTCGTTGAAGGTGATCGCGTAGTTGCTCGAGGTGAACCCACCGGAACCGGAGGTCACCGAGTCCGCGGTGACCGGGTAGTCCCCGGCGTCCGCCGTTGCGGCGGTGGCAGCACTGGCGAGGTTGACGGTGGACACACCTTCGCCGGCGACCAGCCCGGTGTCCGCCGTCGCCGCCGCCACGGTGAAGGCGGTGTCCCCCAGCGTGAAACTGTCCCCGTACACTTTCTCCTGGTCCCCGGCCGTAACGGTAAGCGGCCGCGCAGTGATCTCGCCCGGCCCGTTCGCCGTGGTGGCGAAGGAGTAATTGTCGGGATCGGCCCCGGCAATCCCGGTAAAATCGCCCGCCGTGAGGTTGGCCGTGACCGTGGTTGCGGTCGTCACATCGGGGGTGTTGTAGCTGCCCGCCGTCTGGGTCACCTCAAAGT
>CAJXLM010000069.1 GCA_913056175.1 uncultured Opitutia bacterium | reverse complement strand
CGGCGGTCGGGGCGGTGCGGGGCTGTGCGGTGCTGGGAGGGGCGGTGCGGGGTGGTGCGGGGCGGGGAGGAAGGGAGAAGGGAAGGGGGAAGGCGCGGAGGTTCGGGAAGGCGCGGAGGTTCGGGAAGGCGCGGCGCGGAGGTGGTTCTTTTCGGGTGGCGGAGCGGTCGGCGGGGCGCGCGGGGGGATCCGCGGGGAGCTGCGGGGTGGAGGCCTCGCGGGACCGGGGAGGGGCCTCACGGGGCTTTAGGGAATGCCGGAGGGAGGGGTGGTGGATCAATGAAAGGGGGATTCGTACTTTACCTACGGAACTTAGTGGGCAGGATGGTGCTTGTGCGTTGGGTGGGCAGTGGCGGACGAGGGCGAGGGGGCCGCCCGGCCGGGGAGCCGGAGCGGAGGGAGGGATTTGTCCTCGTGCTGACGCTCCTGCTGATGGCCCTCGTGGTGATGACGGTGGTCCTGCTGGCGGGGCAACTGCGGTTGGCGCTGGCGCTCGCGGAGCAGCGCGCCCGGTTGGCGGTGGAGCGGGAGACCGCGCGGGTGGCGGTCGCCGAGGCCCTCGGCGAGCTCCAGCGGCGGGCCGGCCCGGACCGGCGGGTGACCGCCCGGGCGGATCTCCTCGGTGGGGTCGTGCCGGAGGGCGCCCGGGAGTGGACCGGGGTGTGGAGGACCGACTCCGACGCGGCCGAACCCGTCTGGCTGGTCTCGGGGGAGGGCGCGCCGGATCCCCGCTCGCCGGGAGCGGGCCCCTCCTTCCGGCTCGCCGGTCCGCCCGCCGACGCGGCCACCACCGCGCCGGTGGCGGTCGAGGCGGTTCCCGTGGGGACGGGGGACCGCGGGGGCGAGCGGGCGATGGGCTGGTGGGTGGGAGACCTCGGGGTCGCCGCGAACCTCGCGACCGCCGACCCGACCCTCGAGGGGTCCGGGCGGGAGGACTGGTTGCCGGGCCTTCCCGCCTGGCAGCGCGCCCGCCTCGGCCAGTTGGTGCCGGGTGGGATGGCCGGGGACTTTCTGCTGACAGGGGCGGACGGCCGGCCCCGGCTCCGGTTCGGGTCGGCGGAGGACCGGGCGGTGAGGGAGCGGGTGGCGGTGGACCTGTCCGCCTACCGCTGGGCGGGCTACCAGGACCGGGAACAGCTCGGGGCCCTCTGGCACGACCTGAGCCCGGTTTCCTACGGGGTCCTCGCGGATGTGGCCGGCGGCGGCCTGCGGCGCGACCTGTCCGCGGAGCCGGGTCTGCTCGGCCCCGCGGTGGAGGCCTTTCTGGGGCTGGAGTACCTGGTCGGGCCGGGGCAGCCGGGTGGGGTGGTGGCGACGGAGGAGGACCGACGGCGCTCCCTGCGGATGATCGCCCCGGTCCCGGCGCCCGCGGGGGCAGGGGGGGTCCGGGAGGGGACCCCGCTCTTTTCGGTGCTCCCGGTACTCACGGACCTCGCGGTGCACTGGGGAATCGCGCCGGAGGGCGGGGCGGGCAGCCCGGTGGAATCGCACCTGCGGATGTTCACGGAGTTCTGGAACCCCTACACGGCGCCTCTCCGCCACCGGGAACTGGAGGTGGCCATCGGGGGCTTCCCGGAGGTGACCGTCCTCCACCAGGCCGCGGACGGCACCCCGCTGGGAGAGTCGCGCCTGCCTCTCGGCGAGTGGTACGGGGACCCCTTCACGGTGCGCTACGGCCACCGCATCCAGCGGTCCTCGCCCTACGCCTACCAGCCCGCTGGCGAAGGGAAATCCTTCGACGAGCGCGCCCTCGGGCCGGGCCGCTTCCTCTACTACGGGGGTCCGGACAACGAGGGCACCAACGCCGGGGTGGGCACGGGCCACGCCTTTTTCCATGTGAAGGATGCGAGTCGCTCGCGCTGGCAGGAGAGTCGGCCCGGCGTCCGTTTCCCGGCGAGTCCGGGACTCGACCAGCAGGAAATCCGGTTCCGGGCGGAGGCGCTCGAGCTGGGGATCGACCTCCGCTTCGCCGACACGGGCCGCTCCCTCGTACGCTGGGAGGGGGTCCGCTTCGACCCGATGAACAGCGGGTGGAGGAGGGACCCGGGCGACTGGGAAGGCGAGAACAACTTCGGCTTCCAGCTCCGGCTGAAGGAGCGCGGCCACCTCGCCGTCGACCCGGCCGCCTGGCTGGCGGGGGCCGGGGTGCAGGACCCGAGGAGCCCGCGGCCCACCTTCGGGGCCGCCGGTCGGTACGTCCCGAACAGCGCCCACGGCCTGCGGCCCGACCGCTACCGGGGAGCGCCCGAGACCAACCACCCCACCCGGGCGGCCGAGGACCCGGCCTTCCTCCTCAACCGGACATGGGCCAGCTCCCGCAGCCTCGAGGCGATCTCCAACCGGGCGGACAAGCCGCTCTTCGAGCTGCCCCAGCAGCCCCCGCTCTCGCTGGGGAGTCTGCAGCACTTGCAGGTCGCCGGGCGGCCCCCCTACGCGGTGGGGAATTCCTGGGGCGGGGAACTCAACGGCTGGTTCGACCGCTTCTTCCTGAGCGGGATGCAGGCGGACTGGACGGAGCCGGAGGGACCGCTCGCGGGGATCGTGCCCCATCCGCGCCTTGTCGCCTGGAGGCTCCCGGACAAGACGACCCCACCGCCAGGCGCCCGCGTGGCGGGGGCGGACCGCGCCGCCCGTCTCCTCGTGCGGGCCCCCTTCAACTTTCACTCCACCTCCGAGGAGGCATGGGTGGCCCTGCTCTCCTCCTCCTCGCTCGGCTACCGGGAGCGAGCGGACGGCCGCCCGGTCCCGTGGGAGGTCCGCGCGCCCTACCCGGACCTGCTCGCCGACGAACGGCCGGCCGCCGGGGAGCGGGTGGCCCGGCGGATTCCCTACGCGTTCACCCGTTTCCCGCAGACGCTCGGGCAGGTCCTCGACTTCCAGCTCGCCGAGAGCGAGGACCCCAATGGCGAGGCACCCTGGCAATTCTTTCGCGATGCGGTCACCTCCCTGGTGCCCCGCGCCGCGGACGGATCGGGGCCCGGTGGGTGGGATCGGGACGACGACCGCATCCTCCGGGCGATCGCCGCGGAGATCGTGGACCGCCTCCGGCAACGGGGGGCGCCCTACCGCTCGTGGGAGGAGTTCCTCGGCCGGGATGCCGCCTTCGGCGGGCGCAGCCTCCTCGAGGCAGCCCTGCAGGGCGCGGCGGCCCGGCTCGACGCGGAGGCGGCGGGGGCCGGGGCGTCGGCCAGCTTCTACCGGGACCCGGTCTACCCGGACTCGGCCATCGATCGCGGTTCCCCCGCCTACCTGACCCAGGCGGACCTGCTCAACACCCTCGCGCCGGCCCTCACCCCGCGCAGCGACACCTTCCGGATCCGGGCGACCGCCGGCCGGAGGCCCCGGGCCGGGGAGGCCGGGGCGGGGGGCTACCGGGTAGAGGCGCTGGTCCAGCGGATCCCGGTGCCGGTGGACCTTCTCCGCGACGGGGACCGCTCCGCGGCCGAGGTCGCCCGCGCACCCGCCTGGCCGGGGCGGGCCTTCCGGGTGCTGCAGTATCGGGTGCTGCCGCGGGGGCCGGGCTGAAATGCGCTGGTGGGTGATCCTGGGATGCGGGGCTGGACTCCTCGCGGGGGCCAGCGCCCAACCGGCGGGGGAGGCCGGGCCGGTCGAGTTCACGGTGGTGGCACCCGCGCCCCCCGGGGATCTCGCCTACCCGGTGTACGGTCCGGACGGCGGGGTCGAGCGGTGGCAGCCGCTCGAGTTCTTCACCACCGGCCGATCGCCCCCGTACCGCTATGAGGGGCCCTTCCCGCTGCGGTTCTTTCGCTGGAGTGCCCGCCGGCAGGAGGCCCGCGGGGCGAATCCGGTGGCTTCGTGGACGCCGGCGGATGGGGGCGAGGACCGCTGGCTGCTTTTCTTTTTCCCGTCGGAGGCGGCTCCCGGGGGCGTGCGCCTGTTGCCGCTGCGGGACGGGACCGCCGGGTTTCCCCGTGGGCACGTCCGCTTCTTCCGGGCCACCGGGCTCGAGCTGGCCTGCGAGGTGACCGCGGAGGGGGACGGGGAGCGCCACGGGCTCCGCCTGCCGGTCGGGGCCAGCCCGGCGGTGCCTTTTGCCGGGGGCGGGCGGATCGTGTGCCGTACCCCCTTCCGGGAGCGTTGGCGCCTCTCCTACGCCGACCGGATTCCGCTGGGCGAGGACGAGCGCCTCGTGGTGATCCTCCTCCCTCCCTTCGCGGAGGGCTCCCTGCATGTCCAGGCGAGCCTGCTGCGCGATCGGCCGGCGCCACCGGACGGGCCGGCGGGGTCAGCGGACGGGCCGGCGGAGTCGGCGGGTCCTCCGGCCCCCGACTAGGGGGACCCGAAACGGCGCCGGAAGAAACCGGCAAAGCCTCCGACCACCGCGCCGAAGCCGAGGGTGAGCACGAAGGCGCGCCCGCCACCGGAGACGAACTCCCGGAAGTACTCGGGCGCGTCGGGGGCGAGGGGGTACGGGACCATCGTGAAGATGGCCCCGGGCACGGAGTAGAGCGCCCCGATGAGCACGCCGAAGGCGACGCCGCCGAGTCGGGAGCGATCCCAGCCGGGGAAGTTGGGGAGGAGGCCGACGAGCAGCCCCACCGAAAAGTAGGTGGTGCCGAGACCAAAGCCGAGGGTGCGGACGGCCGGGGGCGAAAGGACCTCCCGCTCGAGGAGGGGCGTGAACCCGGTGAGGGTCCCGAGGAGGAGGCCGGTCAGGGCGGGGCCGACCCACGAGGTGCGCGGTGTGGCGGTCTGTTTGATCATGGGAGAAACGGTAGGGGGAGCGAGGGCGCGGCGTCGAACCCGCGGGGAGGGCTGCTTGCGCCGGGGGGCGGGGATCGGGGGAGGCGGCCGGGAATCGGGGATGGCGGCCGGGAGGGTTGGCGGGAACGGTTATTCGCGCTGGAGGACTTTGTCGAAGACGAGGGACCAGAGCGGGTGCGGGCGGAAGGAGTCGCGGAGCTCCTGCGGGTCCATGCGGTCGACCCATTCGAGGAAGGGGGTGCCGTGGGCGGCGTGCTCGGCTTGGTAGCAGGCGAAGAAGTGGTCGAGGAGGCCGGCCTTGGCCCCGCTGACGTGGCCGTAGGGGAAGAAGCGGAGCTGGCGGGTCTCCGCGAGGGGGACGCCCTCCTCGAAGTGCAGGTAGAGGGTCGAGAAGAGCCCCACCCGGTCGGCCCCGCTCTTGCAATGGAAGAGGGCGGGGTACTCGATGCGCTCGAGGAGGTCGCGGGCCCCACGGATGATCGCGCCGCTGGGAATCTTGCGGGAGTGCATCTTGTAGACCTCGAGCGCGCAGCCTTCCTTCGCGCAGACCTCCCGCTCGAGGAGGCTGAGGGGGCTGTCCTCGGAGAATCCGCGGAGGCACACGACGGTGCGCAGTCCGAGGCGGCGGATGCGCCGGCGCAGTTGGCCGGGGGTGGGCTGGCTGCTCCGGTAGGCGCGGTCGGAGAGGCGGTGCAGGTTCCGCCAGACGAGGTTGATGCCGGCGTGCTCGGCCACGAGGGCGTAGGCGTGGGCCCGGGCGCGGCCGAGGGGAGTGGTCAGGTCGGGCATGCGGACGGAACAGACGGGGGAAAGGGGGGCGGCGGCAAGTGCGGGCGAGAGGGAGAGGGTCGGGGCTGCAGGGGGTCGACCCGGGGGGCTACCGTAGGATCGCGGGTTGCTCTTGGAGGCGCTGGAAGGGGGCGCAGGTGGCGAGGAGCTCGTCCTCGGGACCGTCGCCGACGAGGTGGCCGTCCTCGAAGACGAGAATGCGGTCGGCGAGCCGGAGGGTGGCGGGGCGGTGGGCGATGAGGATGAGGATGCGGTCGTGCCGGATCTCCTCGAGGGCCCGGGTGATGGCGCGCTCGGACTCGTTGTCGAGGGCGCTGGTGGCCTCGTCCATCACGAGCACCTCGGGGTCCGTGTAGAGGGCGCGGGCGATGGCGATGCGCTGGCGCTGGCCGCCGGAGAGGTTGGTGCCGCTCTCGTCGAGGAGGGTGTCGGTGCCGGCGGGGAGACGCTCGACGAACTCCCAGGCGTGGGCATGGCGGAGGGCCCGCTCGACCCGGTCGGGATCGAGGGGCTGGCCGTAGGCGACGTTCGCGGCAATGGTGTCCCCGAAGATGTAGACCCGCTGGGTGACGATGGCGAGGCGGGCGCGCAGGGAGTGGACGCGGAACTCGCGCAGGTCCCGCCCGTTGACGAGGACCCGGCCCTCCTGGGGATCGAAGAAGCGGAGGAGCAGGTTCACGAAGGAGCTCTTGCCGCTGCCGCTGGGGCCGACAAGGGCGACGGTCTCCCGCTCGCGCAGGGTGGTGCTGACCCCGTGGAGCGCCCACTCCTCGGTGTAGCGCAGGCTGACGTCCTCGTAGGCGAGGGAGCGGATGGGCTCGGCGAGCTCGGCGGACCCGTCGACGACTTCGGGCTGGAGGGCCATGTACCCGTTGATCCGCTCGTTGGCCGCGATGGCCTCGTAGAATTTGTTGTGGATTGCGCTCATCTGCCGGATGGGGGTGTAGAGCATGAAGAGCGCGGTCATGAAGGAGAAGAAGGCGCCCACGGTGAGCTCGCCGGAGATGACCGACTGTCCGCCCACCACGATGACCCCGGCCCCCGCGAAGGCCCCGAGCAGCTCCATCATGGGGTTGACCGACTGCGCGGTCTTCACCCGCTTCATCTCCGAGCGGAAGAAGGCGCGGTTGTGGGCGGCCACCCGTTCCTGCTCGAGGGCCTCGGTGTTGTTCGCCTTGACGATCTCCACGCTGTTGAAGATCTCGCCGAGGGAGGCGATGATGTCGGACATCTTTTCCTGCACGCGCTTGGAAATCCGCTTCATCCGGCGGGCGAGCAGGGAGAGGGGCCAGAAGGCGAGGGGGAGCACGACGAGCCCGATCACCGCGAGCTTCGGGCTCTGGTAAATCACCACCGCGATCAGCCCGGCGGCGGTGAGGGCCTCGCGGAGGAAGTTCGCGATGTGCACGGAGACGGCCTGCTGGACCTTGTTGGTGTCGTGCACCATGCGGCTGATGAGCTCCCCGCCCCGGTTCCGGTTGAAGAAGGCCATGTCCAGCCGGAGGAGATGCGCGAGGAAGTGGTCCTTGAGCCGCCGGATGATGTCGTTGCCGACGTAGGAGATGAAATAGACCTGCGCAAAGGTCCCCAGCCCCTTCCCGGCGTAGGCGGCGATCACGAGGAGGGGAAGCACGGCCAGCATCGCCGCGTTCTTCGCAATGAAGATGTCGTCGAGCACGGGCCGGACGAGATAAGCGACCGCCGCGGTCGAGCCAGCCGCCACGGCCATCGCGAGGAAGCCGAAGAGGAATTGCTTCCGGTAGTCCCGGAAGTACGGGAAGTACTGGCGAAGAAAGGCAAGCACACCGCGAGGAAACCATAAGCGGGGTGGCGGAGACAAAGGCAATTGCCCCCGCCCCAAGCGGGAGGGCAGGGAAGCGCCGCAGGCGCGGCAGGGATGGCCGGGAGCCCCGCAGGGATGTGCCGGAAGGCGCAGCAGGGATGAATCCCCAAAAAACCCGAATCCATCTTATGCCACGGGCCCCCACCCGCTCCCCTGCCGTGGGCCCCGCCCACTCCCCTGCTGCGCCGCAGGCGTTCCCATGCCCGCAAGCCCGCGACGTCCTGACCCCCAAAGCCAGCCCGGATACCTCACCGCCCCGCACCACCGCCACCTTCCCCGGACCGAAGGGCAGGGAAGCGCCGAAGGCGCGACATGGATGTGCCGTGAGGCACAGCAAGGGAGTACCGGAAGGCACAGCCTGGTTGAATCCACCGAAAAAAACCGAACCCATTCCATGCTGCGGGCCCCGCCCACTCCCCTGCCGCGCCACAGGCTCTCCCATGCCCGCAAGCCCGCGACGCCCCGGATACCCCACGACACACCGAACCCTCCCGCCGCCCCGCGCGACCACCCCGAGCCGAACCTCAGAGAAGCGCCGCAAGGCGTGGCATGGATGGTTTGGGGCACGGCATGGAAACGCCGGAAGGCGCCACTTGGATATGCCGTGAGGAACAGCAGGGAAGCGCTGGAAAGCGCGGCAGAAATCTGCCGAAAGGACCGACAGAGAAACGCCACAAGGCGAACCATAGTTGAGTTCCCCGAAAAATCTCGAACCCATCCCCTGCCGCCGGCCTCAGCACGCTCCTCCGCCGTGGTCCTTGCCCACTCCCCTGCCGCGCTGCAGGCGCTCCCATAACCGCGAGGCCGCAATACCCCGGATTCCCCAAGACAACCCGAGCCCGCGGGATTTCTGGGACCCCCGCCGCCGAGCGCCATCCCCTCGCCACCTTCCCCGGACCGAAGGGCAGGAAAGCGCCAAAGGCGCAGCGTGGATATGCCGGGAGCACAACATGGGAGCGCCGGAAGGCGCCGCATGGATGTGCCGTGAGGCACGGCGGGCAAGCGCTGGAAAAGCGCGGCAGAGATCTGCCGCGAGGCCCCGCGGAAAAACGCCGCAGCGCGCAGCCTGATTCAATTCCCCGCAAAAACCCGAACCCATCCGATGCCGCGGGCCCCGCCCACTCTCCTGCCAGGCTGCAGCCGTTCCCTGCCCGCGAGCCCGCAACGCCCCGGATGCGTCCAAGACCCCCTGAACCCCCCGAACCCCGGAACCACCGGAAGCCCCAGTACTCCGAAGCTGTTACTTCAGCATGGTCCGCCGCCAGGGCTGCGCGCCCCAGAGGGGGATGTCGACCTCCTCGACGGGGACCGCCCGCGGTGCGCC
>CAJXLM010000068.1 GCA_913056175.1 uncultured Opitutia bacterium | reverse complement strand
GAGCACGCGGGGCATGGATGGCCTTTGGCCAGCAGGGGAGGCTGCGCCAGCAGGGAGCGCAGGGAAAAGCCAAAGCGGGGCACTCCTTGTGGCATCGGGCCTTGCCCAATGAAGAGGGGCTTGGGGGTGCGGGAGTTTGGTGGGCGTTCGATTCATCGGGGAAGCCCCGATGCCACGGGGGAAGAGCACGCGGGACAGGGATGGCCTTCGGCCAGCAGGGGTGGCTTGGCCCGCATGGAGTGCAGGGAAAAGCCAAAGCGGGGAACGCACTTGTGGCATCGGGCCTTGCCCGATGAAGAGAGCCTTGGGGGTGCGGGGGGCTCGTGGGCGTTCGTTTCATCGGGGAAGCCCCGATGCCACGGGGGGCTTCAGACTTCCTCGACGCGTCCGAGGCCGAGGAAGAGGAGGCGGGCGCGGATGCGGTCGGTACCGATCCCGAGGATGCGGGCGAGGGCGCGGCGATAGAGGTCGAGTTGGTCGCGGTATTCCTGGGGCACGCCCTCGGCAAGGGCCTCGGCCCGATCGGTCTTGTAGTCGAGGAGGTCGACGGTCGTCGCGGGGTCCTCGCGCCAGCGGGTGGGCAGGTGGACGCGGTCGAAGACGCCGGAGATCCAGCGTCCGTCGAGGAGAACCTCGAAGGCCTTTTCCCTCCAGACGAGGGGGGTGGGCCGTGGGCGGTCGAGGGCTTCGCGGAGGGCGGGCGCGGCGAGGCCGGCGCGCAGGTAGTCGTCGAGTACGCGGTCGCCGGTGGGCTGGGCGGGGAATTCCTCGACCGGCCACTCGTGGCGGGCGAGGACCTCGTGGACGCGGCTGCCGAAGGCGAGGCCGGCGGCGACGGGTTCGCCGGGCGTTTCCGCGAAGCCGGCAAAGGGATCCCTGCGCGCGGCGGTCGAGGGCGACTGCCGGGGCGGCAGGGGCGGAGGTCCGGCGGCCGGGACGCGCGCTGGCGGGGCGGGGGCGGCCGGGGTGACCGCCTCCTCGACTCCCGCCGGCGGATCCTCGCCGAGGACGAGTTGAAAGGGGGCCTCGTCCGTTTCTTCCCCAGCCCCCTCCGCCGCCTCTTCCGGCGGGGAGGGGAAATGGGCGGCCCGGAGCCACGCGCTGACGCCACTGGGTCCCCGTTGCTTGCCTTGGCCCGACCGGGTTTCCGTGAAGTAAACCCGCAGCTCCCGGCTGGCCCGGGTCATGGCGACATAGGCGGTGCAGTAGGTCTCGAGTACTTCCTCGGACTGGTAGCGCTCCCGCCATTGCCCGAGCTCGGGGAAGGCCTCGCACTCCTCCTTTTTGGGGCGCTGGAGCACCGAGCGAATCTCCCCTCCGTCCTCGCGGATCCAGAAGTCGGGCCCGGTCTGGTTCCGCTTGGGGGCACCGAGATCCGGGAGGAGGACGGTATCGTACTCGAGCCCTTTGGAGCGGTGGATGGTGAGGACCTGGATGAGCCCCGGCGTGCCTTGGGCGGGGAGGACGGCGGCGCGCAGGCGGTGGAGGACCTCCTCGAGGGAGCGGTCCTTGCGCCAGGCGCGCGTGGCTTCGCCTCCGAGGGCGAGCACGGCGACCCGCTCGAGGGCGGAGAGCTGGTCGTGGGCGGCGAGGGAGCGGGCGAGGACGCGGAAGAAGCGGTCGGGCTGGTCGGGATCCCAGAGGGCGCGGAGGTTCCCGGCGGTGATCGCGCCTTCGCAGGCTTCCGCAAGGGCCGGCTGGCGGTCGCTGTTCTCCAGCACGAAGCGCTCGGCGGTGTCGCCGGGATGAACCATGCAGGCGAAGGCAGCGGTGAGGAGGCGGCCGGCGGGAAAGTGGAGGGAGAGCCGGAGGTTGCCGTCGCGTACCACCGGGAAGCCTTCCTGGCCGAGGAGGCGGGCGAAGTGGTCGGCATGCTCGTTGGTCCGGCAGAGGAGGCCGACGGTCCCGCGCTCCCAGTCGCGGCGTTCCCGGAGGTCGGCAACGAGTTGCCGGTCGCGCTCCTCCTCGTCCGCCGCGCCCTGGCATTCCACGCGGCCACGCAAGCCCTCCACCGCGGACTCCTGCGGGGTCCAGTCCTCCGTCCAGGAGTCGAGGGCGGGGCCGTCCTCCTTGAGGCGGGCGAGTACTTTGCGGTCGCCGAAGAGGGCGTTCACGAAGGTGACGATCGCGGGCGCGCAGCGGTAGGAGCGGGAGAGGGTTTCGGGCCGGAGTGGGCGCGGGTAGTCCTCCTGCGAGTACTTTTCCTTGATCTCCCCGAAGAGCCGGCGGTCCCCGCCGCGCCAGCCGTAGATCGACTGTTTCGGGTCGCCCACGCAGTAGAAGCTGCGGGGGGTGTCGGCGTCGTGGAAGAGTTCGTCGATGAGGGGGGCGAGGACCTTCCACTGAGTACGGCTGGTGTCCTGGAACTCGTCGAGCAACCAGTGCCGGATTTCCCCGTCGATCCGGTAGGCGAGCTGCAGGCGGTCGAGCTGGCCGAGGTCCCCGAGGAGGTAGGGGAGGTCGCCGAAGCCGAGCTGGCCCCGCCGGAGGAAGCGGTCGCGGTAGGCGTCGCGGAGGGCCGCGGCGATCTCCTGGGCCTCGACGGTCCGCTGCTCTCGTTGCTCGAGGCGAAAGGTGAGATAGGTCCGGGCGAGGGAGTGGAGGGTGTTGGCGAGGTCGAGGCTGACGGTCAGCCGTTTCCCTCTCGGGACGGGCTGGAAGTAGGCCTTCCCGCCGCGGTACTTGGCCGGGTCTGCGAGGATCTTCTGGAACCAATCCGCGATTTTCTCTCCCTCGATCGGGTCGGGGGGGGCGCCGTTCCATGAGGCGAGGAGGGCCAGCTGCTGCTCGACGACCTCCCCGGAAGCCTCGTCGGGGGCCGCCTCGAGCAGGGCGTCGCGCGCCGAGTTGACCTGCGCCTGCCAGTCTTCCTCGGCAAACGACTGGCGCGGGAGGTCCGCGGGCAGCGCGGCCCACACCTCGGGTCGGTCCTCCGTGCGGCGGGAGAGCTCGATGAGACGCTCGGCCCAGTTCCGGAGGTCCTCGGCCCGCCCGGCGGGAGCATTCCCCCCGGCCTCGTCGCGGGAGGACTCGGTGGCGGCGGCGACGAGGGCCTTCGGGTTCGAGCGGAGGAGGCCGCGGAGCAGCTCGAGGTCGCCGTCCGCCCCTTCCTGCCCGGACCGCATCTCCACCTCGGGGGGCAGGGAAAAGCCCGGGAGGGGAAGGTCGAGGGGGAAGGTGCGGACGAGCTCGAAGAAGAAGCCGTCGATCGTGGCGAGCCGGAGCTGGTCGGGCTCGCGGACGAGGCGGTCGAGGAGCCGGCGGAAGTCCGCGGAGCCGAGGTCCTCGAGCCCGATCTCGCCGGCGAGCTTCGCCGCCGCCGCCGGATCGACCGCCGCCTCCGCGAGGGTTGCCTGCAGCCGTTCCCGGAACTCGCCGGCGGCCTTCCGGGTGAAGGTGATCGCGAGGATGGAGCGGGGATCCTCCCCGCTGGCGAGGAGGCGGATGAGCCGGCGGGTCAGCTGGTAGGTCTTCCCGGTGCCGGCGGAGGCCCGCACGAGGAGCGGGTCGGGCGGAGGTGGGGGGGCAGCTCCGTTCATGGCTCGGTCTCCGCGGTCCCTGCGGCAGTGTAGTCCTCGAGGTCCCGCCAGCCCTCCGCCTGCCAGTGGTGCCAGGTGTCGATGCCGCCGAGCTCGGCCCAGTCGCTGCTGGGGAAGGAGGCGCCCGGGGGCGAGAAGTAGTCCTCTTCCCAGAGCTGCACGATCGTGCGGGCGGTGGCGACCGCGCTGTCCCGGAGGGCCGGCGAGAAGTCCTCCCAGGGGGCGAGCCGGGTGTCTCGGGTGTTCGCGGGGGCGTTCAGGTAGGCGACCTCGAGGGCGGCGTCCGCGGGGATCCCGGGGGCGTGGGCGAGGAGGACGGTGTAGAGGGGGAGCTGGAGGTCGAGCCAGTAAGACGGGCTCCCTCCGGCCACGGGGAAGGCGAGGGCGGGGCGGAATTTCCGGACGCGCTGGCCGTTCATGAGGTGCTTCTCGGCCGGGGTCTTTGCCTTGGCGGAAGTCTTGAAATCGATGATCCGGTAGCGGTTCGTGCCGGGCAGGTGTTCGATCCGGTCGATCCGGCCCGTCAGGGGGAGTCCCGGCCCGAAGAAGTCCTCGACCCGCAGGCGCGCCTCCACCTCCCAGACCTGCCAGCCTTCGGCGGCGGCCCGGGCGAGCTCGTCGACGGTCTTCTCGAGCCGGCGCTGGAGCATCTCCCGCTGCACAAGGAGGAGGGCGCCGGGATCGGATCCGCAGCGCTCGGCGAAGGCGTCGGCGAGCTCCTGCCGGACGGCCGCGCGGAGGGGGACCGGGTCGGTGGGATCGAGTCCCTCCGGCCCGGAGAGGACCCCGCGACGGCGCTCGAGCCGCTCGAGGACCTTGTGGAAAAGGCTCCCGAAGGCGGGGGCGTCCAGCTCGACGCGACGGGTGTCGACGGCCTCGAGGCCGCAGACCTTCTCGAGGTAGAAGGTGCGCGGACAGTAGAGCCAGGACCCGAACCAGCTCGGGTGGATGCCGCCGTGGTCGGCCTCGCGCAGTTCCCCGAGCCATTCCTCCCCGCGGCGCGGCGCGGTCAGGCGGAGGGGGGTGAGGCCGGATCCCGCGGGGCGGGGGGGAGGCGGGCGCTGGAGCAGGAGCTGGCGCTCGCCGGTCTCGGCGGGCTCGGCAAAGCCGAGGAGGCGGGAGGGCAGGACTTTCTGGCCGGAGGTATCGCTGGCGGGGATCCAGCAATCGAGCCGGCCGCCGGAGGCAGGGTCGTGCAGGCGGCTGAGGAGGGAGAGGAGATAGGCGTCGCGGGCGGTGCGCTGGAGGCGGTGGGCCATGCCGAGCTGCTCGCGCAGGCCGTCCGAGAGGAGGGGGTGGGCGCCGAGGGTCTGGGGGAGGACTTCGTCGTAGGTATCGAGGATCTGCAGCCAGGGCCGCTCGTCCCAGGGCAGCTCGAGCCAGCCGAGGATTTCCACCTCGCCGCCTTCGCGCCGCGGCTCGATGCCCCCTTGGAGTGCGGCCCGGAAGCACCAGGCCTCGAGTTCGGCGCGGTCGGTGCGGCCGCCGGTCCCCGGACCTTCCCCGCCCGAACCCGGAAAGGCCTCCAACCGCCGGAGCAAGCGGTCGAGCCCCTCCGCGAACCCGGCCATGCCCTCTTCCTCGCGGAGATCGTCGAGGAGGCCGGCGCTCCGCAGGTGGACCATCCAGGCGCGCAGGTCGGCGCCGTTCTCCACGGCGGCGCGAATCTCCCGCAGGTGGTCGATCCGCTCCCGCGCCACGGGATCCCGCGCGCCGGCGGGGCGCTCCGCGAGGAGGCGGAGGAGGTCGCCGGCGGTGGAGGGGAGGTGCTCCTCGCGAAGCCGGTCGACGGTGCGGAGCCACTCGTCGTGCGGGGGACCGCCCTGCGCCCGCAGCCATCTCCGGGCGAGCGTCGAGCGGAACCAGGCAGCCGCCGCCTCGGCCTCGTTGCCCACGAGGAAACCGTGGAGGCTCTCGAGATACTGGCCGGGGCGGGACGCGGCGAGGGGGCGCTCGGCGGGGTGAAAGACGGGTTGGCCGCGCTCGCGGAGGAGATGCTCGAGGAGGACGGCGTGGCCGGGTTCGTTCACCCCGAACACGCAGCGGCGGGCGGGCTCGGCGACCCCGGAGAGGGTATCGGCGGCGCGCTCGGCGGCGGCGTAGAGGTCGACTTCCTTGCGGAGCGAGGCGGGCTGCAGGGGGAGGGCCCGAGTCCGCGCGCTCTTCGGGAGGGGCCGGCCCCAGTGGTCGAACTGCTCCCGCTCCTCGGGGTCGGCGAAGAGGAGGATCTCCAGGCGGAGGGCACCGTCGATGGCTTGGAGCCATTGCTCGACCCGGCGGGGGAAATCGGCGAGCCCGGCGAGAATGACGCGGTCGTAGGGGAGGGCCTCGGGGTCGGGATTCCGGAGGATCGCGCGGGCGCGCTCGTCGGGATCGGCGGCCTCCTCCCGGCGGAGCCGCTCGCGGTAGGATTCCTCGACGCGGGCGAGGAGCTGCCAGCGTTCGCGCTGCTCGCCCTCTCCGATCGCCCGGGCCCCGCTGGCGAAGTCGTGGCCGGCCTCGGCGAGTTCGCTGCGCGCGTCCATCCAGAACTCGGCCCAGGCGAGGAGATCGAGGGGCCCGGGTTGCTGGTCGGCGGGGTACCCGAAAGCGGTCGCGCGCTCCGCGGGGGTGAGCGTGCCGAGGGCCTCCGCGGCGAGGAGGATGCGCTCGGGCTCCGCGAGGACGGGGCGGCCGGCGTCGAGGTGCCGGAAGAGGCCGCCGGGGGTGGCGACGGCCGGCGGGAAGAGGCCGCGCCCCTCCGCGTCGAGGGCCTCCGCGAGCCGCGCGCGCAGGCGGCGCCCGACTTCCCGGGTGGGCACTAGCACGAGGGTGCGGGAGAGGTCGAAAAAGCCGGCGGTGGACGGATCGCGCCGCAGGAAATCGACGGTCTGGCCGAGGAGGGATTCGCGCGGGCTGTGGAGAAAGAGTTCCACAGCGGTACCCAAGGGGGCGGGGTCCTCCGGGGGCAAGGAGAATTGCGCGGCGGGGTGACTTTCCGGGGCGGGCGGGGCCGGCCGGGATCAGCTCGCCCCGCTCGCCTTGGCCTCGCCGAGCACCTGGCCCGCCGTCCGGAAGTGGGTCTTGGCAAACCGGGGGAGGACCCCGGGCCCGAGCCGCTCCACGAGCCGCACGGCTTGAGCCCGCACCTCGCGGCTGGCCCCGCGCAGGAGGGTCTCGCCGGCGGCTTGCGACAGCTCTGCCATTTGCCGGACGTACTCCGCCCGCGCCACGATCGAGGCGGCCGCCACCACGGGATCGGACTCCGCCCGCGGCCGCATGCGGACCTCCACGCTGAGATCCTTCACCTGGTTCTGCACGAGGGGCTGCTTGGTGAACTGGTCGAGGAGCGCCCAGGGAACGGGCATCTCGGCAAGGGTCTCCCGGAGGGCCTTGCCGTGCATCCAGGCGAGCAGGCGGTTGGTGTTCGCCCCGAACTTCCCGTGCAGCTCGTTGTATTTCTCCATGCCCGCCCGCACGGTCTTCACGACCACCCCGGGGGTCTTCCGGATCTCCTTCTCGAGGGCGAGGACCTGGCGGTCGGAGCTCACGCTCTTGCTGTCCCGGATGCCGGCCTCGATCCACTTCGGCACGACCCCCTCGCCCACGGCCACGCACGCCACCACGAGGGGCCCGAAGAAATCCCCCTTGCCGCTCTCGTCGAGCCCGGCGTGCGCCTCGAACCACTCGGGGTGGTGAACGGCGTCGTAGCCGAGCCGGGGATCGCCGGTCACCCGGGGCTCGAGCACATCCCGCACGAAGTCCTCGGTCTTCCTCCCCTGGACGACGAGCTTGCCGCTGCGGTAGGCCACCACGGTGAGCCCTTCCCCCTTGTAAGCGTACTCGGCATAGTCCACGGGAAAATCGAGGTAAGGGCCGTCCGCGAGGATCGCGCCGAGGGCCTCGCGCTGGGCCGGGTCCAGTGTGAGGGTGTAGCTGGAGCGGGGAGGGGGGCTTTTCCGGGCCGAGGTGCTCTTCTTCGCCATGCGCGCCGAAGCGTGGCCGCATCCCCCGGCGAAAACAAGAGAGGACCGGCGGCAGGGGTAGCCTGCGCCCGTTCGGAGTGCTGCGCACGCGGGGAGGGCCTGCGGCCGCGGGGGAGGGCTCCGCCCGCTCGGAGTGCTGCGCACGCAGGGATGGCCTGCGGCCAGCAGAGGTGGCTGCACCAGCAGGGGTGGCCTTCGGTTAGCATGGAGTGCAGGGGGGGAAGGCAAAGCGGGGCACCCTTGTGGCATCGGGCCTTGCCCGATGAGGAGGGGCTTGGGGGTGCGGGGGGCTGGTGGGCGTTCGATTCCTCGGGGAAGCCCCGATGCCACGGGGAGGGCGTGAGGGGCAGGGGAGGTCTTTGGCCAGCATGGATGGCTTCGGCCCGCATGGAGTGCAGGGAAAGGCAAAGCGGGACACCCTTGTGGCATCGGGCCTTGCCCGATGAGGAGGGGCTTGGGGGTGCGGGAGGCTGGTGGGCGTTCGATTCATCGGGGAAGCCCCGATGCCACGGGGAGGGCGTGCGGGGCATGGATGGCCTTCGGCCAGCAGGGATGGCTTCGCCAGCATAGAGTGCAGGGGGGAAGCCAAAGCAGGGCACTCCTTGTGGCATCGGGCCTTGCCCGATGAAGAGGGCCTTGGGGGTGCGGGAGTTTGGAAGGCGTTCGTTTCCTCGGGGAAGCCCCGATGCCACGGGAGAAGAGCACGCGGGGCATGGATGGCCTTTGGCCAGCAGGGGAGGCTTCGCCCGCATGGAGTGCAGGGGGAAAGCCAAAGCAGGGCACTCCCTGTGGCATCGGGCCTTGCCCGATGAGGAGAGCCTTGGGGGTGCGAGAGTCTGGAGTGCGTTCGTTTCCTCGGGGAAGCCCCGATGCCACGAGGGGGAGGGCGTGCGGGGCATGGATGGACTTCGGCCAGCATGGATGGCTTCGCCAGCATGGAGTGCAGGGGGGAAGCCAAAGCGGGGCACTCCTTGTGGCTTCGGGCCTTGCCCGATGAAGAGGGCCTTGGGGGTGCGTAAGGCTCGTGGGCGTTCGTTTCATCGGGGAAGCCCCGATGCCACGAGCGAAGAGCACGCGGGCAGGGCTGGCCTTGGGCCAGTAGGGGAGGCTTCGCCAGCAGGGAATGAAGGGAAAAGCCAAAGCGGGGCACTCCTTGTGGCATCGGGTCTTGCCCGATGAAGAGGGCCTTGGGGGTGCGGGGGGCTCGTGGGCGTTCGATTCATCGGGGAAGCCCCGATGCCACG
>CAJXLM010000067.1 GCA_913056175.1 uncultured Opitutia bacterium | reverse complement strand
CTGGTCGAGGAGGGAGTCACCGGAACCATCGTCGAGGAAGGGGACACCGATGCCTTCGCCAGCGCTCTCGCGAGCTACCTCACCGACCCCGACCACCGCCGAGAAACTTCCGCCGCCGCCCGCCAACGCGCCGAAACCCACTTCTCCACGAATACCCTGATCCCGAGGTTCCTCGAGCTCTACCAGTCGGCGAAAGGGAAAGAGTGAGCCATGAATGACTCCCTGTGGCATCAGGCCTTGCCCGATGAGAGTTACCCAAAATTTTCTCCTTCCACCACCTTCCAACGGCCACAAGCCCACCCCGCGGAAGCGCCAGCTTCCCTCCCCGCGTGCGTAGCACTCCGAGCGGCGCGCAGCGCCTCCGAGCGGGCCGCAGGCCCTCCCCACCGTGGCATCGGGCCTTGCCCGATGAGAGATCGCCCACGACCCATCGTTCTCGCCTCAGCCTCCCCGCCCACCGGCTCCTCCCTACTCGTCGCTTTCATCGGGGAAGCCCCGATGCCACAACGAACTTGCTCCCGTCCTGAATCTCTCCCCGTAGCATCGGGCCTTGCCCGATGAAACTCCCGGAAAATTTTCTAGTCCCACCCCCTTCGAACGGCCGCAGGCCCACCCCGCGGAGGCTCCGCCTCCTCCCCCGCGTGCGCAGCACCCCACGCGGCGCGAAGCGCCCCCGAGCGGGCCGCAAGCCCTTCCCACCGTGGCATCGAGCCTTCGCTCGATGAGAGACCGCCCACGACCCGTCGTTCTCGCCTCAGCCTCCCCGCCCACCGGCTCCTCCCCACTCGTCGCTTTCATCGGGGAAGCCCCGATGCCACAACGAACTTGCTCCCGTCCTGAATCTCTCCCCGTGGCATCGGGCCTTGCCCGATGAGAACTCACCGGAAAATTTTCTAGTCCCACCCCCTCCCACGGCCGCAGGCCCACCCCGCGGAGGCTCCGCCTCCTCCCCCGCGTGCGCAGCACTCCGAGCGGCGCGCAGCGCCCCCGAGCGGGCCGCAGGCCCTCCCCACGGTGGCATCGAGCCTTCGCTCGATGAAAGACCGCCCACGACCCGTCGTTCTCACCTCAGCCTCCGCGCACACCGGCTCCTCCCCCCTCGTCGCTTTTATCGGGGAAGCCCCGATGCCACGAAAAACTTGATCTTCCCCTGAATCTCTCCCCATGGCATCGGGCCTTGCCCGATAAAACTCCCGAAAAATTTTCTACTCCCACCCCCTTCGAACGGCCGCAGGCCCACCCCGCGGAGGCTCCGCCTCCTTCCCCGCGTGCGTAGCACTCCGAGCGTGCGCAGCACTCCCCGCGTGCGCAGCACTCCAAGCGGCGCGCAGCGCCCCCGAGCGGGCCGCAGGCCCTCCCCGCACTCCGATTCCCTCCTCCCGTCCCACCGACTCCTGGCTCTTCCTCGGCTCCGTCTTTCCCCGGTCGTGGGAAGGTGCCTACGGGCTGACACCGTGGCCGACGATTCTCGCCCAGCGCGGCCTGCTGGCGGCGTTGGCGGGCGAGGGCTGGCGTCCCGAGCGCATCCTCACCACGCCCCCGGTCCGGCGTTCCCCCCCGGCCCGCCCGCAGCTTTTCGGGGAAGGGCCGGAGGGAAGGTTGGAGGGTCTCCCCGAGGTTCCCCTCGTCGCCCTTGGCCAGACCAACCTCGAACCGCTCAAGACCCTCTCCATCGCGGCCCATCTCGGACGGGAACTGCGCCGGTGGGTGCAGGAGTGCGAGCAGGAAGGTCGTCGTCCGCGTCTCCTCGTCTACAATCTCGGTCCGACCCACGAGCAGGGAGGCTTTCTCGCCCGGCTGCGCGCCCGGCTCCCTTTTGACCTCTGCCCCTTGATTACCGATCTCGATGCCCCGGGCGACTCCGGGAGTCGCCTCCGCCGCGTCCGCTTCCGCTGGCAGGCCCGCCTGCCAAGGGCGGCGGACCGGCTCATGGCCCTGAACCGGAGCGTGCTCGACGACTTCGGCGAGGGACGACCGACCCTGGAGACGGGAGGGATCGTCGCGGACCGGGATCTCTGGGAGCGACTTCTCGCATTGCCCCCGCCCGAACCCTCTCCGCAAGGACCCCGTCGCTTCCTTTACGCTGGTTCCCTCAACGAGGTCCGGGGAATCCGGCGCCTGCTCGAGGCCATGGCCGACTTCGATCCTGCGGAGGCCCGCCTCGAGGTGACCGGGGGAGGACCGCTCGCGGAAGAGGTCCGCGCCCGGGCGGCCACCCTCCCGCAGGTCGACTACCTCGGTTCCCTCATCACCCTCGAGGACCGTCTCGCCGCTTTTGCCCGGGCGGAAGTGGTGGTCAATCCCCACGCCATCGCCGCCCCCGAAGCTCGTTACCTCTGGCCCTCCAAGCTGGCGGAGTACTCGGCTTCCGGCCGCTGTGTGGTCAGCTCCACCGCCGGGGGAATGGATCCCTCCGCTCACCCCTGGGGACTCTGGTCGGCGAGCGATGAGCCCGCCGCCCTCCATTCCCTCCTGCGTTCCACCCTCGATCCCGACTTCCCCCTCGCCGCTCGTGGCGAAGCGGCCCGGGCCTGGTCGCGCGAACGATTCGCCCCCGGCCCGGCGGCCCGGCGAATGCTCCGGTTCCTGAATTCGTGATGAGTGTTTTTGCTCCCTTTCTTTGTTTCGAGAAACGATCGCTTGCGGTGTATAGTCCCTATCTGGGGATTCCGTCGGAAACCTTTATTCGTCGTTATGTAAACGAGCTGGAGCCGGAGGGCGCCGCCGTGTTCTCCCTAAGCGATGACTTTCCCAAAGCCGGCTGGTGGTCAGCGCGGGGTCCCACCCTCGTCCTCTCTCGCGCCAGTCGCTCTCTCTTTTCCCGACACCGTTGGGCCGACTTCGGTCGCCCGGAGGCGGCCAAGGGTCGGTCCGCGGTAAAGGAATTTCTCCGACGGACTGGTGCCAAAGTAGTCTTCAGCCAGTACCTCGACTGGTCGCTTCGTTGGCTGCCGATTTTTATGGAAATGGAGATTCCCGTATGGGTACACGCGCATGGCTACGACATTTCCCGTTCCCTCCGCGATCCAGCGATGGTCGAACGGTACCAGCGGGAGCTACTTGGAAAGGTAGGGGTTGTTACGATGTCGGCGTACAGTCGCGAACGCTTGTTGGAGTTGGGCTGTCCGGAGGAAGGGGTCCGGGTAATCCCTTACGGGGTCGCTGTCGCTGAGGAATGTCCCGAGCAGTCGGTACCGACGGAGGAAGTTCGCTGTATCGCGGTGGGGCGGATGGTCGGAAAGAAGGCTCCTATCCTGCTGCTTGAAGCGTTTCGGCGTGCCTGGGAGCGTGAGCCACGGCTGCGGTTGGATTTCCTTGGGGGAGGGCCGCAATGGAATGCGGCCCTCCAGTGGGTCGAGGCGATGGGAATGGAGGAGATAGTTTCACTTCACGGCACTTGTGAATCGGCACAGGTGCAGGAATCCATGTCCCGCGCTCATCTCTTTCTCCAACATAGCCGGATCGATCCGGAAACCGGGGATGAGGAGGGCTTGCCGGTGGCAATTCTCGAAGCGATGGCTCTGGCCCTTCCGGTGATCTCCACTCGCCATGCCGGTATCCCCGAAGCGGTAGTGGAGGGAGACACCGGTTTTCTGGTGGAGGAGGGGGATGTGGACGGGATGGCGCTGGCGATTGCGGAACTTGGATCCAATTCGTCGATGGCTTTGCGCATGGGCCGTGCAGCTTGGCAACGGGCGAGGGAGTTCTTCTCGTGGGAGAGGGAGAGAAGAGCCTTGCGGGAGCTTCTCGGGCTTCACGAAGTTTGAGGCGGCTACGATGCGCGTAGTCCATGTCATCAACCGTCTCCTCGGGGGCGGGGCCGAGGTGATGGTGCCGCAGATTCACCGAGAGCTGCGCGGCAAGGGAATCGAGTCCTGGATCGTCAGTATGGAGACAGGCGATGACCGCGGCACGGAGGCCGTGCGCAGTTTTGGGCGGCGGTTGCCCCGCTGGCGGGAACCGACCCGTCTCCGGCGGGAACTCGTCGCGCTCGCAAAGGAACGCGGTCCCATCGATGTTCTCCACACCCACCTCACCCAGAGCCAGCTCTTCACGCCGTGGGCGGCGAGGGCCCTGCGGCCTCGTCCGGCTCTCGTCACCACCGAGCACGACACTGCCAACCGCAGGACGAGCAAAGCTTGGCTCCGCGGCTTCGACCGGCGACTCTACCGACCGTACGACCGGATTGCCTGCATCAGTGAGGGAGTCGCTGCGATGATGCGGTCCTGGCAGCCCACGACGGCCGACCGTCTCCAGGTGCTTCCCAACGGGGTCGACCTGCGGCCCTACCGGAGTCTCGCCCGCAGCGGGCGCGCTCCCGGCGCCCCCCTTCGTCTCCTCTCGGTCGGCCGGCTCATCCCGAAGAAGAACCACCGCCTCCTTGTCGAGGCCCTCGCTCCCCTCCGCGGGCTTCCCTGGCAGCTCACCATTGTCGGGGAGGAGGAAGCGCCGTCGTGGCTGCGGGGGGAGCTGGAGCGGGCCATCGCCGAGGCTGAACTTTCCGACCGCATCCATCTCCCCGGGTACGCCTCGGATCCGCTCCCTTACTACGCGGAAGCCGACCTGTTCGTGCTGCCCTCGCTCTGGGAGGGCTTTGGCCTCGTAGCAGTGGAGGCCATGGCTGCCGGATTGCCCGTGCTGGCCTCGGAGGTTCCGGGACTCGCCGAGGTGGTCGGCCGGGAGGGTGCCGGCGGCCAACTCCTCCCGGCAGGGGACCCCGAGGCTTGGCGGCAGGCCCTCCAGTCCATTCTCGCCGACCCGCAGTCCCTCGAGCCACGGCGCGCTCCGGCCCGCCAGCGCGCCGAGCACTTCTCCATCGAGAAAACGGCGACGGCCTACGCAGCTCTCTACCGGGAGTGCCTGGAAGGGGGGAGGGAAGGGTGAGCGGTCCTGATCGGGTGGGTTCCGAAAAACGGCTGCTTGTCCTCCTCGGGGGCGGTGTCTTTCTCTACGCGGTCCTTGTCGCGGTCGTCGTCCAAGGGGTCATCGCGCCGCGCCTGCCGGGTGCGGAGACGGTGCCCCCGGGCATGCTGGCGGGCATGGATACGCCGTTCTTTCACGAGCTGGCGGTCGAGCAGGCCGAGGCCATCCGCTCCGAGGGCTGGTCGGCGTGGGAGTGGAACCCGGGATGGCAGCCCGCCCAGCCGGTGGGCATCCTCTCGGCGGTCTACGCGGTCTTCGGGCCTTCGCTGCTCTTCGTGATCCCGCTGACCGCCTTTCTCCATGCGGCGGCAGCCCTGCTGCTCTACGCCGTGCTGCGGGCGCTCGGGTTCGGACGCCTCCCCGCGGTGGTCGGCGTGCTCCCGCTGGTGTTCTTCCCGTCCACGCTCACCTGGGTGAGCCAGTTCCACAAGGACAACCTCTTCCTGCCGGGCTTCTTCCTCTTCCTGCTCGGTTGGACCGGGCTGGTACGGGAGAGGGGAGCGCGCTGGGTGGGTGCGGTCCTCGTGGTGGCCGCGGGTGCCGTTCTCATGGCCGCCATGCGCCCCTACGCCCTCACCTTCGCGGCCCTCGCCGGGGGCGCGGGGCTGCTGGCGGCGGTGGGAGTGGCGGGGCTGGGGCGAAGGCTTTCTCCCGGAGCGGGGCTCCTGCGGATTCTCGGTGGTGGACTGGTCCTGGGATCGCTCCTCCTCTTCTCCCCGGGCGGGCCGGAGGGGCCAGCCGCCGAGCCCTCGCCGCCGTCCTCTTCCGGGGCCGGAGGGTCGGCGACAGCGCGAGACACGGCGCTGGAAACGGCCGGGGCTGGCCGTACTCCCGCGCCCGCCGCCGCCAACCCCCCCGCGGGCTCCTCCCAGGGTCCCCCGACTCTCGCCTGGCAGCCGACCCCCTGGCTGCCCGGCCCGGTGGACAACGCCTTCCGCCAGCTGGCCACGGCCCGAGCGATCACCCACTGGATGTTTCCGGAGGCGGGGAGCCGGCTCGATGAGGACCGCCGCTTTACGAGCGCCCCGGACCTCTTTGCCTACCTCCCCCGCGCCCTGACCATCGGGCTGCTGGCCCCCTTTCCCCGCCAGTGGGTCGAGCGGGGGCTTACCCCGACGGGCACCCTCGAGCGACGGGTGGTCGCGGGGGAAATGGTTCTCGCCTACGGCTGCTTCCTCGCGCTTGGACTCGGTCTCTGGCGACGCCTCCCGGCCCCCCGGGTCGGCGTGGTCCTTCTCTGCGGGCTCTTCCTCCTCCCCTATGTCTACGCCCTTTCCGCGGTGGGCTCGCTCTACCGGTTGCGCTTCGGACCGTGGATCGTGCTGGTGGCGCTGGGGGCCGCGGTGGTCGCGGAGGGGGTGCGGAAGTACCGGGCTCGGCAGCGGTCCCTTCGACCGGCCCGCGCATGAGTTCTCCTCCGGCCACTCTCGCCTTCTTCGCCAACACGAGCTGGTACCTCGCCAACTTTCGGCTCGGACTGCTCCGGGAAGCGCGGGCACGGGGATCCCGAGTGTTGGCACTCGCGCCCCCCGACGACGATTCACCGACTCTCGCCGAGCACGGGATCGAGTACTGCCCTCTCCGCTTCCGTCGGCGCGACTTCACTCCTTGGGGCAAGGGGCGGAGCGTGTGGGAAGTGCACCGAATCCTCCAAGCGGAGAAAGTGGACCTGCTCCACAGCTTCACCCTCGAGTCGATCCTCACGGCCCACTGGGCCGCCGGGAGGCGACCCGCGCGCCCGGCGCTGGTCCATTCGGTGACCGGGATGGGCTTCGTCTTTGCCGGGGGCGGCGCGGGCCGACGCCTGCTCCGGGCAGGCCTCAGCCCGCTCCTCCGGCGAGCCTTCCGGAAGGCTCCGGTCATCGTGGAAAACTGGGCCGATGCCGAACGGGTCGAGGCAATGCGGGGGGGGCGAGATCGCTATCCGCTGGTCCGCCTGCCGGGAGGGGGGGTCGACCTGGATCGATTCTCTCCGGTGGGGAATGCGCTCCTCCCCCGGAAGAAGCAAGCCGTGCGCTTCCTCCTCGCCGGGCGTCTCCTCCGGGACAAGGGGGCCGAACTCTTCGTGGAGGCGGCCCGGTATGTGGACAATTCGGAGGCCGAGTTCCTGGTGGCGGGCGAGCCGGACGAGGGAAATCCCGATTCCCTTTCCCGGGCCGAGGTGGAGAACTGGATGGACCCGCCTCGCCTGCGCTGGCTGGGCCGGGTGCGGGATATGCCGGGGCTGCTCCGCTCGGTGGATGTTCTCGTCCACCCGACTTTCTACGGGGAGGGTCTCCCCCGGATCCTCATGGAAGCGGCGGCCTGCGGGCGGCCCGCCATCACCACCGATATCCCCGCCTGCCTCGAGGCGGTCGCCGAGGGCGAGACCGCCTGGATCCTCCGGGAGAAGGATCCGCGCGCTCTCGGTCGCCTCCTCCAGCAGGCGATCGACGAGCCGGAGGAGCGTCGCCGCCGGGGCCGGAACGCGATTGCCTGGGCGCGGAAGCAATTCTCCGAGGAAGAAATGAACCGACAGACCTTTGCCGTGTACCGACAAGCCTATCCCCATCTCGCCGCTCGTCTCCCCGCATGAGACAAGTCCAACAACGCTCCGACTGGTTCCTCGGTGGGGGATTCTGGCTGGCCTTCGACTTCTGTGCGGGGGCCGGGGCCCTGCTGCTCGCCTACGCGCTGGCCCCGGACCTGGAGTGGGGCTGGCGGGCCTCCTTCCCGGGCCAGCCGGGAGCCTATCCGGCGGCGCTCTTCTTTGGGGCGCTCTTGACGCTGTCCGCCGATATTGCCGGGCTGCACGACGCCTCCGCCCAGCGGCGGCCCTTGCCGGTGCTGCTGCGGGTAGCCGTGACCATCCTCATCGCGCTGGTGGCGGCGCTGGTGGTTCTCTACCTGACAGCCCTCCAGCAACTGGGCCGGATGGTCTTCGTGCAAACGCTGGTGCTCGCGGCCCTCGCCATGGGCGGAGCCCGGCTGCTCTTCCACCGGATCGAGGGGGCCTCCCGGCGGCGACTGCTGGTGCTGCTGGAGCCGGCCGCCCGCGCCCGGCTGCGCGCCCGCATCGAGGACAGCGGACTTCCCTTTCGGGTGGCCGATGTGCCGGATTCGCTGAATGCGGGGACGGACGGTGACCGCTTGCTGGACCTCTGCGGGAAGCTGCGGATCGACGAGCTGGTCGTGCCGGAGGGGCACGGCCGTCCGGAGGATCCGCCCCCGCCCTGGATGCGCTGCCTCGAGGCGGGCCTCCAGGTCACCCACCACGGCGCCTTCATGGAGCGCTACTTTTCCCAGGTGGAAGTCTCCGCGGTGGGGCCGGACTGGTTCCTCGAGCTGGACCTCCGCCTGACCCATCCGGTCTACCACCGCTGGAAGCGTTTCTCCGACCTGGTCCTCTCGGGGATCGGTCTGCTCGCCGGGGCCATCGTCCTCCCGCCGGTCCTCCTCGTCATCTGGATCGAGAGCGGGCGCCCCTTCTTCTTCCGGCAGGAACGGGTGGGGCTGCGGGGGAGCACTTTCCGGATCTGGAAGCTGCGCACCATGCGGGAACGGCGCGGCGACGACGACCGCGAGCTGCCCCGCGCGAAGGATCCCCGCATCACCCGGATCGGCTACCTCCTCCGCCGCACCCGTCTGGACGAGCTGCCCCAGATGTGGAACATCTTCCGCGGGGACATGTCCTTCATCGGGCCGCGCCCCGACTGGACCGATGAGGCCGCCGACCTGCGCGGTCGGGTGCCCTACCACCACTTCCGCACGCTGGTGAAACCGGGCCTGACGGGGTGGGCCCAGATCAACTACGGCTACGCCCAGACCGATGAGGAAGTCCGCGAGAAGCTGGGCTTCGACCTCTACTACCTGAAACACGCCTCCGTCCTCCTCGACCTCCAGATCCTCCTCCGCACCATCGGCGCAATCTCCCGCGGAGCCCGGTAGGCGCAAGCGCGCCCCGCCCCCCCTTGTGGCATCGGGCCTTGCCCGATGAGAACCCCCGAAATTTTCTACTCCGACCCCCTTCCAACGGCGCGCAGCGCCCACCCCGCGGAAGCCCC
>CAJXLM010000066.1 GCA_913056175.1 uncultured Opitutia bacterium | reverse complement strand
CGGGAAGGGGAGGATTTGGGGGAGGCTTGTGGCATCGGGCCTTGCCCGATGGGAGGGGGACTGGGGGGTGCCGGGGGTTTTGGGTTGGGCGAGGTGGGTTGGGGTGAGGTGCGGGTGAGGGTGGTTGAGGGGCTTGCGTGAGGTGGGAGGGCGTTCGATTCATCGGGGAAGCCCCGATGCCACGGGGGTGGGTTTTCCCGGGAAGGGGGTTGATCGGGGAAACATCCCTCCTTAAGGAGTGTTCATGAGAAAAGGCACAACGTGTTTCCTCGGGATCGGCAGCTTGGCCTTGCTCTCCTTCGCGGCGGCTGCGGAGGAGGCCCCGGTCGAGGAGCTGGGGGTCCGCGGCTTGATCGTGCAGGCCCTTGAGGAGAATCTCCGCCTGGAAATCCAACGGGTGGAGATCGACATCAACCAGCAGCGGGAAGTCCTCGCCGGGGAGGAGCTGTTGCCCGTTCTCACCGTGGAGGCGACCTACCGGGACGAGAACCGTGCCCAGAACCAGCGGGAGACCCTCAGCACCGGGGGCATCCGGCTTTTCGAGGAGAAGCGGTACGATGGCCGGGTCGGGGTGGGGAAGACCTTTGCGACCGGGACGCAGGTGGAGTTGTCCACCGGCATGGCCCGGGTGACCAACTCGCTGACGGAGGAGGAGGACGCCCCCTACGATCCGGAGTACGAGGCGGTGGCCAACCTCTCCCTCGTGCAACCCCTCCTGCAGGGTTTCGGCCCGGCAGCCAACCTCGCCGCGCGGCGGGCCCAGGAGTTCGCGACCGCGGCCGTCCGCCTCGACGCGCGTGCGCAGTTCGAGCAGACCATCGGCCAGGTCCTCCTCGCGGCCTACGAGAACGAGTTCGCGGTGGAGAACATCCGGGTGAAGGAAGAGGCGGTCGCCCTCGCCGAGCAGGTCCTCGCGGAGAACCGGCGCCGGGTGGAGGAAGGCATGATGACCCCGCTCGACATCAGCCAGGCGGAGGTCCGGGTGGCCGAGGCCCGCGAGGAACTCATCGCCGCCCGCACCTTCTACCGGGAGCGGCAGAACCGGCTCCGCCAGCTCACCCAGAGCGAGGTCGATCCCCTTGCGGGTCCCCTCGTGATCGCCCCGATCGGCGACCTTCTCCCCGAGGGCAACCTCGAGCCCGTTGCCCTCGGCCGCCGGGTCCTCGCCCAGAATCCCTCCTACCGGGCGGCCCTCGAGCGCATCGAGGCAGCCGGCATCCGTCTGCAGTTCGCGAAGAACCGCTCCCTGCCCAGCCTCGATTTGCAGGGCTCGCTCAGCTACAACGGGCTCAACGACCAGTTCGACGACTCCTACCACGACTTCGACAACCGCACCGGACCCACCTGGAGCCTCGGGGTGGTCGCCCGCATCCCCATCGACCGCGGTGTGGCGCGGGCCCGCGTGCGCGAAGCCCGGCAGGCCGAGCGTCAGGCCCTCCTCCAGTCCAAGCAAGCGGAGGTGGAGCTCCTCACCACCCTCGACGACCGGGTGGCCGCCGTGCGCAACGCCGCCGAGCGCCGCGTCCTCGTGGCCGAGTCCGTGGAGGCGGCGGAGGCCAGCCTGCGCACCGCCGAGCGCCGGCTCGCCTCCGGGCTGACCACCACCCTCGACGTCCTCGACCAGCAGCGCGAGCTGAGCGTGGCCCGCACCCGGGCGCTCTCCGTGCTCGTGGAGTACCGCAAGGCCCTCATCGACCTCTACCTTCTGCAGGGCACCCTTTCCCGACAGCTCAACCTCGTCCTCGACTTCCAGGCCTCCCCCTCCGGCCCGTCCTGACCATGATTCCCCGTCCCGGTCCCGTCCCCCGCTTCCTCCTCCTCCTCGCCTTCCTCGGTCCCGCCGTCCACGCCGAGGTCCTCACCTTCGAGGGGCTCGTCCAGCCCAACCGCGAGGTGACCGTCTCCAGCCCCGTGGAGAGTGTCCTCGTGGAGCTGAACGCCCGCGAGGGCGACCGGGTGGAGGCGGGGGAAGTCCTCGCCCGCCTCTACGCCCGGCCGCAGGAACTCGAGGTGCACCGGGCGGCGGCGGCCCTCGAGAAGCGGGAGTTCGAGAACGCCGGGGCCGCCAACCTCTTCGCGGAGAGCCTGATCAGCGAGGACGAGGCCCTCGAGAAGCGGATCGAGCTGGACATCGCCCGCGTGCAGCTGGAGATCGCCGAGGAGGCCGTCGACCGCCGCCGGATCACCGCTCCCCTCACCGGGATCGTCGTCGAGAAATTCCCGGAGGAGGGCGAACTGGCCCGGGCCGGCGACCCCCTCTTCGAGATCGTGGACATCCGGACGGTCCGCGTGCAGTTCTACCTGAACTCCGGGGAGGCCCGCCGACTCTCCCTCGGCGAGCGCCACTCCGTCCGGATCCCCGCCCTCGGCCCCGACCGCACCTTCGAGGCGGAGGTGGACTTCATTGACCCGCGGATCGACCCGGCGAGCGGCCTCATGCGCGTGCGCATGCGGGTGGACAACCCGCAGGAGATCCTCAAGCCCGGCCTCCGGGCCGTCCTCGTCCTCGGGGCCGACCCGCCGGGCGCCTGAGGCCGCGATTTCCTCCCCTGTCCCGTCCCATGGAACCGCACTCCTCCTCCCATGATACCCCGGCCACGGCCGAAGCCCGGCTCCGGGAGCTGAGGCTCTTCGACGGCCCTCCCCCCGCCTTCTGGGTGCGCTTCACCGAGGTGGCCACCGAGTTGTCCGGGGCCCTCCAGGGGCGCTGCATCGTCCGGCTCGGCGACTCCTGGAACCTCCTCGCGACCGCCCCCGAGGGAACCGCGCAGGGCCGTTTCTTCCTCAGCCGCAGCCTCGGCGCGGAGGCCACCGCGGCGCTCCAGGAGGGTCCCCGCTGGGTGGAGGAGACCCCCCTGCCCGGCTTCGAGCATCTCCTCGTGCCCCTCGCCGTGGAGGATCCCGGCCAGCAATGCCTCCTCGAGCTCGTCTTCTCGGCGGACGAGGTGCCCGCCGGCTCCGCTTCCCCGGTGGACCGGCTCCTGCTCCTCGCGGACACCCCGCGGATCTACCAGCGCAACCTCGCCGCCCAGGAAATCCGGCGGGAGAACGAGCGGACCGCCCGGGCCCTCGACGTGCTCGCCATGGTCAACGAGCACCAGCGCTTCGCCCCCGCGGCGATGACCCTCGTCAACGAGCTCGCCCACCGCTTCGGGGCGGAGCGGGCCACCCTCGGGTGGGTGCGCAACTACTACCTGCGGATCGTGGCGATCAGCGGGACCGAGCGCTTCCAGCGGAAGATGCAGGTCCTCCAGCAGCTCGAGGCGGCCATGGAGGAGAGCAAGGACCAGGACGAGGAAATCCTCCTGCCGGCCCCGCCCGGTCAGGAATCGGTGGTGGCCGACCACCAGCAGTACAGCCGCGACTCCCAGTCCGGCGCCCTCCTCTCCGCCCCCCTTCGGGTGGAGGGGGAATCCGTGGGGGTGCTCACCGTGGAGCGGGAGAGCGAGCCCTTCACCGAGGAGGACGCCCGGGCCCTCCGGGTCATCCTCGACCAGTGCGCCCCCCGCCTCGTCGACCTCCGCCGGCGCGACCGCTGGTTCGGGGCACGGTGGGCGGCCGGCCTCCGCCGACTCCTCGCGAAGGTGCTCAGCCCCCGCCACACCTGGCTGAAGCTCGCCGTAATCCTCGCGACCGCCTTCGTGATCTTCTCCCTCGTGGTCCCCTTCCGCTACGCGGTCGACACCACCTTCCAGGTCCGCGCCGACACCATGTCCTTCGTCTCGGCCCCCTTTGAGGGCTACCTCGAGGAGGCCCTCGTCCGCCCCGGCGATGTCGTCGCGGCCGGCCAGGTCGTCCTCGCCTTCGAGCGGGAGGACCTCCTCATCGAGGAGGCGGAGGCCCTCGCCCAGATCCAGCGCTTCCGGGCGGAGGCGGAGCTCGCCGAGGCCGAGGGCAACCTCGCCGACCTGCGGGTGGCCCGGGCCCAGCTCGCCCAGGCCGAGGCCCGCCTCGACCTCGCGCAGCACCGCCTCGAGCGGGCCTCCCTGCGGGCCCCCTTCGACGGGGTGGTCGTGCAGGGGGACTTCCGCGACCGGGTGGGCGCGCGCATCCAGCAGGGCGAGCAGCTCCTCCTCCTCTCGGAGCTCGAAGGGCTCTACGCCGAGATCCGGCTCCCCGAGCGGGACATCGACCTCATCGGGGACCACCGCCGGGCCCGCCTCGTCTTTGCCTCCCGCCCGGACAAGTCCTTCCCCGCCACCATCGAGATGCTCTCCCCGGCGGCCTACCCGGACCAGGAGGGGAACGCCTTCGCCCTGCGCGCCCAGCTCGACGAGGAGGCCCCCTGGCTGCGGCCCGGGATGACCGGGGTCTCCCGGATCGAGGCCGGCCAGCGCACCCTCTTCTGGCGGGCCACCCACCGGATCATCGACTTTATCCGGCTCAAGCTCTGGATCTAGGCCTCCCCCCTTCCCATGGACCGCAAGCTCTTCAGCGAATCCTGGCACCGGGTGGCCCCCCAGAAGATCCGGTTGCGCCCCTCCGTGCGGGTGCGCAAGCAGTTCTTCCGGGGCCAGCTCTGGTACATCGCCAGCGATTCCTACAGCGACCAGTTCTTCCGCTTCCGCCCGGAGGCCTGGGACTTCATCGGCCGGCTCGACGGCACCCGCACCGTCGACGAAGTCTGGCAGGTCTGCGTGGAGCGCAACGGGGACAGCGCCCCCGGCCAGGCCGAGGCCATCCAGATGCTGGCCAGCCTCTACAACGGCAACCTCATCGTCTCCGATTTCCCGGCCGATGTGGCCACCCTCTTCGAGCGGCAGAAGAAGCGGCACGCCCGCGAGTGGAAGGCGCGGATCTTCGGGATCTTCTTCCTGCGGATTCCCCTCGTCGATCCGGACCGTTTCCTCGAGCGAACCCTCCCCTTCGTGCGCCCCTTCTTCGGATGGTTCGGAGTGCTCCTCTGGCTCGGCGTGGTCGGGGTGGGAGTGTCCAAGGTCGTCGCCAACTGGGGCGAGGCGGTCGACGGGGCCAGCGGGGTCCTCAGCCCCTCCAACCTTCCCTTCCTCCTCCTCGCCTTCGTCCTCGCCAAGCTGATCCACGAGTTCGGCCACGCCTACTCGCTGAAGCGGCTCGGGGGGGAGGTGCACGCCATGGGGATCACCTTCCTCGTCTTCACCCCGATCCCCTATGTCGACGCCACCCAGGCGTGGGCCCTCCGCGAGCGGTGGAAGCGGATCTGGGTGGGGGCCTCCGGCATGTTCGTGGAGTTCGCCCTCGCCGCGGTCGCCGCGATCATCTGGGCGGCGACCGGGCCCGGCGCCCTCAACGCCTGGTGCTACAACCTCATGGTGGTGGCCTCCGTCTCCACCCTCCTCTTCAACCTGAACCCCCTCCTCCGCTTCGACGGCTACTACATCCTCTCCGACCTCACGGACAGCCCGAACCTCCAGCCGCGGGCCAACCAGATGTGGCGGCACCTCGTGGAGAAGTACGCCTTTGGCGGCCGCTTCTCGGAGAGCCCGGCGGCCGGCCGGGGGGACGCCGTCTGGTTGGCCTCCTTCGGGCTGGCTGCCTACTGCTACCGCATCTTCATCACCTTCACGATCATCCTCTTCGTGGCGGACCGCTACCTCGGGCTCGGCTTCCTCGCCGCCGTCCTCACCGTCATCGGGTTGTTCGTGCTCCCCCTCGGCAAGGCGATCCAGTACCTCCTCTACGAACCCCGCATCGAGCGCGTACGCGGCCGGGCCTGGGCGGTCACCGCGCTCACCCTCCTCCTCCTCGTGGTCGGGCTCGGCTTCGTGCCGGCCCCCCGGCACGTGCGGGCCCACGGAGTCCTCGAGGCGGAGCAGGCCTCCTTCGTGATCGCCGGGGCCCCCGGCGAGGTCGTCCTCTCCGAGCCGCCGGGCGAGGAAGTGGCCGCCGGCACCCTCCTCGCCACCCTTTCCAATCCCCAGCTCGAGCTGGAGATCGCCCGGCTCCTCGCCGAGCGGGAGCGGCTCGAGGCCCTCCGGCGGGCCCAGCTCGCCCGGGAGGGGCTCGGCCGGGAGGCCCTCGCCCGCCGGGAGGCCGCCAACGAGCTGCAGCTCGCCGAGCTGCGCGCCCAGCAGTCCTCCCTCGCGGTCCGCATTCCCGCCTCGGGATTCTGGAGCGGGCGTTCCCCCGAGGAGTACCAGTACCGCTGGGTGGCCCGCGGGGAGACCCTCGGGGAGGTCATCCAGCCGGGGGACTGGCGCTTCCTCGCCGTGCTCGACCAGCGGCACGCCGGCGTCCTCTTCGAGGAGGGCATCCGCAAGGCGGCCCTCCGCTTCCCCGGCAGCGCCGTCGGCGACCTCGTCCGCCCCACCGCGATCGAGCTCGTCCCCGGCCAGCAGCAGTTCCTGCCCAGCGCGGCCCTCGGCTGGTCGTCCATGGGGGAGATCGAGGTGAGCCGGGAGGACGAGTCGGGCCGGCGCACCGTCGAGCCCTTCTTCCTGATTGTGCTCGACGTGGAGGGCGAGGGCTCGCCCCTCCACCACGGGCGCACCGGGGTGGCCCGCTTCGAGGTCGATCCCATGCCCCTCGGCCTGCAGTGGTACACCTGGATCCGCCAGGTCGTCCAGGAGCGCTTCCTCGTCTAAGGGATGGCCGCCGGTTCCCCCGCCCCCCTCTCCCCCAGCCGGGACGCCCGCCGGACGACCGTCCACCAGCCGGAGAAGGTCGAGCGCGGGCTGGACGGGTGGGTCTGCGATCTCGCCGGGCGCTGGCGGGGCCGCTCCCGCTACGGCCGCCGGCTCTGGGAGCGGGCCGGGACCATCGAGAGGGAGGCGTCCGCCTGGACCGGGGTCGCCGAGAAGGAGCTGCGGGCCGAGCTGCGGGCGATGCGGGAGCGCGTCCGCCGGCGGGGGCGCCACTGGCCCCGGGAGCTGGAGGCGGCCCTTCCCCTCGTGGTGGAGGTGGCCCGGCGGACCACCGGCCTGCGCGCCTACCGCACCCAGGTCGCCGGGGCCCTCGCCCTCGGGGAGGGAAGGCTCGCGGAGATGGCCACCGGGGAGGGCAAGACGCTCACCATCGCCCTCGCCGCGGCGGTGGCCGGCTGGAGCGGCTGGCCCTGCCACGTGATCACCGCCAACGACTACCTCGCCGGGCGGGACGCGGCCGGCCTCGCCCGCTTCTACGCCTACGCCGGGCTCACCGTGGCCTCCGTGGTCGGGGCGACGGAGGCGGCCGACCGGCGGGAGGGCCACCAGGCGGCGGTGGTCTACACCACCGGGAAGGAGCTCGTCGCCGACTACCTGCGCGACCTCCTCGTCCTCGGGCCCCTTGCCGACGCCGGCCGCCGGGCGGTCGCCCGCCTCCGCGGGCATCCCGGGCTCGACCGCGGCACCGTCCTGCGCGGGCTGTCCACCGCGATCATCGACGAGGTCGACAACCAGCTCGTCGACGAGGCGGTCACCCCCCTGATCATCAGCCGCCAGCAGGAGAACGAGACCCTCTCCGAGGCCTGCCGGGGGGCCGAGGAGTGCGCGGCCGGCCTCCTCCCCGGGGACGACTACGAGGTGGACGAGCGCAACCGCGAGGTCCGCCTCCTCCGGCCCGGCCGGGCCAAGGTGGCCGGCTGGTGCGAGGGGAAGCACGGCTTCCTCGGCGCCCGCGCCTGGATGGAGGACCTCGTCACCCGTTCCCTCGAGGCCCGCCACTTCTTCCTGCGCGGGCAGCAGTATGTCATGGTCGACGGGAAGGTGGTCATCGTCGACGAGTTCACCGGGCGGCTCATGCCCGGGCGCACCTGGCGGCTCGGGGTGCACCAGGCCGTCGAGGCGAAGGAGATGGCCGAGGTCACCTCACCCTCGGAGACCCTCGCCCGGCTCAGTTTCCAGCGTTTCTACCGCTTCTTCGATCACCTCGCCGGGATCAGCGGCACCGCCCGGGAGGCCGCCCGGGAGTTCTGGCGGATCTACCGGCTCCCCTTCGTGGAGATTCCCCGGCACCGGCCCGACCAGCGGCGGGACCTGCCGAACGGCTTCTTCCCCGTGGAATCCGCCAAGTGGGACGCCATCCTCGCCGAGATCGAGGCCTTCCACGCGGAGGGCCGCCCCATCCTCATCGGGACCCGCAGCGTCTCCGCCAGCGAGGGCCTCGCCGACCGCCTGCGGGAGCGCGGGCTGGTCTTCGAACTGCTCAACGCCGTCCGCTCCGAGCACGAGGCCGCCATCATTTCCCGGGCGGGCGAGCGCGCCTCCATCACCATCGCCACGAACATGGCCGGGCGGGGGACCGACATCGTTCCGGGCGAGGGGGTCGTCCGGCGGGGCGGGCTCCATGTCATCGTCTCCGAGGGCCACTCCTCCGCCCGGGTCGACCGCCAGCTCCGCGGGCGCGCCGGTCGCCAGGGCGACCCCGGCAGCTCCCGCCTCTTCGCCTCCTGGGACGACGAGCTCTACCAGCGCCAGCTCCACCCCCTCTGGCAGAAACTCCTCCTCCCCTGGGTGCGCTACCGCCTCCCCGGTGGCCGCGCCGCCCTCGCCCTCGGCTTCCACTTCGCCCAGGGCCGCGCCGAGCGCAAGGCCCGCCGCCAGCGCTTCCAGGTCCTCCGCCAGGACGACGAGGTCGCCAAGGCCGTCATCGGCAAGCGCCCCGGCGCCCAGGGATGAGGGGGGGCTGGGGGGCCATGGGTGGCCTCCCGCCCGCAGGGGTGGCTGCGCCCGCAGGGAGCGCAGAGGGATGCCCCGTAAGGCTTCCTCGACTCCGGTGGCATCGGGACTTGCCCGATGAGAGAGGGTGGCCTTGGGCCGGCTGTGGCATCGGGCCTCGCCCGATCAAGTGGGTGGTCTTGGGAGGCTTGTGGCATCGGGCCTTGCCCGATGAGAGGGGGCTTGAGGTTGGCGAGAGGGAAGGGGGGTTGCGTGGAGTGGGAGGGCGTTCGTTTCATCGGGGAAGCCCCGATGCCACGGGGGGCCGGGCTTTCCCGGGGAGGGGAGGATTTTGGGGTGACTGTGGCATCGGGCCTTGCCCGATGAGAGAGGGACTGGGAGGGGCCGGGGGTTTTGGGTGGGCGAGGTCGGGTGGGTGAACGGAGGGGAAGGTGAAGGGGAGGGGATGTGAGGTTGAGGGAGGTGCGGGAGTGGGAAGGCGCTCGTTTCATCGGGGAAGCCCCGATGCCACGGGGGGTGGGTTTTTCCCGGGAAGGGGAGGATTTTGGGGTGGCTTTTGGCATCGGGCCTTGCCCGATGAGAG
>CAJXLM010000065.1 GCA_913056175.1 uncultured Opitutia bacterium | reverse complement strand
GGGGTGGTGGGGGTTCGGGGCGGCTGGCGTGCGGCTTGCGCTTTGGTTGGGGGGGGAGGGGTTAGCGGAAGTCGCGGCGGATGCGTTGCTCGGGGCTGAGTGCGGGGAGCCCCTCCAGTCGGGTGGGGGAGGTGTCGGAGAGGTATTCGCGGACGAGGGCCTTGAGCTCGGTCCATCGTTCCCAGGCGAAATCGGGGGCGTGGAGGATCTGGCGGAGGAGCGAGCGCCATTCGAGGAGGGCGCGTTCCATATCGCCTGCGTGGACCTGCGCGCTCTCGAACTCGTGGAAGGCCCGGTCTCCCGAGACGAGAGCGGCGACCACTTCGGCGGCGCCCTCCCCGTATTCCGGGGGCACCCCGCGCTTGAGGTAGCCCGGAATCGTCCGCCAGCCGTACTTCATGCGGCTGAGGTCCCCGAGCCGGCTGTCGGCATTCTCGATCTCCTCGAAGCGGTGTCCGGCCCGGAGGTTGGCCAATTGAAAAACCAGGTCGCCGAGGCCGAGGGACTCGTCTTCCAGTCCGGCGGCCACCGCGAGCCCCTCCCCCTGGCTGAAGAAGCTGAAGATCACGCCCCGGCGGGTGGGCCGGTGGCGCGAGTCGATGAGGCCGAGGTCGAACCAATTGCGGGCGGGCCGGCGGGGACGCTCCTCGGTGCGGCTGCCGAGGGCGGCCTGCAGGTCGGGCACGGCCTCCGCCTCCGTCTGGCGGACCGGCGGATTGATGAGGCCGCGGCCGTGCTGATCGACCCGGCAGAAGGTGACCGCCTGGGCGTAGTCGAGGTAGACCCGGATGCTCCCCTGGACCTCCTCCCAGCGGTGGAGGAAGCCGCCCGAGGTGATCCGGGGGAGGCGGGGGAGGTAGACCTTCTCGAGGGTTTCCAGGGAGCACTGCGGCCGGGGCCGTGGGTAGTCGCGGTGTTCCTGCCAATCGCGGTGGAGGGCCCGCTTGAACCACTTGGTGAGGCGGAGTTGGTCCCGCTCCTCCTCCTCGGGGAAGAGAGCCACGATGAGCTGGCGTCCGTGGCGGACCGGATCCGTCCCGGGCAGGCGGGCGGGGGCGCCGACCTTGACCTTCCGGAGGACATCCGGCGTGGCGAGGGCCGGCCGCCAACCCCCACGCCCGTGGAAGAGCGTCTCCCCGAGCGGGAGTCGTCGCTTCTTGCCGAGCCGCTCCCATTCGCCGTCGGGGTTGCGCATTTCCACCTGCCAATTGGGCCCGGCCCCCGGGGATTCCGGGCGGTCGGGGGTCTCGAAGCGGAGGGGCAGCTCCTCGTCGAGACCGAGGTTCAGCTTGCCGGCGCTGAGGAAGCGGCGGTTCAGGGCGGCGAGGTCCCGCACCGGGTCGCCGGCACCGCTGGCGCCCGCCTGCAGAGTGATCAGGCAGGCCTGCCAGTCGATCCGGCGGTTCGGCTGGAGGGTGAGGCTGCGGGCATCGCGCAGGCGCGGTTTTTCCGCGGAGGTGAGCACGTAGCCGACCGGGTCGATGCCCCGGCGTCCGGCCCGGCCGAACATCTGGAGAAGCTCGTCCGGGCGGATGCGGCGCAGCTCCTCCCCGTAGCGGTACTGCGTGTCGGTGACCAGCACCGAGCGCAGGGAGAAGTTGATCCCTGCGGCGAGCCCGGTAGTGGCCACGACCACGCGGATCTGCCCGTTCTTGGCGAGCGGTTCGATGACCCCGGCGCGCAACCGGTAGTCGAGCCCACTGTGGTGGTAGGCGACCCGGCGGCTGAGCATCTTGCGGAGCGGCCCGCGGGCGAGGGCGCTCTGCTCGCGGGTGAGCTCGAGCGGCTCGCAGCGGGGGAGCGAGGCCGCCAGCCTTCGGGCGATCTCCTCGGCCACCTGGCGCTGCGGGGCGAACAGCAGGATTGGCCCGAGGCCGGCGGCGAGGGCCTTGGCGATCGGGCGGGGCCAGTGGCCCTTGACGCCCGCGGGGATCTTCCGGCGGAGGGCATCGAGGTTGATCTCCTCGAGGGGCACCGGGCGTTCCGGGCATTGGACGAGGAGAGGGTCGCGGCCGAGCCGCTGCAGCCACTCCACCACGATGGCGGGATTCTCCGTGCTGCCGCTGAGGAGGAGGAGCTGGGTGTGGGCGGGCGCGCTGGCGATGGCCATCTCGTAGTGCAGACCGCGGAGCGGGTCGTTGAGCATCTGGTACTCGTCGATGACCAGCAGGTCGGGCCCGATGCCGCGGAGCAGGTGGGGGCGCTGGGTCTCGAGGGTGGCCACGACCACGGGTGCCTCCGTGTTCTCGGCGAGGTCGCCGGTGGTGATGCCCACATTCCAGCCTGCCCCGCGCCACTCGAGGAGCTTGTCGTTGGCGAGGGCCCGGGTGGGCACCGTGTAGACGGCCTGCACCCCCGAGGACTGGGCCACGAATTTTTCGAAGACATAGGTCTTCCCCGCGCCCGTGGGAGCATCCACCACCACATCGCGCCCGGCGAGGAGCCCGCGGATGGCCTCCTGCTGCCACAGGTCCGGCACGATGGTCGCGCCCGGCGCCGGTGAATCTTCGTCGGCTCCCTCCGGCCAACCGGAAACCCATCCGGTCGCATCCATGGTGAAAAAGAACCACTATTTGCGAGCCCGTACAAGTCCCGACGGGAGAACCGCTTGAGCCCGGGCCCTCCCGAGTGCAGGCTGCCCGGATGGTGCGGACAGGGCAGGAGAGGCGGGGATCCCGGCGAGGCCGACGGGCCTTCACCCTCCTCGAGGTGCTCCTCGCCCTCGCCCTCGTCAGCCTCCTCGGCGGTTTCCTCGTCATGGACTGGGCGGGGCTGGCGCAGAGCTTTGCCCGGCCGAGCCCGCGGGAGGCCCTGCAGGAAGCCTTCCGGTCCGCCCATTACCTCGCGGAGCGCCGGGAGCGGGCGACCTGGATCCGCGCCGGGGAGGAGGGCGGGTTCGTCGAGGTGATCGACCCCGAGGGCGGCGCAGTGCTCCTCCGGCAGGAGGTCCCGGGGCTGGAGAGCCTGCGTGCGGTGGAGGGGGATGGCTCCATCGCTTCGCCCGTCCGGAGCTTGCGGCTCCGTGGCCGGGAGGGGGGCGCGGTGGTCCGGATCGGGCCGGAGGGCGTGGCCGAGGGCCGGGCCCTCGCCGTCGGCCTGGGGGGCCGGGTCCACTCCCTCGTCCACGATCCCTTCTCCGGCGCCCTCCGCGGCGAGGACGGTCAACCGTGGGGAGCGAGCCGCCCGTGATTTTTTTCCGCGTTTTTTTGAACAAATCCCGGGGGCCCGCGGTCTCCCCCTACGAAACCCAGACACTTTGATTCGTGGTTTCGGTTTGTTTGTTTTGTGTGGGGCGCCCCGGCTGAGGCCGGGGCGCTTTTTTTGGGGGGATGGGGGAGGACGGTCTTTGGGGGGAGGGGAGGGGAAGGCCGGGGGGAGCGGTGGGGAAGGCCGGGGGGAGCGGGAGAAACGATCGGTCTCCTCGACCCCCTCGGTCTTCTCGGTTTCGCGCTCCCCTCGACCCCCTCGGTTCCGCACTCCCCGACCATTCGCCCGCGGGGCGGCAGGGTGGGGAGCCGACCGGCGCATGATTCCTTTCCGGCCGTTCCCCGCGGGTGAGGGAAGGTGGGCGAGTGCCGCCCGGCCGTCCGGGCCTGGGCCCGGGAGCGGCGCCGGGAGCGGTGCCGGGAGGCGGAGGCCGGGTCGGCGGGTCGGCGGGAGGCGTCGGCCCCCGCGTTTCCCCGCGGGTCGAGTCGGGTGCGTCCGGTCGCGACGGCGACGGGGGCCGTAAGTACCTCCCGTAGGCCCCCTTCTCAGCGGGCGAAGCGTAGGCTCAGGAGCGGGCGAGGCGGACCACGCACTCGATGTGGCGGGTCTGGGGGAAGAGGTCGACCGGCTGGACTCGCTCGAGGGTGTAGTCGGCGGCGGCGAGTTCCTGGAGGTCGCGGGCCTGGGTGGCCGGGTCGCAGGAGACGTAGACCAGGGTGCGGGGGGCGAAGGCGCGGAGCTGGGCGAGGAAGGCGGGATCGCACCCGCGGCGCGGAGGATCGAGGACCACGGCGGTTTCCCCCGGGGGAAGGTGGCGGACCCGGGCGAAGAGGTCGGCGGCCTCGCCGGCGTGGAAGGTGGCGTGGGGGATCCGGTTGAGGGCGGCGTTGGACTCGGCCAGCTGGACGGCCTCCGCGTCGACCTCGATCCCGTGGACGCTCTCGAAGGAGTCGGCGGCGGAGAGGGCGAAGAAGCCGGCGCCGCAGTAGGCGTCGACAAGGTGGCGGGCACCGTGGCGGGCGGCCTCCGCGGCGACCAGCCCGGCGAAGGCCGGGAGGAGGGAGGCGTTGTTCTGGAAGAACCCGCCGGCCCGGAACTGGAAGAGGCGGTCGCCGACCCACTGGCGGACGATCCGGTTGGGATCGGTGACCACACCGTCCCCCGTGTCGCGGAGGAGGAGGGTGGCCCCGCGGCGCTTGCCGGTCCGCCGGGCGAGGGTTTCCCGGGTCGTCCGGCGGACTTCCGGGAGCGCCTCGTTGATTGCCTCCGTGGCGATCGGGCACTCGGGCACATCGACAATGCGGCGGCGTTGTCCGGCCCGGAGGAACCCGATCGGCTCCTCCTCCCCGCCCTTTCCTCCCTGATGGTGGGGGGTCAGCTTGGTGCGGTAGCCGTAGCGGAGCGGAGAGGGGAGGGTCGGGTCGACCGCGCAATCGCCGAGCCCGCCGATCCGCTCGAGGGCTTCGCGGACCTGGTCCCGTTTCCAGCGGAGCTGGCTCTCGTAGGCGAGGTGCTGGTACTGGCAGCCGCCGCAGGTGCCGAAGAGGGGGCAGGCGGGTGCGACCCGGTCGGGGGCCGGCGCCAGTACGGCCACGAGGTCCGCCTCCGAGTAGTTGGGATGGTTCCGGAAGACGCGGGCGCGCACCCGCTCGCCGGGGAGGGCGAAGGGCACCATGACGACCCAGCCGTCGGCCCGGCCGAGACCCACCCCGCGGTTGGTGAGGGTGTCGATGGTGAGCTCGAGCTCGTGGTGGTAGGGGAAGGGGTCCGGGTGAAAGGGCATGGGCGTGGCGGAGAGCCGGCGGGGAAGGGCGAAGCGGGAAGGGTCGTGGCGGGGATGGGTCGGGGCGGGGAAGGGCCCCACGAGAAAGGCCCGTCCACCGCGGGGTGAACGGGCCTTTCCGGGAGGGGCCAGGCGGTCAGAGGTCGTACTGCTCCCGGGCGAAGCCGAGCAGGCCGGCGGCCTCCAGCTTGTCCTGGGGAGCGAGGAAGGTCACCTGGATCACGCCGGGATTCCGCCCGATCTCGATGGCGCCGGTGATGGTGGCGCGGTTGCGGATCTCGGCCACGCTCAGGCCGAGCAGGCGGGCGGCCCGGGCGAGCCCGACCTCGGTGGCGGTGTTCAAGTCGGCCCCGGTTCCCACTACGGAGATGGGGGCGGACGCCTCGATCCCGGCGAGTCCCTGGGCGCGGGCGAGTTGCTCGGCCTTTTCCCGCTCGGCACCGGTGAGGGGCCGGGCGGCCGGGGGAAGGTCCTCGGCGAGCGGGAAGAGGACGGGTCCCTCGAGCGTGCGGCCCTTGACCACCTCGACCTGGAGGGTGGTCTGCCCGGCCACATCCATGGTGTGCCCGGCGATCTCCCCGTCCCCCTGCAGGGCGTGCATGTCGCCGATGTAGACGCCGGCCCCGGGCACCTTGACCGGGGCGAGGAGGATGGTGCCCTCGCGGACCGCGTCGATGTCCATGTGCCCGTCGGTGCGGTGCTCGTCGAGCTCCTCCTGGGTGAGGGCGTACTCGTGGGGCGCGCCGATGAGGAAGGAGCCGAAGTCGCCGGCGTTGTGCGAGTCGGGGATCGCCTTGGAGGGGGTCGTGCCGAGCTGGCCGAGGAAGGGCCGCACGCGCACGGGGAGGCCGACGAGGTCGTGCGGGGCGAAGACCAGCACGGAGTGCTGCACGGCGTTCTCGGGCATCGCCGAGTACTCCTGCGCCTTGTGGCCGATGGCCTCGGCGGTGCGCTGGTCCACGGTCACCCCGACCTCGCGGTGCTCGTCGAAGAGGACCGTGTAGCCGTTGACGATCTTGAAGGGGTGGAGGGGCTCGCCGGTCTCGGCGTCGCGCACGGCATCCGGCCCGACCCCCTCGACGACCGTCTGCGGGCGCCGCTGGTGGGTGGTCGGGTTCTGCTTGTTGACATAGGGGTCGCCCTCGAAATGCCCGGCGACCACCTCGTCGTGCCCGGAGGCCGTCGCCCGGGAGAGGACCTCGACCTTGCGCAGGCGGAGGGCGACGGCGTCCCCGACCTCGGCACCTTCGACGAAGACCGGCTGGGTGACCTCATGCCCCCCTTGCAGGCAGGGCGTGATCATGGGGCCCCAGCAGCCGGGGGCGGTGCGTGCGACCATGGTGCCGCCGTCGCTGAGCGGTCCGAGCATGGGCTTGGCGGGGTCGATCACGCCGTTCGTGAAGCGGTCGACGATGAGGTGCTGGGAGGGAGGGGAGGTCGATTCGGTGAGGGACATGGCAGGAAGGGTTGGTTCTGGGTTGCGGTGCGGGGGGTCGGGCCCGGCGTCGCCGGGAAAGGGGGGGCCGAGCCGGGGCCGCCGTGGCGGGGCTTGCCGGGGCTCGACCGCTCAATTAGCTTGTCATGATGAGCGAACGACGCAAGCCCGCGGGGCGTGCCGTGGTCCTGACCGGGGCGGGGATGAGCGCGGAGAGTGGCCTGCGCACCTTCCGGGGCGCGGACGGCCTCTGGGAGGGGCATCCGGTGGAGGAGGTGGCCACGCCGGAAGCATGGGCCCGCGACCCGGAGCGCGTCCTCCACTTCTACAACGAGCGCCGGCGGCAGGTGGTCAAGGCGGAGCCGAACGCCGGCCACCGGGCCCTCGCCGAGTGGGAGCGTTCCCGTCCGGTCACGATCATCACCCAGAACATCGACGACCTGCACGAGCGGGCCGGGTCCCACGAGGTGGTCCACCTGCACGGGCAGATCCGCAAGGTGCGCAGCTCAAGCCACGAGGACCTGCTCTACGACTGGGAGGGCGACCTCGGGCAGGGGGATTGCTGCGAGCGGGGCAGCCAGCTGCGGCCGCATGTGGTCTGGTTCGGCGAGGCGGTCCCCGCCATGGCGGAAGCGGCCCGGATCGTGCGGGAGGCGGACCTGTTGCTGGTGGTGGGCACCTCCCTCGCGGTCTATCCGGCCGCCGGCCTGGTCCACGAGGCACCGCGCGCCTGCCGGAGGGTGTGGATCAATCCGGAGGGAGCCGAGGGTCTTTCCCTGCAGGGATGGGAATGGGTGCGGGGAACCGCCGCCAGCTCCCTGCCGGGGTGGATCCAGCGGGAGGGCTAGGGACGCGGGGGCAGGGAAGCGGGCGAAGCCCGCGGCATGGGGTGCTTCTTTTCAGGGGTCGGGGGTCGGGGGTCAGAGGTCAGGAGTCAGGGGTCAGAGGTCAGAGGTCAGGGCGAAGATACGACCCATCTGGTAAACCACAAGCTCCCCTCCTCGAGGGAGGAGGGGGGACCAAAGCGCAGCGACTGGTGGGGTGGTGAGGCCAGGATCGTAATCCCCAAAGAAGATCGAATCTCCCCTGATCATTTCTACCTGAGAAACCCTTCACCCTTCACTCTTTACTTCCTCCTCCCCTCGTAGCATCGGCCCTTCGCCCGATGACCGAAGGCCCGCCACTCCCCGCGCTCGCCGATCCTTCCCTGAACCTCCGCCACTCACTCCTCCGTCTCGTCATCGGGGAAGCCCCGATGCCACCAACAAGGCATAAGCCCCCTCCGCGGTGAGATGGTGAGTCCAGGATCCTAACCGCCAAAGAAGATCGACTCCCCCCGACCATCCCGACTCACCGACCCTTCACCCTTCACCCTTCACCCTTCACCCTTTACCCTTCACTCTCTCCCCTTCTTCCCCTCGTAGCATCGGGCCTTCGCCCGATGACCGAACGCCCGCCACTCCCCGCGCTCGCCGATCCCTCTCGGAACTTCCGCCACTCACCCCTCCGTCTCGTCATCGGGGAAGCCCCGATGCCACCAACAAGGCATAAGCCCCCTCCGCGGTGGGGTGGTGAGTCCAGGATCGTAACCCCCACAGAAGATCGACTCCTCCCGACCACCCCTACCCGAGAAACCCTTCACCCTTCCCTCTCTCCCCTTCTTCCCTTCGTAGCATCGGGCCTTCGCCCGATGACCGATCGCCCGCAACTCCCCGCGCTCGCCGATCCCTCCCCGAAACGCCGCAACTCACCCCTCCGTCTCGTCATCGGGGAAGCCCCGATGCCACCAACAAGGCATAACCCCCCTCCGCGGTGGGGTGGTGAGGCCAGGATCGTAATCCCCACAGAAGATCGAATCCCACCTGATCATTCCTACCCGAGAAACCCTTCACCCTTTACTCTTCACCCTTCCCTCTCTCCCCCCGACCACCCCGACCGACCGACCCTTCACCCTTTACTCTTCACCCTTAACTGATCCCTCTCTCCCCCCCTTCACCCTTCCCCCCTCCCGCCCACCTTTCCCAGCAGGGCGGGAGGGAGAGGGAGGGCAAAAAAAGCCCCCGGGTGGTCCCGGGGGCTTGGGGAGAGGGGAGGTGGGGGAGGGCCGGTCAGGCGAAGTCCTTTTCGACCTCGCTGACCGTCTGCTGGATGCGGCCGACGATCTGGTAGGGGTCGCCCTGGGAGTTGGGGCGACGGTCCTCGAGGTAGCCCTTGTAGCCGTTGTTCACGAAGCTGTGGGGCACCCGGATGGAGGCTCCGCGGTCGGCCACGCCCCAGCTGAACTTGTCGATCGACTGGGTTTCGTGGAGTCCGGTGAGGCGGAGATGGTTTTCCGGGCCGTAGGCGGCGATGTGCTCGTCCTTGTACTTCTCGAAGGCCTCCATGAGCTTCTCGAAGTACTCCTTGCCCCCGGTCTCGCGCATGAACTTGGTCGAGAAATTGCAGTGCATGCCGGAGCCGTTCCAGTCGCCCTTGTAGGGCTTGCAGTGCCACTCCACGTCCACGCCGTAGCGCTCGCAGAGGCGGAGGAGGATGTAGCGGGCCACATGCACCTTGTCGCAGCAGACGTAGGAGCCCTTGCCAAAGATCTGGAACTCCCACTGCCCCTTGGCGACCTCGGCATTGATGCCCTCGTGGTTGATGCCGGCGGCGAGGCAGAGGTCGAGGTGCTCCTCGACGATCTGGCGGGCGATGTCCCCGACGAAGCGGTAGCCCACGCCCGTGTAGTACTTGCCCTGCGGCTCGGGGTAGCCGTGCTGCGGCCAGCCGAGCGGGTTGCCGTCCTTGTTGAGGAGAAAGTACTCCTGCTCGAGGCCGACCCAGAGGTCGGGGTCGTTCTCGATGGTGGCCCGGGTGTTCGAGGGGTGCGGCGTGCCGTCGGGCAGCATGACCTCGCTCATCACGAGGAAGCCGTCCTTGCGGAAGGCGTCCGGGTAGATTGCCACGGGCTTGAGCATGCAATCCGAGTCGCTCCCCTCGGCCTGCAGGGTCGAGCTGCCGTCGAAGCCCCACATCGGGCAATCGTCGAGGGAGAAGCTGTTGATGTCCCCTTCCACGATCTTCGTCTTGCTGCGCAGGAAGGCCACGGGCGCGTAGCCGTCCAGCCAGATGTATTCCAGTTTGATTTTAGCCATGTTGATTCAGGTCGAGGGTCTTCTGCGGTTCAGTGCGGTTCAGGTTTGAGGTTGAGCGGAGACTGGTCGAGCCAACCGTCCCGCGTCGAGAGTGGAAGCACTTGGCGTGCCAGAATCGCGCGGAGGAGGGCCCCGGGCGAGGGGATCGCCTCGCCCATCGCCCCTCCTTCGCCGAGGGTCCCTCCGGTCCCGAGCTCGACCCCAAGCTCCCCTCCTCCCTTCACCCTTCACCCTTCACCCTTCACTCTTTACTTCCCTCCCTCTCGTAGCATCGGGCCTTCGCCCGATGACCGAACGCCCACCACTCCCCGCGCTCGCCGATCCCTCCCCGAACCTCCGCCACTCACCCCTCCGTCTCGTCATCGGGGAAGCCCCGATGCCACCAACAAGGCAAAAACCCGCTCCGCGGTGAACTGGTGAGGCCAGGACCCTAAACCCCAAAGAAGATCGAATCTCGCCACTCAACCCCAAAACCAAAAGCTCCCCGTCCTCTCCGAGGAGGGGGGGACCAGAGCGCAGCGACTGGTGGGGTGGTGAGGCCAAGATCGTAACCCCCACAAAACCCCGACTCCCGCCACCCAACTCCTACTCACCGACCCTTCACCCTTCACCCTTCACTTTTCACTCTTTACCCTCGCCCCCTCGTAGCATCGGGCCTTCGCCCGATGACCGAACGCCCACCACTCCCCGCGCTCGCCGATCCCTCCCCGAACCTCCG
>CAJXLM010000064.1 GCA_913056175.1 uncultured Opitutia bacterium | reverse complement strand
GGGGCGAGCGGGGAGGCGGAGGCCTGGCCCATGGAGAGGCCGACGAAGTTGTTGCCGAGCAGGCCGGACATCTCCACGGAGGCGACGGAGTCCGAGGGGATCTGGTACTGGCTGTCGATGGAGAGCTGGGCGACGGCCTTGTTGTCCTTCAGCTGGGTGGCGGTGACGGTGCCGATCTTGACGCCGGCCATGCGCACATCGTCGCCGACGCGCAGCTGGAGGAGGTTGTCGAAGGGGGCCTCGATGGTGTAGCCGCGGTCGGAGACATCCTCCTGCCAGAGGGCCGTGTAGGCGAAGTAGAGGAGGGCGATCCCGATGAGGAAGAAGAGGCCGACGCCGACGAAGGAGGTTTTTTCACTCATGATTCCGGTGGTTTGGAAAGGGAGGCACGGTAGCGCGGTTGCTGGACGTTGATGTCCGGGTGGAAAAATTGCTGGATGGAGGCTTCGGAGGACTCGAGGACCTCGGCGGGGGTGCCCGCGGCGACGATGCGGCCCTCCTCGAGGAGGATCATCCGGTCGGCGATGCTCTGGGCGAGGTCGCGGTCGTGGGAGACGACGACGCTGGTGACCTGCAACTCCGCGCGGAGCGAGCCGATGATCTCGCTGATGGTGGCGGCCATGACGGGGTCGAGCTCGGAGGTGGGCTCGTCGTAGAGGAGGAGGCGCGGCTCCATGACGAGGGTGCGGGCGATGGCGACGCGCTTGCGCATGCCCCCGCTGAGCTCGGAGGGGAACTTGTCGGCGGCGTCCTCGAGGGAGAGCATGCGGAGGGTCTCCCCGACTTTCTTGCGGATCTCGGCCTCCCGGGCGGTGCGGTGCTCGCGGGGGTAGAAGGCGAGGTTGTCGTAGACCGAGAGGGAGTTGAAGAGGGCCCCGGCCTGGAAGACGAGGGCGCTCTTCACGGCTTCGTGGGTGCGGGGGTTGCGGGCGTCCTGCCCGTCGATGGTCACGCTGCCCTTGGAGGGGGCGAGCAGGCCGATGAGGGTGCGGAGGAGGACGGACTTCCCGGAGCCGCTCGGCCCCATGATCACGAAGATCTCGCCCGGATCCACCTGGAAGGAGATGTCGTGGAGGACGGTGGTCTTGCCGAAGCTGACCTCGAGGTCCTCGACCTCGACGCGGACGGGCGTGTCCTCGCTTTTCGATGGGGGGGCGGGCGGCATCGGGCGGGCTAGAGCTGGGCGCGGGTGATGAAGTAGTCGGTGAAGAGGATGAAGATCATCCCGATGACCACGGACCGGGTCACGGCGAAACCGATCTCGCGCGGCCCGCCCCGCGTGGCGAGGCCCTGGGCGCAGGCGATGAGGATGACGAAGAAGCCGAAGATCTCTCCCTTGACGAGGCCGTCGGTGACATCCTCGACGGTCATGAAGTCCATGAGCCCCCGCCAGTAGATGTTGGGGGAGAGCCCGATGAAGGAGACGAACTCCGAGACGACCTGCCCGCCCAGCCAGCCGATGAAGATGGAGAACATGGTGAGCAGGGGCATCACGAGGAGGACGGCCACGAGCCGCGGGAGCACGAGGATCTTCTCCGGGGCGATGTGCATGGTGCGGAGGGCGTCGATCTCCTGGTACACCTTCATCGAGGCGAGCTCGGCGGTGGTGGCCGAGGCCACCCGGCCGGCGAGGAGGAAGGCGGTCATCACCGGGGCCAGCTCGCGGGCCACGGAGAGGCCGACGATCGAGCCGATGAAGCTCTGGGCGCCGAGCTGCTGGAGGGCGAAGCCGGTCTGCAGGGCGAGGACGGCCCCGATGAAGAAGCTGAGGATGCCGACGATCGGGAAGGTCTTGTACCCGATCTCCCCACAGTACTGGACGACCCGGCCGAGCTGCCGGGGCAGGGCGGGGAGGTGGCGGAGGACCTGGCCGAGGAGGGCGACATTGTAGCCGAAGCCGCCGAGGAAGCGTTTCGCGATCTGGAACATCAGCGGAAAGGGGGGAAAGGATGGACGCGGGCGGTCGGGGAGTCGACCGCTTTCGGGAATCCGGGACGGGTGGGGCGCTCGTTCACAGCTTCATCCAGAGGAATTGCCACTCGGCGGAGCCGTCGGCCTGCCGGCGGTGGCCGAGGAGGCCCTTCAGCAGGGAAAACCCGCCTCCCTTGGGCCCGCCCTCGACCTTGAGGAGGGGGCCGAGGGAGAAACTCGTCTGCTTCTCCTCCTTCTCGAGGGTGAGCAGGTTGAAGAGGAGGCTGTGCCGCCAGGCCTCCTCGGGCTTGCTGCGCTCGTAGCGGTAGATCCCGAAGAGGGGCGAGTACAGCCGGGCGATCGTCTCGTTGTCGCGGAAGAGTCCCTGCAGGGGGCTGAAGAGCTGGAACTGCTCGGTGCCGGCGCCGTTGTTCCAGTGGCTGAAGAAGGGCCAGGCGAAGGTCTTGCCGGCGCGGAAGTCGTTCTCGGGCTGGAGGGCGGTCTGCTGCTGTTGCCAGTAGAGGAAGTAGAGGAAGCTCCACTCCCGCACGCGCACCCGGTCCTCCTCGGCCTCCCAATGGCGGTGCTTGAAGAGGGGCCAGAGCCACCACTTCTTGTCCACTCCCTTGCGGATGGAGTGGGTGTAGAAGGGGGCCCAGCGGTTCACATAGGGGGTGCCGCGCCCTTGCACGAAGAAGGGCCAGAAGTAGCGGGTCTCCCGGTAGCGCGGGTCCTCGCGCTTGGTGTACCCGAAGAAGGGCCAGATGTAGGTCTCCTCCCGGAATTGGGGGCCCTCCGCATAGGTGTAGAAGGGGATCATCCCCGTCCGGCGGGTCTCGGGTTGGTCCGGGCCGTTGCTGGAGCGGAAATCGTAGCCGAGGGGCCAGAGCCAGTAGGTCCGGGAGTAGTCGCCGGGCTTCTCGAAGTGCCCGTAGAGGGGCCAGAGCGCGAAGCCGGAGGCCCCCCCTCCGGTCCGGTAGCGGACGAAGGGCCAGGGGGTGCCGTAGGTGACCGACCCGTTGTTCTCCCACTCCGTGTAGAAGGGGAAGAGCACCCACGAGATGCGGTCCCGGAAGAAGCGGTTCTTGACGGTGCCGTAGAGCGGGAGGAGCCCCCAGTAGGACTCCTCGGGGTCGACCCGGTCGCGCACATCGAAGTAGAGGGGGAAGAGCTCGAAGGACTGGTAGCTGGGCGTGCTGCGGTCCGTGTAATGGGACCCGCGGAGGAGGTAGAAAAGATCCCAGTCGTAACCGAAGCCCCGGTCGCGGAACGAGAAGAAGGGGTAGAGGACCTGGAGGCTGGAGGTCCCCAGCAGGTCCTGCCGCTCGGTGTGGAGGGCAAAGGGGCGCACCGCCGTCCAGTCCACCGACTCGGTCCGGTAGGTCTCCACGAAGGGGCCGAGGTACTGCTGCCGGCTGGCCTCCGGCTCCCCGATCCGGTCCAGCCCGACCCGCACCGGCCAGGCGTTGTCCTCGACCTGCCAGATCGCCCCGGCCAGCCCCGGGATAAGGGACAGGCACAGAAAAACGGTCCAGCGGCCCAGTCGGCCGAGGATGGAAGAGCGTGGAAACATAGGGACGAGTAGGTTGAGTCCACTTTCCCCCGAAAGCAAGAGTGGCACCGTGCAAGCCCCCCTTTCCGGGGGGTCCTGGCGGAGTGGGGCCCAGCGGAAGGGGGTTGCCCTCGGGGGGGATTTGCGATGGGGTAGACTCCTCCCGGCGGTTCCCCGAACCCCGGCTCACGGATGCAATTGGAGAAGCGAACCTGATGGCAGAAACAGCCCCCCGCAAGGAACCGAGCGAGAGTTACGACGCGTCGAAGATCCAGAAACTCGAAGGCCTGGAGGGTGTCCGGAAGCGACCGGACATGTACATCGGCGACACCCACGAGCGGGGCCTGCACCACTGCGTCTTCGAGATCGTCGACAACTCGATCGACGAGGCCCTCGCCGGCTACTGCCACCGGATCTCCGTGACCATCCACCTCGATGGTTCCTGCTCCATCGAGGACGACGGCCGGGGGATTCCCGTGGACCTGCACGAGAAGCACAAGATGCCGGCCCTCGAGCTGGTCCTGACGAACCTGCACGCCGGGGGGAAGTTCGGGAAGGGGGCCTACCAGGTGTCCGGCGGGCTGCACGGAGTCGGGGCCAAGTGCGTGAACGCGGTCAGCGAGTGGTTCCGGGCGGAGGTCCGCCGGGAGGGCCAGGTGCACGCCATGGCCTTCGAGCGGGGCAAGACCACCGAGTCGCTCCAGGTGATCGGGGAGACCCAGCGCACCGGCACGAAGATCACCTTCAAGCCCGACCCGGAGATCTTCTCGGTGCTCGAGTTCCGCTACGACCTGCTCGCCAAGCGGGTGCGCGAGCTCGCCTTCCTCAACCCCGGGATCGAGATCGTCCTCACCGACGAGATCAACGGGCGGCACGAGTCCTTCCAGTTCGAGAACGGGATCGCCGAGTATGTCGGCTATCTCAACCGCTCGAAGACCGTCCTCCACCCCGAGCCCATCCTCATCCAGGGGGAGGCTTCCCCGGGGGAGGATGCCTCCGCCAAGGTGATCGTCGATGTGGCCCTGCAGTACAACGACGGCTTCAACGACCAGATCTACGCCTACGCGAACTCCATCCACAACGTCGAGGGCGGCACCCACCTCTCCGGCTTCCGCACCGCCCTCACCCGGGTGATCAACAACTACGCGAAGGCGAACAACCTCGTGAAGGACAAGGACCCGCAGATCACCGGCGACGACGTCCGCGAGGGGCTCACCGCGGTGGTCTCCGTGAAGGTGCCCGACCCCCGCTTCGAGGGGCAGACGAAGACGAAGCTCTCCAACGGCGAGGTCGACGGCATCGTCCAGCGGATCGTCGGCGAGGAGCTCAAGTATTTCCTGGAGACCCACCCGCCGGTCGGGAAGAAGATCGTGGAGAAGGGGCTGAACGCGGCCCGCGCCCGGGAGGCCGCCCGCAAGGCGCGGGACACCGTGCGGAAGAGCGCCCTCGTCTCCGGGGGCCTGCCCGGCAAGCTGGCCGATTGCTCGGAGAAGGACCCGGCCGTCTCCGAGCTCTACATCGTGGAGGGGGACTCCGCGGGCGGCTCCGCCAAGCAGGGCCGCGACCGCCGCTACCAGGCGATCCTCCCGATCCGGGGGAAGCTCATCAACGTGGAGAAGGCCCGCCTCGACAAGGTCCTCAACAATAACGAGATCCGCACCCTCATCACCGCCGCGGGCACCGGCATCGGCGAGGAGGGCACCGAGGGCGGCTTCGACGCCAGCAAGTCCCGCTACCACAAGATCATCCTGATGACGGACGCGGATGTGGACGGCGCGCACATCCGCACCCTCCTGCTCACCTTCATCTTCCGGCAGATGCGCGGGCTCATCGAGGCCGGCTACGTGTACATCGCCCAGCCGCCCCTCTACAAAATCAAGCGCCGCAACAAGGAGCGCTACATCGACAACGACGAGGAGATGAGCCGCATCCTCCTCGAGCTCGGCAGCGAGGGCGTCCGCCTCGTGCGGGTGCGGGACGGCTTTGTCTTCGACTCCGCGAAGATCCCCGCGATCGTCTCCCGCCTCGCCCGCCTGGAGACCCTCGGCGCGAGTGTGCGGCGCTACGGCTGCGATTTCGCCCGCTTCCTCGACGAGCAGGAGGGCCCCGAGCACACCCTGCCCCGCTACCTCGCCCGGGTGCGCACCGGGAATGCCGAGGAGTTCCACTTCCTGCGCGACGAGGACGCCCGCTCCCGCTTCTACCAGGAGATGGAGATCACCGAGGACCTCTACGAGAACACCCTGACCCGCGAGGTCACCCGCGACGGCATGCCGGTGGTCCAGCGCGTCTCCGTGCACGAGATCTTCGAGGCCGCGGAGATGGCCAAGCTCCTCCGGGAACTCGCCTCCCACGGGCTGGAGGTCAACCAGTTCGCCCCCAGCGAGGACGAGCCCCGCTACCGCCTCGTCGAGCATGCCGGCGACGAGAAGAAGGAGAACATCATCGAGCTGTTCTCCGTCTTCGAGATCATCGAGAACATCCGGGCCCTCGGCCGCAAGGGGCTGACCATCCAGCGCTACAAGGGCCTCGGGGAGATGAATCCGAAGCAGCTCTACGAGACCACCATGGATCCCGAGCGGCGCAAGCTCCTCAAGGTGGACATCGAGGACGCCGCCGCCGCCGACCAGATCTTCTCCATGCTCATGGGCGAGGATGTCGCCTCCCGGAGGGCCTTCATCGAGGACAACGCCCTCAACGTGTCCAACCTCGACGTGTAGCCCGCCCCCCGCGCGGAGGACTCCCCGCGGGGCCACCGGCCCCGCGCGCCCCCCGCCCCGCCTGCTCCCCAACGAAGAAGAATCGTGTACACCGAGAACGAACAGCTCATCCCCGCGAACATCACCGACATCATGTCGACCGCCTACATCGACTACTCGATGTCGGTCATTGTCTCGCGGGCCCTGCCGGACGCGCGGGACGGGCTCAAGCCCGTGCAGCGGCGCATCCTCTACGCGATGCTGCGCGAGGGTCTCCTCCACAACCGCGGCTTCGACAAGTGCGCGGGCGTGGTCGGCGAAGTCCTCAAGAACTACCACCCCCACGGGGACACCTCCGTCTACGACACCCTCGTGCGGCTGGCCCAGTCCTGGGTGATGCGCTACCGGCTCATCGAGCCGCAGGGCAACTTCGGCTCGGTGGATGGCGATCCCCCGGCGGCCTACCGGTACACCGAGTGCCGGCTGGAGGCCCTCTCCGAGGAGCTCCTCCGCGGGATCGACGAGGACACCGTCGACTTCGTGCCCAACTACAAGGAGAGCACCACCGAGCCCTCCGTGCTCCCCTCGGCCCTGCCCCTCCTCCTCATGAACGGGTCCACGGGGATCGCCGTGGGGATGACCACGAACATCCCCCCGCACAACCTCGGCGAGCTGGTCGAGGCGACCTGCCTGCTCATCGACGAGCCGACCGCCTCCATCGAGAAGATCCTCCGGGTGCTCCCCGGCCCCGACTTCCCGACCGGCGGGGTCATCAACGGGCGCAAGGGCATCGAGAACTACATGAAGACGGGGCGGGGGATCGTCCGGCTGCGGGGCAACGCCCACACGGAGCAGCTCAAGAACGGCAAGGAGCAGATCGTCATCACGGAGATCCCCTACACGGTGAACCGCTCCTCCCTCGTCCTGAAGATCGCCGACCTCATCGCGGAGAAGATGCTCACGGGGGTGGCCGACCTGCGGGACGAGTCCGACGAGAACACCCGGATCGTCGTGGAGCTGAAGCGCGGCGAGATCCCGCGGGTCATCGTGAACAAGCTCTTCCGGCACACCCCGCTCGAGTCGAGTTTCGGCGTGATCCTCCTCGCCCTCGACGAGAACCGGCCCAAGCAGATGAACATCCGGGAGATGCTCACCTGCTACATCGAGCATCGCCGGGAGGTCATCCTGCGGCGGACGGAGTTCCAGCTGCGCAAGGCCCGGGACCGCGCCCACATCCTCGAGGGCTACAAGATCGCCCTCGACAACCTCGACGACTTCGTCGCCCTCATCCGCTCCTCCCAGAACCGCGAGGAGGCGCGCGGCAAGCTCAGGGAGCGCTACCCGCTCACCGAGCGCCAGGCGAACGCCATCCTCGAGCTCCGCCTCTACCAGCTCACCGGGCTCGAGCGGGAGAAGATCGAGAAGGAGTACCAGGAGCTGCTCGCCCGCATCGCCGAGCTCGAGGCCATCCTCGCCAGCGAGGCCCGGCTGCTCGAGGTGATCAAGGGGGAGCTGCGGGAGACCGCCGCCAAGTTCGACGATCCCCGCCGCACCCGCATCGCCGACGCCGAGGGCGAGTTCCGCATGGAGGATGTCATCGCCAACGAGGGCTGCATCATCAGCGTGACCCACCAGGGCTTCATCAAGCGCACGGGGGTGAGCGCCTACCGCTCGCAGAAGCGCGGGGGCAAGGGCGTCATCGGGGCCGGCCAGCACGAGGAGGACTTCGTCGAGCAGATGTTCACGGCGAGCACCCACGACAACATCCTCTTCTTCACCAACCGCGGCCGCGTCTTCGTGCAGAAGGTCTACGAGATCCCCGAGGGCACCCGGGTGGCCCGGGGCCGCTCCCTCGCCAACTTCCTCGAGATCCAGAAGGGGGAGTGGATCGCCTCCATGATCTGCGTGCAGGACTTCTCCGAGGACGAGCACCTCGTCATGGGTACCCGCAAGGGGATCGTGAAGAAGACGAACCTCTCCGAGTACCGGAACGCCCGGAGGGGCGGGATCATCGGCATCCGGATCGACGAGGACGACGAGCTGGTCGGGGTGAAGCTGACCGGCGGGGAGGACGAGCTGGTCATCGTGACCCACGCCGGCATGTCCATCCGCTTTCCGGAGACCGACCTGCGCGACCAGGGCCGCCCGACCCGCGGGGTCAAGGGGGTCACCCTCAAGCGGGAGGACGACTTCGTGGAGACGATCGAGGTGGTCGACCCGAAGGCCAGCCTCCTCATCGTCGGCGAGAACGGCCAGGGCAAGCGGACGAATTTCGACGAGTACCGGCTGCAGAGCCGGGGCGGCAGCGGGATCATCGCCATCAAGACGGAGGCCGTCGCCGGGGCCCTCTCCGTGCACGAGGACGACGAGATCATGATGTTCACGAGGAACGGCCAGGCGGTGCGCTCCCCGGTGCGGGACATCCGCATCATCGGCCGGACGACCCAGGGGGTCCGCTGCATCCACCTCGCCGAGGACGACCAGCTGGTCGGGGTCTCCCGGATCGTCGAGGTCGAGCCGGAGGAGGCCTGAGGGCGGCCCGCGCGCCCCGCCGGGCCCGCGGATTGCCGGGCCGGGTGGATTCGCGCTTCCCCCGTCGGCCCGGCCTCCGCTAGCCTCCCCCGTCCATGCGTTACCTCTCGGCCATCTGGGGGATCGGCGGCGTGCTCGCCATTCTCCTCTTCGCGGTCTTCCGGCTCGCCCCGATCGCCGAGGGCGCCCTGAGCGGGCCGCTCGCCTGGTACCACTGGATCTTCTTCGTCCTCTGGGTCGCCTTCATGATCTTCACCGAGGGCATCCGCGGCTTCCACCAGGCCTTCTCCCCGCGGGTGGTCGCCCGGGCGCGGGCCCTCGTGACCCACCCGGACCTGGTGGCCGGCCTCCTCGCTCCCTTCTACTGCTTCGGCTTCTTCCGGGCCACCCGCAAGCGGCGGATCGTCGCGTGGGCGGTCTTCGGGGGGATCCTCGGGCTGATCCTGCTGGTCCGGTTGCTGCCCCAGCCCTGGCGGGGGCTCGTGGACGGGGGGGTGGTCGCCGGGCTGACCATCGGGGCGGCCTCCATCCTCTACTACGCCGGGCTCTGGCTCCTCGGCCGGCCCGGGGACCACCCGCCGGACCTCCCGGAAACGGCGACCCCTCTCGACCGGGCGCAATCCTGAGAAGCGGGCCGTTCGCGCAGTCGTGGACGACGACCTGAAGCTCCTGCGCGGGACGCAGGCCGCCCCCTGGCGCTACCGCTGGGCCCGCTGGGTGGAGAGCCCGCGGGTGCAGGGGGTCATCATCGGGCTGATCCTCCTGAACGCGGTGGTCCTCGGCCTGGAGACGAGTGCCCGGGCCATGGCCACCGCCGGCCCGGTGCTCGTCCTCCTCGACAAGATCTGCCTGGCCGGCTTCCTCGTGGAAATCACCGTCAAGCTGCTCGCCTACCGGGGGCGGTTCTGGCGGAGCGGGTGGAACATCTTCGACTTTGCGGTGGTGGCGGTGGCCCTGGTGCCGGGGGCGGGCCCCTGGGCGGTGCTGCGCTCGCTCCGGGTCTTCCGGATCTTTCGCCTCTTCACGGTCGTGCCCCAGCTGCGCAAGGTGGTCGCCGCCTTCCTCCACTCGATTCCGGGGCTCGCCGGGGTCGTCGCGGTGATGGGCATCTTCTTCTACACTTCCGGCGTCCTCGCCACCGAGCTCTTCGGCGAGAGCTTTCCCCAGTGGTTCGGCACCCTCGGCGACAGCCTTTTCAGCCTGTTCCAGGTGATGACGCTGGAGAGCTGGTCCATGGGAATCGTCCGCCCGGTCATGGAGGTGCACCCGTGGGCGTGGGCCTTCTTCGTCCCGTTCATCGTCATCGCCACCTTCACCATCCTCAACCTCTTCATCGGCATCATCGTCTCCACGATGCAGGAACTCGCCACGCTGCCGGACCCACGCTTCGTCGACCGCGAACTCCCCGAGATCCTCGACCGTATGGAGACCGACCTGCGGGTGCTCCGGGCGCGGATGGAGGCGGAAGTACGGGAGCCGGGCCCGGCCGACAAAGCCGCCCCGGAAGGAGGGGAGCAGAAGAACGCGGGCGAAGGCGATCCTCCCGACCGGGGCCATCCCTGACCGGGTAAGCGATCGACCCGGGCCGGTCTCGGGCCCGGCGGCGACCCGGGCTCGCCACCTCGCCGCTCCCCGAACACTTCTTCCGGCGGTCGGGGCGATGCGGGGTGCGGAGGGGCGATGCGGTGCGGGGAGGGGCGGAGAGGGGCGGTGCGGGTCGGGGAGGAAGGGAAGAAGGGGAGGGGGAAGGCGCGGAGGTTCGGGAAGGCGCGGCGCGGGGGTGGTTCCTTTCGGGCGGCGGAGCGGTCGGCGGTGCGCGCGGGGGAATCCGCAGGGAGCTGCGGGGTGGAGGCATCGCGGGACCGGGGAGGGGCCCCGCGGGGCTCGGGCGAATGCCGGAGGCTGGAGGGAAGGATCCCTGAAAGGGGAATTCGTACTTT
>CAJXLM010000063.1 GCA_913056175.1 uncultured Opitutia bacterium | reverse complement strand
CGGGTGTCCTGTGAGTTTGGGTGGTTCCGGGGGTTCGGGGTGTCATGGGGGATCCGGGGCGTTGCGGGCTCGCGGGCAGAGGAGCGCCTATGGCGCTGCAGGGGAGTGGGCGGAGCCCACGGCGGGGGAGTGGGCGGAGGCCTGCGGCATGGGAGGGTGTCGGAATTTTTCGGGGCATTGAAACCATGCTGCGCCTCTCGGCAGCATCGATGCTGGGCCTTTCGGCAAATCCTTGCTGCGCCGCGCCTTCCAGCGCTCCCCTGCTGTACCTCACGACACATCCATGCCGCGCCTTCGGCGCTCCCCTGCCCTTCGTGCTCGGGGAAGGTGGCGGTGGTGCGGGGCGGCGGGGCGTCCGGGGTGGCTTGGGGGGTCGGGGCGTTGCGGGCTTGCGGGCATGGGAACGCCTGCGGCGTGGCATGGGAGTGGGCGGAGCCCACGGCGGGGGAGCGGCTAGGGCCCGCGGCATGAAAGGGGTTCGGGTTTTTTCGGGGAATTCAATCAAGCTGCACTTTGCGGCGTTTCTCTGTAGGGCCTCCCGGCAGATTCCAGCCGCGCCTTCCAGCGCTCCCCTGCTGTACCTCACGGCACATCCATGCCGCGCCTGCGGCGCTCTCCTGCCCTTCGGCTCGGGGAAGGTCGCGGTGGTGCGGGGCGGCGGGGCGTCCGGGGTGGCTTGGGGGGTCGGGGCTTTGCGGGCTTGCGGGCATGGGAACGCCTGCGGCACGGCCGGGGGTGGGTTTGGGGTTTTTTCGGGGAATTCAACCATGCTTCGCCTGAGACCTATCTCTGCGGCGCTCCCGCGATGTACCTTCGGCTCATCCCTGCCCTAGCTTCCGCGCTTCCCTGCTGTGCCCCCGGCACATCCATGGTACGCCTTTCGGCGCTCCCCTGCCCTTCAGTTGGGGGCTGCGGGCTTGGTCGCGCTCGGCGGTGGCGGTCACGGCAGGCTCGCTGAGCGGTCCTCGAATCGCCTCACTTCCGCCCGCGATTTGCCGTCCTCAGGTTTCCTTTGTAGAGCCCGATTCCGCGGGCGACGCCACGGATTCCGTACCCCTTGCGGCGATTCGGAGGAAGGATCCACCCGGCGGGAGGAACACGGGGCTCGCCCCGAGCCCCGTGCTTCTCCCGCGGATGCCGCGGATGCCGCGGCCGGCCGACGGTTGCCCGTGACTGGGCGAACCCGCACGGCCGGCCGACTGACCGCTTAGAGTCCGACCGCCTCGGCGACGCTCGCGCGAAGGGCTTCCATGCCCGCCTGGGCCGTAGCCCGGGCGGCCGCGAGGTCCCCCTCCACCGGTACCACCACTTGCAGGTAGGACTTGAGCTTGGGCTCGGTCCCGCTCGGGCGAATGACCACGCGGGCCCCGTCCATGGTGAGACGAAGCCCCTCGGTGGGCGGAAGCCCGTCAACTCCCTCGCTGAGATCCTCCACGGCGGTGACGGCGCGGCCACCCAGCACGCGCGGAGGCGCCGCGTGGAGTCGGGTCATCGCCTCGCCGATCCGCTCGATCGCGTCGACCCGGACGGTCACCTGGGAGGTGAGATGAACCCCGTGTTCCCGGGCGAGTTCGTCGAGCACATCCGGAAACGTCCGGCCCTCGGCCTTGAGGTGCGCGGCCATCTCGAGGAGGAACAGCGCCGCGGAAATGCCATCCTTGTCGGCGACCGCGGGTGGATCGACGCAGTAGCCGAGCGCTTCCTCGTAGCCAAAGACCAGGCCGGGGACACGGGAGATCCACTTGAAGCCCGTCAGCGTGGCGGCGTAGTCGAACCCGGCCGACTCCGCGATGGAGCGGAGCAGGCTCCCCGAGACAATGGACTGGGCCATGACCCCGCTGCCGGTCGTACCGCGGGCGCGGGCCCGCTGCACGACCCACCAGGCGAGGAGGGCTCCCGTCTCGTCCCCGGTCAGCTTGCGCCAACTGCCCTCTTCGGGGATGCCGACGGCGCAGCGGTCGGCGTCCGGATCGTTGGCAATGAGGATGTCGGCGGGCGCGCTCGCCGCCTCGGCGAGAGCCAGGTCCATCGCCCCCGGTTCCTCCGGGTTGGGAAAGGGTACCGTGTGGAAGGTGGGGTCCGGGTCGAACTGTTCGGCCACCTTGCGGGGGGTCGGGAAGCCCGCGTCGGCGGTCACCTTCATGAAGACTTCCCCGCCCACGCCGTGCATGGCGGTGTAGACCGCTTGGGCATCGCGCGGGCCGGGGGCAAGCAGGGAGACCGCCCGGGCCTCGTAGTCGGCCAGCAAGTCGTCCCCGAGGACGACGTAGTCCCGCGAGCGCGGGATCTCGTTGACCGGACCAACGGCGGCGATGCAGGCGGAGATCTCCCCGTCAGCGGGCGGGACGATCTGGCTGCCGTCGCCGAGGTAGACCTTGTAGCCGTTGTCGTTCGGGGGATTGTGCGAGGCGGTCACCATGACCCCGGCATCGCACCCGAGGTGACGAATGGCAAAAGCGAGGACCGGAGTGGGGAGGCAGCGGGGAAGCACCTTCGCGGAGATTCCCGCCGCTTCCATGATCTCGGCGGTGTCATGGGCAAAGACATCCGACTGGTAGCGGGCATCGTAGCCGATCACGATCGCCTTGCCGTCGTGGTCCCGCAGGTACTGGGCGAGGCCGGCCGCCGCCCGGGCGACCACCACGCGGTTCATGCGGTTGCTGCCGGGGCCGAGCCGACCGCGCAGCCCGGCGGTGCCGAACTGGAGCGTACCGTCAAAGGCATCCGCCAATTCCGCGGAGGCGTCGGCCTCGCCGGAGGCAGCAGCGTCGATGAGTGCGGAAAGTTCGGCAGCAGTCTTCTCGTCGGGGTCCACCGCGACCCAGGCGCGGGCGGTCTGGAGGAGTTGTTCGTCCACGCTCATCTCAGTACCCCACTCCACTGTCCACGGCCGTATCCTCGACGATCGCGACGGAGGCCGAGGCCCCCACCCGGTCGGCCCCGGCGGCGATCATTGCCTCCGCCGTCGCCCGGTCGCGAATCGCGCCCGAGGCCTTCACCCCGAGCTCATCGCCCACCATGGCCCGCATCAAGCGGATATCCGCCTCCGTGGCCCCGCCGGTACTCATGCCCGTGGAGGTCTTGACGTAGGCCAGACCGGCGCGCACGGCCAGCAAACAGGCGATCGCCTTCTGCTCCTCGTCGAGCAGGCACGTCTCAAGGATTACCTTAACGGGACGGCCGGCGGCGGCCCGGGCGACCGCGACCATATCCTCATAGACCGCGCGGAGGTCCCCGGAGAGCATCGCGCCCACGTCCATGACCATATCGATCTCATCCGCCCCCTGGCGGACGGCGATCTCGGTCTCGGCGGCCTTCGCCTCGCGGGCCATTGCCCCGAGGGGGAAACCGACCACCGTGCACACCATCACCGGGCTCCCGGCCAGCTTCTCCGCCGCCAGCGGCACCCAGCGGGTGTTCACGCAGACGGAGGCAAAGCCGTGGGCAAGCGCTTCCGCGCAGAGCTTTTCCACGTCGGCCCGGGTGGTATTGGCCTTCAGTGCGGTGTGGTCAATGCGGCCGGCCAGCGTGTCCGCGGTGCGCAGCGCGGCCGGGCGCTCAAGGCCCTCCGGGGGCGCACCGAGTGCGGCCTGCACGGTCTCGTGCGCGTTGGAGGAGAGAGGGGTAGGATCGGTCATAGCAACAGGAGGGTGGAGGGAGGGATGGGGTGAGGAGTGGAGCCACGGCCGCTCAAGATCCTTGCAGGGTTGCATGGCCGGGAGAAAGGGGAGCCGGGTGCGACCGAATGCGCTTCCGGCGGAGCGGCGCCGCCCACTCAAAGGGCCGGAAGCCGATCTCGCCCTTGGCGCAGGGCATTCGCACACCGCAGTTCTTCTCCTCCTCTTCCACGGTTTCTACCGAAGCAAAGAAGATGGGGGCAGGAGCAACCACGCCGAGAGGCTGGAAGGTCCCTTTCCCCGAGTCAAGCGGTCGGATCCTCCCGGAAAGTCCCTCCGCGGTACCGGACACACCGGCCCCTCCCGAGGCGCTCAGGAGGGAGATTGAAAGGCTGGGTTCTCTCCGGGACCGGACCTCCCGTTTTCCCGGAAAAATCCTTCGGCCGGACTCCCCTCAGCAGCCTTTTGAGCCCATCCCCGGGGGTCGAGATCCGGATGCCTTTTCAAGGATCGATCGGGCACGGGAGAGTGAGGTCCCCATGGCCAAGCGGCAGCCGGCGGGGTCGCCGTCCTCCCCACTTCCCCGTTGACGGCTCACCACCGGCCTGACGGCCTCCAAGCCCTCCGGCCTCAGCTCCTCTCGGCACCCAGCAACCGCTCCCGGCGCCAGCGAACCGCCTCGGGAGCGGGCTGGAAGGCGCGCTCAGGGGGAAGGAGGACCACCCGATTCTGGAGGTCGAGAAGCTGGCGATGCCCCTTGAAACGGGGATCGAGCGACGGGGAATCGCGCCAGCGCAGTTCGGCGCCCTCCAGGCTAGGACTGATCAGGTGCTGATCGAGCGCCCAGTGATCATCCTTGGAGAGAGCCATGCCGTTGGAGGGGTGATCGTTGCCGCTGTGGTGAAAGGGAACCAAGTGACAGGCATCGACGATCGCATCCTCACGACCCCCGTGCCGAAGGCGGATGCAAAGCCCGAAGGCGGCGCAGCGGTAGTCGTAGACCCGCTTGACCAGGCGGGCGAAAGCGGCGGAACGGGCCGCCTCCGGCCCCGTTCCAGCCGGTGCGTCCTTCGCCGCGATCCTGCCCTCGGCGAAGAAGGCCCGGTGTACTTCACGGACCTCGGCGCCCTCTCCCGGCCGCCGGGAGAAATACCGACCGATGACCGCCTCCCGGAGTGGGTCGCGGTCGAGCGGCTCCCGCAGGTGGGCGGAGAGACCCGCGTCGAAGGCCGCACGGCCCAGCTGTTTGCGGATCGCTCGCACGGAGGGGGACTGCGAAGCGGTGCGACCCCGGACATAGAGCTCGTTCCCCGCGCGATCGCGGAGGCTCCACAACTCATCACCCGCGAGGTGCCAGAACGGATACCCGATCCCCGCGCGATCGCCCTCGCCCCCGACGACCGCCAGGTAGTCCCGGTAGCGCCGCACGAGATCGTCCGTCAGCGAGACGCAATCCGGGGGAAACTCGCCGCGCTCGATCAGGTCCAAGAAAGCGAGAAGCAGGGCCGGTTTGTACGGCTTTTCCCAGCCGGAACTCTTGTCCCTGCGCAAGTCGAAGAGCCGCTCCCTTGGCTCCACGAGCGCCATTCTTCCCCATTGACCCCGCTCGCGCCCGCGATGGAATCGAGGCGTGAACTTCCGGAGAAGCGGGACCGACGGGAAATGGCCCCCTCGGCCGACAAAGGCGGCGGGCATGCGAATGCACGGCACGAGTGAATTTTCCGGAAAGAACTCCTCCCGCTCTGCCACGCGGCCCCATGCCCCCGGACGGCCCGCCCAGCCCGCACCAAACGGGAGCGGCGCCCCCGTCGGGCACCGTCGGATTGCCCCTCCCGCCCCCGCCGCGGAGCTACGCGGGCCCGCCTTCGCCGGCCGCGCAGATCCCCCGCGCGACCCCCGGCCTACCGGGGGACCCGCGCCCGCCACCCCGTTGAGCCGCGGGAACGGCCCCACCCCCGTCACAGGTGCGGCACGTGGCCGAGCCTCTTCGGTTCGTGCCCGGGGAGCGGACCCCTGGGACTGATGAGCGCCACCCCCCGCCCCGACGACTCCCTGCCGGCCGGCCTGTACGAAAGGCTCCTCGACGAAGAACTCGCCGCGCTCCTGCAGGCTCATCCCGAGCTGACCGCAACCTTCGAGAAACTCGACGACGAGGCACAGCCGAAGGCCTACAGCCAGTGGATCGAGCAACTCCTCCGCGAGGCACTCCCGGCGTGCTCCCCGCCCGAGCGGCAGCGGGACCTCGTGAACCGCTTGATCGAGGTACTGGCCGCCACCGACGGGCTCGACTACACCCGCAAGCGCAGACTCCTCGACGACGACAAAACCGTCCTGCGCGAGGTGAGGAGGCCCGGCCCCCGGCCCGGCACTCCCCTGCCGGAAACCTCCCTGAGCGTCAGCAGCCTCCTCACCGGGGCCGGCGACGACCCCCAGCTGGAGCGGGAGATCCGCACCGAGATGCAGACGGCCGACCGCGTGGACATCCTCGTCTCCTTCATCAAGTGGTCCGGCCTCTCCCTCCTCCTCTCCGCCTTTGAGGACCTCGAGGCGCGGGGGATTCCCGTGCGCATCATCACCACCTCCTACATGGGAGCTTCCGATCCGGAGGCCGTCGAGTGGCTGGCGGCCCGTCGCGGCTTCTCCCTGCGGGTTTCCTACGACACCGAGCGGACCCGCCTGCATGCCAAGGCCTACCACTTCCATCGGCAGAGCGGCTACTCGACGGCCTACATCGGTTCGGCGAACATGAGCCGGCCGGCCATGACCAGCGGCCTCGAATGGACCGTAAAGGTCACCGCCCCGGACATGCCCCACATCCTCGCGCGCTTTGCCGCGGAGTTCGAGACCTACTGGTGCCGCGAGGAATTCCAGCCCTACGACCCCGCGGCCCCGGAGCGCTTCCGCGAGGCGATCCGGCACTCCCAGGAGGGGGCCGTCCCGCAGGGGACCCGCTTTTTTGCCGACCTGCGGCCGCACGCCTTCCAGGAGCGGATCCTCGAGCAGCTCGCCGCCGAGCGCGAGGGCGGCCACCACCGCAACCTCGTGGTGGCCGCGACCGGCACGGGGAAAACGATGATCGCCGCCTTCGACTACGCCCGCTTCCGCCGGGCCCATCCGCACGGCTCGCGCCTGCTCTTCGTCGTCCACCGCAAGGAGATCCTCGCCCAGGCGCTCGACTGTTTCCGGGCCGTCCTCCGCGACGCAAACTTCGGCGAGCTCCTCGTCGACGGGAAGGTGCCCGCCGCGTGGAACCACGTCTTTGCCTCCGTGCAAAGCCTGAACCTGCGTCGTCCGTGGGAGGATCTCGGCGCGGGGCATTTCGACTACGTGGTCGTCGACGAGACGCACCACGGTCCGGCCCAGAGCTACCGGGCCCTCTTCGAATCCGTCGCGCCCCGGCTCCTCCTCGGCCTGACCGCCACCCCCGAGCGGATGGACGGCTCCTCCATCCTCCCGGACTTCGGCAACCGCCTCGCCGCGGAGGTCCGCCTGCCGGAGGCCCTCGAGGAGAAGCTCCTCTGCCCCTTCCACTACTTCGGGGTGACCGATCCCGTGGCGACTGCCGACGAGCGATTCTGGCGGAACGGCAAGTACGATTCGAGGGCGCTCGAGGAAGTCTACACCGGGGACGACCTCCGCGCGCGGCAGCGCCTCGACGTGATTGTCGGTGCCCTCGAGCGGTACCACCCCCGGCTCGACACCATCCGCGCCGTCGGCTTCTGCGCGGGGATCCGTCATGCGGAGTACATGGCCGCGAAATTCCGGGACCTGGGCCATGCCGCCGCCGCGCTCCACAGTGAAATTCCCCGTGACCAGCGGGACGGCCGGATCCGGGCCTTCCGGGAGGGTCGCCTCCCGTTCCTCTTTACCGTGGACCTCTTCAACGAAGGGGTCGACATCCCGGAGATCAACCTCGTGCTCTTCCTCCGGCCGACCGAGAGCCTGACCGTCTTCCTCCAGCAACTCGGGCGCGGCCTGCGCAACGCCCCGGAGAAGGACTGCCTCACCGTGCTCGACTTTGTCGGGCAGAGCCACCGGAAGTACCGGATCGACCGGAAGTTCGCCGCCCTACTCCGCACCCAGCGCCGACGGATTGACCGGGAGATCGAGAACGACTTTCCCCACCTCCCGCCCGGTTGCCACATCGAGCTGGAACGGGTCGCCCGCGAGCATGTCCTCGGGCACATCCGGAATACCCTCGGGAAGCTGAACGAGTTCGTCCCGGAGGCCATCCGCTCCTTCGAGGCGGAGACGGGCGAGGCGCTCACCTTCCGCCGTTTCGTGGAGGCCACCGACCTCGCCCCGGTGACCCTCCTGCGGAACAAGACCTGGTCGGAGTGGAAGGACCTCGCCGCCGGGACCCGCACCGTCGACGATCCCGACCTCAAGGCCGCCCGCACGACCCTGAGCCGGGTGGCCCTGCGGACCGATCCCGATTTCCTCGAAGGCTCGCGCCGGGCTCTCGCCGCCACCGCGGAGGAGCCGCCGGCCGCCTACGGGCTCAGCGAGCGCGAGGGAGTCGCCCTGCACTACCTCCTCTGGGGAAAGGCGGGGGGAGCGGTCGGAGTCGGGGACTTCGAGGAATCCCTCCACCGCTTCAAGCGCAACACGACAGCCCGGCGGGACCTGCAGGAAATCATCGAGTGGCGGCAATCCGTCCACCCCTACCCGACTCCCCGCATCTCCCCCCCCATCGACTGCGGCCTCCGCCTCCACGCCGCCTACGGCTACCGGGAGGTCATGGCCCACTTCGGGAAGGCCAGCCTCGCGAAAAGCGGTCCCACCGGAGTCGGCGTGGTCCCCCTCCGGGAAAGCCGCACCTACCTCCACTTCATCACCTTCCGGAAGGAGGAACGCGACTTCGCCCCGACCACCCGCTACAAGGACTACCCGATCACCCCCGATCGCCTCCACTGGGAATCCCAGGCGTCCACGACGCAGGCCAGCCGGACCGGCCAGGACTACCTCCACTTCGAGGAGCGCGGTTTCACGATCCTCTTCTTTGCCCGCATGGAGAAGAAGGAGGACGGGGCCACCAGCCCCTTCCTCTTTCTCGGACCGGCCACCCGCCTCCTCCACTACGAGTCCAACCGCCCCATCCAGATGGTCTGGGAGCTCGCCCATCCCATGCCCGCCGCCCTCTTCGAAACCGCCCGGGCCGTCTGATCCCGGGGCCGCACCCGGACGAGAGAGGCGGCGAGTTTCACCCCGCGACGGGCCGGGAAAGTCCTCGGTGGACGGTCGTTCCTTCTTTGCCAAGCGGGCATGCCGGGGAGAAAATCCAGCATCGTGAGTCGAAGGAGCGGTGGCTGCTCCCGGGCACCGGGGAACCGTCGCGCCACCCGCGGAGGATGTCACCGACCAGCGTGCCCCCCTCGGTCTGCCCCTCCGCGAAACTCCGGGCTTGTCCCCGCTGGGGAAGGCGAGCGGAGGGCGCCGCGAATCACGGAGGGCCGGCCACGCCGCCGGAATCACCGGGCAGTCCGGGCCAGGGGCCGCTGGGCCTCAGGAGGGAAAAAAGATCGTCGGTCGACGCGGCTCCCTGCCGATCGCCCCGGTCGCTGGGATTCCCGGCCGTACGCCGTACCTCCAGGTAGAGGGCTGTGCGGTCCCGGGATCCCTCCCGGGCTTCCGCGAGGATGCGTACTTGGACCCCCTCCCGACCGATATCCTCCGGGATCTCGGCCTCCAGGAAGCCCGGCCTACCCTCCGTCGGCAGAGTGACCCGTATCCAGTCCGGGACCTCCTCCAGGACCTCCCCTCCCGGCAGCACGACCTCTGTCTCAAGGCGTAAGCCCCGGGAGACGCTGCCGTTGGCAAAGAGGTCCCCCGGAAGCTCCAAGCGAATTGTCTGTTCATCGAACTTCGCAAGGCCACCCGGGAAATCCCGCACCACCTCGAATTGGTACTCCCCATCGGGCTGCTCCAGCTTGTGCATCACCGTGAGGCCAATACCAGCAGACGCCACGGTGAGGACCGCCCGATCCTCCCCGCTGCCCGTCTCCCGGGCGAGGTCCTCCTCCGCGAGCCGGCCGAGGCTCGCCTCGAACCAATCCAACGGTCCCAACCTGCTTCCCTCTCCCGGGAAATCCCCGCCACCACCGCTTTCCGCGATGGGAAGGTCCGCGCCCGAGTCCTCCGGGCCCACCGTTGGATCCGGGAGGATCGCGAACTCATTACCCTCGAACCGCATCGCGTAGTTCCGGCCACGGTTCCCATCAGCAATGCCCAGCGTGCCCCGGAGGATCGCGTACTCGCCCACCGTCTCGCCCGCCGCTCTCTGCAGCCGGCCCTCCCATTCATCGCCGGCCACCAGGACCGGATCCGCGGCAAAAGTCAGCGCCGGATCCGGTGTCCCCACCACCTTGCTCTCCGCACGGGCGGCCACGACGAGGGGACGGGGTTCGATCGTCAGATCGCCCGGCTCGTAGGTGATCGTGTAGTTGGAGGCAGTAAAGCCGTTGGCACCCTGCGCCCCGCCGATGGTGATCCCGTCCGCGTAGGTCCCCGCGTTGGCGTCGGCCGTGCTTGCCGCGTCGTTCACCGAGCCGAGCGTGACCGCACTCACCTCCTCCTGGTAGGCCAGCCCCTTGCCGCCAACCGTGAAGGCCGTGCTCCCCAGCGCCAGATCCTCCCCGTAGGTCTTCGTCCGGTTGTCGGCCGACAGGGTAATCGGGCGCTTCTCGATGGTCAGGTCGGCTCCCTGGTAGGTCAGGTCGTAGTTGGCCCCGTTGTTGCCATCGTCGATCGCGAGGTTCCCCCTCTCGATCGCGTAGTCGCCCACCGCCTGTCCGGATGCCCGCGTGAGGGAGCCGGTGAAGGTGTCGCCGGCGACCAGTGCGCTGCTCTCCCCGTAGGTCAGCGCCGGATCGGCATTGCCGTAGGTCTTCGTCTGAGCGTTCGCGCTCACCGTGAGCGCCTTCGGTTCGATCGTCAGGTCACCCGGCTCGTAGGTGATCGTGTAGTTGGAGGCGGAGAAGCCGTTGGCACCCTGCGCCCCGCCGATGGTGATCCCGTCCGCGTAGGTCCCCGCGTTGGCGTCGGCCGTGCTTGC
>CAJXLM010000062.1 GCA_913056175.1 uncultured Opitutia bacterium | reverse complement strand
GACTGGGTGGAGCAGCTCAGCCGGCCGGTCATCGTGGGCAGTGACGAGTTTGTCGCCTACCACAGCCGCCGCTGGCGCGGCTACGACTCCTCCGTGCCCCTGCGCGAGCTCGCCTCGGAGGCCCCCCTGCGCGTCGCCCGCCCCTTCCGGCGAAGACGCACCGGGTCGTAGCGCGATCCGTCGCCCTCCCGACCCGTCCTCCGCTTCCCCGCTTTCCCTCCCCATCGACCCGGACCCTCCCCGCCGGTCCGGCCGGACCTTGCCCTCCCGGCGGCCCCCTCGCGGGCCACCCCCTCCCCGCAGGCCTTCGCAGGGGGCCGGCAGCCCACTCTGGACTCCCTTCCGCAGCTTTTCCGTCCTTCCGGGCCGCTATCCCGCTGTCTTCCTCTCCTCCCCTTTTCCTCCAGAACGGTCCCCCCCGTTTCTGATGGCTGTTCTCTTTAAAAACCTATGTCCCTATTAGCAGGGATAGGCCTTGTTCGGACTCTGCCTTTGGGGGGTGGAGTGGGTTAGGGATTGAGGGCTTCGAGGAGCATGAGGTAGCTGGCGAGGAGGAAGGCGAGGGAGCCCCAGAAGGTGGAGAAGGTGGAGCCCCAGTAGAGGGAGTCGGGGGAGGAGGTGTTGGCGCCGTACCAGGCGCAGAGGAAGAAACCGACGGCTCCGACGCCGTTGAAGAAGGCGGCGTGCCAGCCGAGGCGTTTCCAGGCGGGTTTCCAGATTTTTTCCTGGGCCTCGACGAGGGCCATGAGGGAGGCGAGCAGGAAGAAGGAGGCCCCGATCATCTGGGGGTCCCAGTACCAGGGGCGTTCGGGGAAGGAGGGTCCGGCGGGCAGGAGGAGACCGGCGGCGCAGGCGATGAGGAAGACGGTGGCGCCGACCATCTGGGCGGCATTCAGCCACCAGGCCCAGGAGCCGAATTCCACGGCAAAGAGGAACCAGCGCTTTTCGCGAGGGGTCGGCTGGTCGGGGTGGTGGGCGAGGTGGATGCTGGGAGGAGCGTCTCCGGTGCGGTGGACCTCGAGGAAGGGGCGCCGGTTGAAGACTTCCGCAAGGGCGGCATAGGCCCCGAAGAGAAAGATGGATCCGCCGACGAAGGCGCTGAGGGCAGTGCTCCAGTTCTCGAAGCCGCGGGCGGCGACGGGCCACATGAGCAGGGAGCCGTTGACCAGCCAGACCACGCTGCCGATGGTGAAGAGGAAACCGACCCACCAGGAGAGGTTGTGGGGCTCCCAGCCCCACCAGCGGAAGGGAGCGGTACGGGTGGAGAGGGCGGCCTGGCCGCCGGGCGGTTGCCAGCGGGGCTTCCGGCCCTTGCGGTGCGAGCGGGAGTTCCAGACGACGGTACCGTGCTCGCCGGGCAGGGGAAAACGCTGGTCGCCAAAGGGCTGGTGGCGTACGTGGATTCGGTGGGAGAGGTTTCTGTGGTTTGGGCCGGTGGAAGGCATCCCGGCGAGTTTTTGAAAAGAAAGGAAATCGGCAACGCTGAAGCGGAAAACAGTGGGTGCGGACGGCAGGGACCCGCGGAGGATGTCCCGGTTGGTTGCGCTTGGGGTTGGCAAATTCGCGGAAGCAATGACAAGGTGAAGGCGCGCTGATGACTCTCCACTGGCACACCGAGCCCCTTCTCCTCCTCGTCCTCCTGGTGCCGAGCTGGCTGTACGCGCTGTGGATGGGTCCGTATCGTCCGGCGGGCATGCGGTTCCCGGTGGGAAGGGCGGTGGCTTTTTATCTGGGGATCGCCATCACTTACCTGACCGTGGGCTCCCCGCTGGACCAGCTCGGGGAGGACTACCTTTTTTCGGCGCACATGGTGCAGCACCTGTTGTTGATGTATGTGAGCCCGGTGCTGCTGGTGGTGGGGCTTCCGCCGGAGGGGGTGGACCGGCTGGTGGCGGGGCGGCTGCGGCTGCAGGCGGTGCTCCGGGTGCTCTTCCACCCGGTCGTGGCGGGTTTCCTGTTCTCGCTGTCCTTCAGTCTCTGGCACGTGCCGGTGCTCTACGAGGCGGCATTGGCGAGCAAGGCGGTCCATGTGCTCGAGCACTGGACGATCTGGTTGCCCTCCGTGGGGATTGCCTGGTGCCTCTTCTCGGGGGCGCGTTACCTGCCGCCATCCCGCTACCCGGTCCGGTTGCTGCTTCTCTTCCTGCTGACGGTGGCCCAGCTGCCGGTGTTCGGTGTGCTGACCATGACAGGGGAGGTGCTCTATCCGACCTACGAGTGGGCGCCGCGACTGTTGCCGATCACGGCCCTGGAGGACCAGGTGCTGGGGGGACTTTTCATGAAGGTGGGGGGAATGTTCTTCGTGCTTCCGCTGCTCGCCTATTCCTTCTACCGCTGGGCGAAGACGAGCGAGGAGGAAGGGGAGGCCGAGGGCCACGAGGCGGTGCCCGCCGGGGCCCGCGGGCGGGCGGGGGCGGCCCTGTGAACGAGCCGGAGCGGTGGACCGCGTGGAAACGCTGCCTGCGGGGCCAGTGTCCGGGCTGCGGGGGGCCGGGGCTCTTCGCGGGGCCGCGGGAGGAGCCGGACGCGCGGCGGGTGTGGAGCTTCCGGCTCCGTGAGGAGTGCCCGTTCTGCGGTTTGCCCCTGCAGGCGGAGAGCGGGGTGACCCTGGGAACGGCGGCGTTGGGCTATGCGGTCGTGGCGGTGTTGGTGGTAGGCCCCCTCCTGCTGGTGACGCTGGCCGGGTGGATGGGGGTGTGGCAAGCGGTCTGGACCGGGCTGGCCCTTTCCCTCGCGGTCCCGCTCCTGCTCTATCCCTACCTGCTGCGGGTGACGATGGGGGCGTGGTTCGCCTTGCACCCGGATGCCTTTGAGCGGGAGGAGGAAGCGGATGAATCGATCGGCCCACATTCCTGAGGCACTCGATCGGGCCAGCCTGCGCGGGTTCCTCTTCCTGGGACTGTTCGCGGGATTGATCCTCGCCAAGTGTGCGGTGTCCGAAGCGCTCCGCCTTTCCTACGGGATCGAGATCGATTCGGCGCTGTACGTGTGGATGCCTTCCCTGCTGATCCTCGCGGTTCTCTGCGTTCTCTACATCCGGGCGCCGTGGGTGGGCTTCCACCCGTACTGGCAGACGGTCCATTTCCTCGCGCCGGCCTTCCTTATCGGGTTGACGGTGCTTTTCAGCATTGTCCGGGAGTTGCCGAGCGTGCTCGTGCCGGTCTCGCTTTCGGTGTTGCTGGCGGTGGGGATCTTCGTGCTCGGGCAGCTTTTCCAATCCCTTCCCGTGCGGTTTCTCGCGCTGGTCTGGTTGTTTGCCGCACTCGTCGAAGCGTTCTACCCGGCGGAGTGGTCCTACGGCATCTTCGCGGCCCTCCTCGTGCTGGGGGGCACGCTGCCGGCGGCCATCGGGTATGTGCGCCTGCGGCCTGTGGCGGGGGATTAGGCCCAACGCGTGGCCGGGCCGGGGCAGGCGGGAAGGCTCCCCGGGGCGACTTGGGCAAGGGGAGGGACTCCTGCCTCAGTCGAGGGCGTCGGGAAAGCGGGCGAAGAGCAGCAGCACCAGCTGGGCAAGGGTGAGAAAGATGAGCGTGCCGGAGAAGGCGGGGAGGCCGAGCTCGCCCCCGGCTGCTTCGATGACCCTCGCCTCGTAGAGGACGCCGATGATGCGGAGGAAGGTGAAGAGGAAGGTGAGGGCGGTAAGGGTGGCGAAGGCGATCCACCAGCGACGTGGTGCGAGGGACCCCCAACGCGGAAACGGGAGGAAGAGGACGAGGGCGATCCCTATTTCGAGGAGGCCGCGAAGGCGGAAGAAGGGCTCCGGGGGAAAGGGAGGCTGGAGGAGGCCGCCCAGGCCGACGCCGAGGAGGAGGAGGGCCACCGGATAGCGGAGGAGCGGGAGGGCCCGCAGCCAGCGCCGCCGGCGGGCGGCCTCCTCGGCGAGACGGGCCTCGGTTTCGTTCTCGTCCGGAGAATGGCTCCCGGCGGTGGCCACGATCCGGGTGTTACTCGACGGGGGTGCTCAGTTCGGAGAGGCTGAAAACCTCTTCGGCGGTCCACGGGGCCGCCCGGGAACCGTGGGCCTGGCGGGCCTCGGCTACTTGGGCCTCGGTGATGGGGCCCGCGGTGTTGCCCCAGGCCTGCCGGATGTAGGTGAGCACGGCGGCGATATCCCGGTCGGAAAGAAGGCCGCCGAAGGCGGGCATGTTGCCGTTGTAGGTGGAGCCAGCCACTTCGATGGGTCCGTTCAAGCCGTTGAGGAGGACGGCGGTGGGCACGATCCGGGAGTCCTGCACCCATGCGGTCCCGACGAGTGGGGGAAAGGCTCCCGGCAGGCCCTGCCCGTCGGACTGGTGGCAGGCGACGCAGTTCTGGGAGAAGATCCGTTCGCCGGCGGCCACGGGGTCGTAGACCACCTGGGCGGGGGCCTCGTTGAGCTGGGCGGGGTCGAAGTTCGGGTCGTAGACGTCCCAGCGGAAGCCGGCGGAATTCTTGCCCATGTAGATCCCGCAGGTGAAGACAACGGTCGCGAAGACGAAGAGCAGGAAGATGGGGACCGGCGGGAATCCCTCCCGGGGTTCCTCCTTCTCCCGGAGGATCTGGGAGTGCATCCGCTGGACCTCGGCATCGCTGAGGGCGGGTTCGTCGTTGCGGTCTTTTTCCGGCTCCGGGGGTAGGGTTGAGTCCGACATGAGGTAATGATCGCTCCAAGAAGTGGTAATGCAGATTGACGCGGGGAAGCGCCGGACTCCAGTATGAAAATACCTAAGCGTCCAGAGAAGTCAGCTTGTTTCCCTCCGCCCCTATGAACGTGCGCTCCGTGGTCCTCCGTTGGATTCCCAGTGTTCTCACCCTGCTCCTGCTTGCCGGCTGTAATTTCAACGCCCGCCAGAGCTACCTCGATCCGAAGGGAATCATCGCGGAGCGGCAGTTCGACCTGTTTATGGTCACGGTCTGGGTCACGGCCGGGATCTTCGTGGCGGTAGGGGGTGCGCTCGCCTGGACGATCTGGCGCTACCGGGAGCGGAGGGGCCAGGAGGGGGACGCGATCCCGTCCCAATCCCACGGCAACCCGGTGGTGGAGATCGGGCTGATCGTGGTGTCGGTCGGTCTGCTTGTGGTGATTGCCGTGCCCACTCTCCGGGAAATCTGGTTCACCCACGACATGCCGAAGGACGACGAGGTCTCGGTGCTGGCCAGCTGGTACGAGGGGGAGACGGCGACCGGGGCGGAGGAGGAGGTCCTCACGATCAAGGCGACGGGCTGGCAGTGGTGGTTCGCCTTTGAGTATCCCCAGCTGGGGATTGTGACCGGGAACGAGTTTGCGATCCCCGCGGGCAAGACCGTGCGGGTCGAGCTGCGGGGCGGGGACGTGATCCACTCCTTCTGGGTGCCGAAGATCGCGGGGAAGGTGGATATGATCCCGGGCCGCAACAACTGGATGTGGATCCGCACGGACGAGCCCGGTTACTACTACGGGCAGTGTGCGGAATTCTGCGGGGAGGCGCACGCCTACATGCAGTTCCGCGTGCAGGTGCTCCCGGAGGAGGAGTTCGAGCAGTGGGTGGCGGAGCGCCAGCGGCCACCTTCGCCGCCGGCGGGGGAGGATTGGGATGAATTCATCCAGCTGGCCCTGAATGAGCCGCAGTCCCTGCCGGACAAGCCGGCAGTACTCGGGGCCAAGTTATTCTTCGGAAAGGGTGCCTGCCTGCAGTGCCACGCGATTGACGGGACCATCGCCCAGGGGTTGGCGGGTCCGAACCTCACCTACGTGGGAGACAACGGCTCCATCGCCGCGGGTTGGATGGAGCACGCCGGGATGGACGGGAAGATCGACCCGGAGCAGCAGTACGAGAATCTTTACGAGTGGATCCGGCGGTCGGAGGAGATCAAGCCGGGCAACAAGATGTATGATGTCCCGGGCGGGCTGAAGGATGTGGACCTGACCGACGAGGATGTCGGGCATCTCGCCGCCTTTCTCATGACCCTGAAATCGGAAGACGACGAACCGCGGGAGCTGGCCCTTTTCCGCTAATTTGAACACGAGCCCATGAAGAGCGAAACCACCTTCCAGTCGACAACGATGGCGCCTCCGGTGGAGAGTCCGGTGCACGAGCCTCCCGTGGACCGTCCCGCCGGTCGTCCCCGCAGCAACATCGGGCTCGTCCGCCCGGACGGCCGGGGCTTCCTCGTGGATTGGCTGACGACGGTCGACCACAAGAAGATCGGGATCATGTACTTCGTCTTCGCGATGGGCTTCTTCCTCGTGGGCGGCATCGAGGCGCTGCTCATCCGGGCCCAGCTCGCGGTGGCCGAGAACAATCTCGTGTCCCCGCAGACCTACAACCAGCTCTTCACGATGCACGGCACGACCATGATCTTCCTCGCGGTCATGCCCCTGAGCTCGGCCTTCTTCAACCTTCTCATCCCCCTGCAGATCGGGGCGCGCGACGTGGCCTTCCCCCGGCTGAACGCGTTCAGCCTCTGGACCTTTGTGGCCGGGGCGGTCATTATTAACCTGAGCTGGTTCTTCCAGGCGGCGGAGGCGCTCGGCTGGTTCGGGGTCGCCGGCGGGCACACCGACATGGTGCCGGCGGTGGGCTGGTTCGGCTACGCTCCCCTCACCATGACGGAGTATTCCGGCATCGGCACGGATTTCTGGATCTTTGGCCTGCAAGTGCTCGGAATCGCCTCGATCGCCGCCGCCCTCAACTTCATCGTCACGATCATCAACTTCCGGGCGCCCGGGATGAAGATGATGCGGCTACCGGTCTTCACGTGGATGACGCTGATCACCTCGCTGTTGATCATCTTCGCCTTCCCCCCGATCACCGTGGCTCTCGGGCAGGTGATGTTCGACCGTTTCTTTGGGACAAGTTTCTTCAACGTGGAGGGCGGCGGCCAGCCCATCCTCTGGCAGCACCTCTTCTGGATTTTTGGCCATCCGGAGGTGTACATCCTGATCCTCCCGGCCATGGGGATCATCTCGGAGATTCTCCCGACCTTCTCCCGCAAGCCGCTCTTCGGGTACTCTCTGGTCGTCTTTTCCGGAGCGGTGATCGGTTTCCTCGGGTTTGCCGTGTGGAGTCACCACATGTTTACCACCGGCCTCGGCAAGGTGGCCACGGCCGCCTTCTCCCTGCTCACCATGGCCATCGCCGTGCCAACCGGGGTGAAAATCTTCAACTGGATCGGGACCCTCTGGGGTGGGCGCATCAAGTTCAGCGTGCCCATGGTCCTCGCCCTCGGCTTCATCTTCATGTTCATGATGGGCGGGTTCTCCGGGATCATGCACTCCTCAGCGCCCGCGGATGCGCAGCAGCAGGACTCCTACTTTGTGGTGGCCCACTTCCACTATGTCCTGATCGGCGGGAGCATTCTCGCCATCCTCGCGGGCACGTATTTCTGGCTGCCCAAATTCACCGGGCGCATGTGGTACGGCTCCCTCGGCTACTGGATGAGTGGATTGGTACTGGTCGGCTTCAACCTGACCTTCTTCCCGATGCACTTCCTCGGCCTGATCGGGATGCCCCGCAGGACCCATAGCTACCTGGAGGGGACCGGGTGGCAGCCGCTCAACATCGTCTGCACGATCGGCGCCTTCCTGCTCGCTTTCGGCATCCTCCTTTTCCTCATCGACCTGATCCGCACCGTCCGCAAGGGCCCCCCCGCGGGGAACGACCCGTGGGACGGGCGCACGCTCGAGTGGTCCATCCCGTCGCCGCCCCCGGTCTACAACTTCGCGAAGACGCCCGTGGTGAAGGCGCGCGACGCGCTCTGGGCCGACAAGCACGGGTCCTCCCGCCAGAAGCTCGGAGGGGTCGAATCCGGGTCGCACGGCATTCATATGCCGAGTAATTCCTGGATGCCCCTCGTTGCCAGCGCCGGGCTCCTCCTCGTCGGGGTGAGCATGGCCCTGAAACAGGCGGGAGTTCCTTTTTGCGGCTATCTTGCGATCGGCGGCCTCGTGATCACCACGGTGGGAATCTATCTCTGGGCCCTCGAGGGGCCAGGGGGCTACCACCTGCATCCCCGACCCAACGAGGGGGGAGCCCGCTCATGAGCAGCCCTGCCGCCGAAGCGCACGCCCACGCCGCGGAGCACCCGGTCGAGCACATGCCGACCGGGTTGAATACGAAAAAGCTGATCATGTGGCTTTTTCTCGCCTCGGACTGCATGTTTTTCGGCACCCTCATCACGACCCATCTCATCTACCGGAAGATCTACGCCAATCTCGGTGTCGACCCGATTGAGATCTTCGATATCGAGCTGACAACCGCCAGCAGCTTCATCCTCCTGATGAGTTCTCTCTTCATGGCTCTGGCGGTCTCGGCGATCCACAAGGGCAATGTGAAGAGCTTCCGGTGGAACCTGATCGGGGTGATCGTCTTTGGGGGGCTCTTCCTCGCCGGCCAGGTCTACGAGTTCAACCACTTCGTCCACTACTCCGGCCTGACCCTCGAATCGGGCACCTTCGGGTCCACCTTCTACCTGATGACCGGGACCCACGGGGTTCACGTGGCCCTCGGGATCCTCTGGTTGCTCAGCTGGTTGATCTACTCCTACACCCCCCGCTTCAACTCGGCCGAGCACGCCATCGATGTGGAAACCGCCGGTCTCTACTGGCACTTCGTCGACATCGTCTGGATTGTCATCTTCACGGCCGTCTACCTCATCGAGTATGTGTAACTTCCGAGAAACCGCGCCCGCCCCCCGCGTGAACGGCATTTGCGATTGATTCCAGAGATCCCGCTGTAGCCATGTCCGACGCCGCCACCGCTTCCCCCCATCACGACGACCCTCAATTCCTGAAGGAGGAGCAAAAGAAGTACTTCACCTTCATGAATCTTGCCTTCCTGATGACGGCGCTCACCGGGATCGAGCTCGTCATCATCTTCCTGCCTTTCCCCGGATCGCTGCTCATCTTCGGCTCTCTTATCTTTCTTTCCCTCGTCAAGTTCGTGGGCGTGATCTTCTGGTTCATGCACCTGATCTACGATAAGAAGCTCCTCACCGTGATCTTCCTTTTCGGAATGACATTGGCGGCTGGGACGGCAACCGCGCTGATGTTCCTCTTCAGCGAGTCGCACGTCGATCAAGAGCTTCCCTTCTACCAGGAGGGTCTCATACAGGAAGCGCAGGACGAGAGCGGGCCCTGACCGCATCCCTTGCCCCCCGGTTCGAAAGCGGAGGTAGGAGGGGCCGCCCGGCCGTCCCCTCCCAACAGGCCCGGCGAGCCGGAACCCGCGGCCGGGAGGGAAATGGAGCCGCCGGATCATCGGCACCGGGCCAATCTTTGCGCCCTCGCTGCTGTCCTGTTCTGGAGCACCGCGGCCACCGCCTTCAAACTGACCCTCGGGGAACTGCGCCCGGTCGAGCTGGTCTTCTTCGCCAGCGCGACCTCGCTCCTCGTCCTCGGTTTCCTTCTCGGACTGAGAGGCGGGTGGTACCACTTGCGGAAGACGCCGCCACGGACGGTCGCCCTCGCGCTCCTTCTCGGGATTCTCAATCCCTTCCTCTACTACCTCGTCCTTTTTGCCGCTTACGACCGGCTGCCCGGACAGGTGGCCATGACCCTCAACTATGGCTGGCCCCTCGTCCTTTCCCTCCTCGCGGTTCCCATGCTGGGCCAGCGGATCAGCGGACGACAGGCGGCTGGTATCTCCCTCAGCTTCCTCGGCGCTGTCCTCGTGGTCACCGGAGGACAACTCGTCTTTCCCGGGGGACTCGATCCCGTCGGGCTGCTGCTGGCACTGGGCAGTACGGTCGTCTGGGCCTTCTTCTGGCTCGGCAACGCCCGCGTACGGGCGGATCCGGTCATCCTGCTCTTTCTCGGATTTCTCTCCGGCACCCTCCTTTCTGCCCTTGCGGTCGCCCTCGGGCCGGGATTCCGTCCGCCGTCTCCGGCGGGTTGGCTGGGGCTCGCCTACATCGGGACCTTCGAGATGGGGCTCTCCTTTGTCCTCTGGCTTTCCGCCCTTCAATGGTCCCGGAGCGCTGCCCGGATCGGACAACTCGTCTACCTCGCTCCCTTCCTTTCCCTCTTCCTCCTCCGCTTTGTCCTCCACGAACCTCTTCCACCCTCCACCCCCCTCGGCCTCCTGCTCCTCCTCGCCGGTATCGCCCTCGCCCGCACCCCGTCCCCACCGAGCTCCCCCTAACCCCGCAGTGAATCCCTCCCAATCCTACCGATTGGAAATCGGAGGAATTGGGACACGGAGGGACGGACCTTCCAACTGAACCAGAATGAGGCCCGCTTCGCAGCCAGGTTGGCGACCGGGCGAGGGGGGAGAAGGGCTCAAGGGAGAGGGCCGCGGATTGTGGAGGGTCCGAGGACGAATCTATGGGGCGAGGCAGAAGGGTGGGGACGCCGGAAAAGTTGAGACCCGGGAACGAGTGGCGCGGGATGTCGATCCGGCTCCCGAGGATCGATGCATGGGATTCACTCCGATGGTTCTTCTTCGTCGTCGGAGAAGGCGGGCGGTGCGGCGTTGGGCCGTGGCATTGTCGATGAGGGTGTTGTGAGGGACAAACCTTGTAAGCGCGACTCGTGAAAGAGGAGGGCAGAAGACGGCTGGTGCTTCCAACGGCGGCCTTTGGGACGCCCCGAGAAGCCGCAAGAGGGGAGGGCGATGGCAAAAAAAGGACGGAGCGGGCCAGCGACGGGGAAGAAGGATCGGGTGCGAACACGGAAGAGCCGTGCCGCGGGTTGCCTTTTCCGGGGGGAGGTGGGAAGGGGTCCGTTTACCGCGGTCTTCGCCTTCGTCGGAGGGGGCGGGCGGTGCAGAGCCGGGCCTTGGCGTCGTCGGCGAGGGTGCGCAGGGGGACGGAGGAATCGTAGCCGCGCCAGCGGCGGCAGTGGTGGGCGACGAAC
>CAJXLM010000061.1 GCA_913056175.1 uncultured Opitutia bacterium | reverse complement strand
AACGCCGAGCGCAGCTACGAGAAGGGGAATCTCTCCCAGCAGGAAATCGAGCGGCGACGCGACAACTTCCAGGTTTTCCTGGAGAGCCAGCAGAAGAAGGACATCGCCGACGAGCGCCGCCTCCGCCAGATGGAGGTCCAGCTGCGGCAGTGGCAACGGCGCCTCGAGAAGACCACCATCACCGCGCCCGATTCCGGGATCGTGACGGCGATCTACGCGTGGCCGGGCGAGGAGGTGGCCACCGGGTCCGCCGTGGCCGAGATCTACAGCGATGAACTGCTCATCGAGGCCAAGGTAAACGAGTCCAACTTCGCCGGGATCGAGATCGGCCAGCCCGCCCGGATCCGCTTCCTCACCTACGGGGACCGGATCTATCGGGGCGAGGTCAGCCGGGTGCTCCCGAACGCCGACCCGGATACCCAGCAGTACACCGTCTATCTCGATCTCGACGAGGGGCAGGAAAACATTCTTCTCCCCGGGCTCACCGGAGAGGTCAGCATCATCAAGAACCGCCGGGAGAATACCCTCCTCGTCCCCCGCAGGGCCCTCTTCGGGAACTTTGTGTTCGTCGTGAACAGCGGGGAAGTTGAGCTGCGCCGGGTCACCCCCGGTTTCCTCGGCCTGAACAAGGCCGAGGTGTTGGACGGTCTCGAGGAGGGGGATATGGTGATCTCCGACGAGATCGACCGGTTCCGCGACGGGGATACCGTACGGGTGGCCACCGAGCGCGGCTAGCCCGGTCCGGACGGCATTCCCGATGGCCCGCAAATCCACCAACTTCCTCATCGCCCTCCGCTTCCTCCTCTCGCGGAAGCGGGCGATGCTCATGAGCCTCGCCGGGATCGTCTTCGGGGTGACTTTCTTCATCGTCACCCAGGCGCAGACCTCCGGCTTCGAGCAGTTCTTCATCCGGACGATGCTCGGCGTGAACGGGGCGCTCCGCGTGGAGGACCGGATCCAGCAGACCATGCGGTCCATGGAGGCGGAGCGCGGCACCGGCTTTGCCATCTCCATGGACGACAGCGTCGAGTACATCGAGGGCGTCGAGCATCCGGACGAGCTGGAGAGCGCGGTCGCCCGCTTCCGCGAGGTTGTCTCGGTGGCCCAGGTGCTGCGGGGCTCGGCGGAGATCAAGGGCAATTTCCGGGAAATGTTCTGCAAGCCCTACGGGATCAACCTCGAGCAGTTCCTAGGGGTCTCTGACCTCGACGAGCAGATCCTCTACGGCGATCTCGACCGCTTCCGCAACAATCCCCAGGGCCTGCTCGTCGGGATCAAGCTGGCCCAGCGGCTCCAGCTCGAGGTCGGCGATCCCGTCCTCCTGGAGGCGGCGGGCAGCAACGAGCGCTTCCGGGTGTCGGGCATCTACGAGACGGGGATCGAGCAGGTCGACAAGGAGCGCGTCTTCCTGCACATGCCGGCGGCGCGCACGCTTCTCAAGAAGCCCTTCGGGGTCTCCTACCTGCAGGTCAATCTCCTCGACCACGAGCGGGCCCCAGAGGTGGCCGAGCGGATCGAGAGGGTGGTCATGCACGGCTCGATGAGCTGGCAGGAGCGGGAGAAGACATGGCTGCAGGTCTTCCGGGCCCTGCGGGTCTCCTCGGCGATTACCGTCTCCTCCATCATCCTCATTTCCGGGCTCGGGATGTTCAACACCCTCGTCATGATTGTCATGGAGAAGACCAAGGAGATCGCCATCCTCCGGTCGATGGGCTACCAGCAACGGGATGTCCGCCGGATCTTCCTCTGGCAGGGCTTCACCGTGCTCAGCCTCGGCGTCGTGCTCGGCTGCATCCTCGCGGCGGGGGCCACCTACGCGATCTCCCGGTTGCCCATCCGGATCCGGGGCATCTTTTCCACGGACAGTTTCGTCGTCCACTGGTCGTGGACGCACTATGTGGCGGCCGCCCTCATCGCCACCGTGATCGTCATGGTGGCCAGCTACTTCCCGGCTCGCCGGGCGGCCCGCCTCGAGCCGGGCGACATCATCCGGGGGACCAGCGGATGAGCGTCGGGTCCGAAGCCAGCCCCCCCGCGGGAAGCCGCTCCGTCCTCCAGGGGAAGGGAATCCACAAGTACCTTGGCAGCGGGGAGCGGCAGGTGCATGTCCTCCGCGGGGTCAGCCTCGACCTCCGCGAGGGCCGCATGGTGTCGATCGTCGGGCCCTCGGGCTGCGGCAAGAGTACCCTGCTCTACCTGCTCGGCCTGCTCGACCGGGTGGACGGCGGGGAGATTCACCTCGCCGACCGGGAGATGGGAGCCGCCGGCGACTACCAGCGCACCCAGTTGCGGAACGAGCACATCGGCTTCGTCTTCCAGTTCCACTTTCTCCTCGCCGAGTTCACCGCCGCGGAGAACCTCATGCTCCCCATGCGCAAGCTCGCCCGCTGGGGGGAAGAGGAGATGCACGAGCGGGCGGTGGAGCTGCTCCGCGAGGTCGGCCTCGCCGAGAAGTCCGAGCGCCGGGCAAACCAGCTTTCCGGGGGCGAGCAGCAGCGGGTCGCCGTGGCCCGGGCCCTTGCCAACGAGCCCTCGGTGGTCTTTGCGGACGAGCCCACCGGGAATCTCGACGTGAAGAATTCCTCGATGGTCTTCGACCTTCTCAACCGCCTCTGCCACGAGCGCGGCCAGGCGGCCCTCCTCGTGACGCACAACCAGAATCTGGCCGGCCGCTGCGACGAGGTCCTCACCATGCAGGACGGCCTCTTCGTCGGCTAGCGGGGGGCCGTCGTCGCGGTCGGGCGCAACCCGGCGAGGGCCCGCTCCATCCGGCCGAGTCCCTCCTCGAGGAGGTCGGGGGGGCAGCCGAAGTTGAGCCGCAACCAGCCCGGCGCGCCGAAGTCCTCCCCGTCGGAGAGCCCGACTCCGTGGTCCTCGAAAAATCGTGCGGGCGAGTCCATCGGCAGGCGGCGGGCGTCCATCCAGGCGAGGTAGGTGGCCTCCATTGGGTGGAGGGTGAGCCAGTCCGGGTAGCGTCCGAGCACCTCGTAGACGCGGTCCCGGTTAGCCCGGAGCACTGCGAGCAATTCCTGCCGCCAGGATTCTCCCTCCCGGTAGGCGGCGGTACACCCGGTGTAGCCGAAGCAATTGACCTCGGTGATCAGCCCGGCGGCTTCCCGCCGGAAGGCGAGGCGCTCCTCCTCGCCGGGGAGGAGGGCGTAGGCGCAGGCGAGCCCGGGCAGGTTGTAGGTCTTGCTGGGGGAGTAGAGGGCGAGCACGCGGTCCCGGCCGGGCTCAGTGAGGGAGAGGAAGGGCACATGTTCGACCTCCTCCTCGAGGATCAGGTCACAATGGATCTCGTCGGTGCAGACCACCCAGCCCTTCGCCCGCGCGAGGTCGCGCAGGGCGACGAGTTCGTCCTGCCGGAAGCAGGCACCCACCGGGTTGTGGGGGTTGCAGAGCAGGAAGAGTCCGCCGTCGTCGAGGGCCTCGAGGGTGGCCCAGTCGAAGGTCCAGCGGTTCCCGGTGCGCACCAGCGGGATCCCCTGGAGGGGCACGCGGGCGTTCTGGGGAGCCGTCAGGAAGGGCGGGTAGACGGGCGTGGCCGTGATCACCCCGGCTCCCTCGTGCCCGAAGGCGCGCGAAGCCAGGTTGAGCGCCGGCACGAGCCCGGGCAGCCAGACCATCCACTCCGCGGGCGCCTCCAGCCCGTGGCGCCCGTGCAAGTACTCCCGGGTGGCCCCCACGGTCTCGGGGGGCGGTTGGGTGTAGCCGAAGACCCCGTGATCGACGCGGCGCTGGAGGGCCTCGAGGATGGACGGAGCCGAGGTGAAGTCCATGTCGGCCACCCAGAAGGGGAGGATGTCCCGGCCGCGGTAGCGGTCCCACTTCACGCTGCCGGTCCCGGCGCGGTCGGGCGATGGGGCTAAGAGGTCGTGCATGCGGTCTCCATGCAGGCAGGAGGGGGTCGCGGCGTCGATGGTTTCTTGCCGGCCCCGGGCGCTTTCGGCAGGCTCGGGCTATCGCTCCCGTGCTGAAAGGACTCCTCCTCTGCCTCCTCCTGCTGCCCGCCGGCGCGGCGTGGGCGGGGCCCGGTGACGATCCCGCGCGGGTGCTCATCCTCGCGAACGCCCGCCTCGAGGCTTCCGTGGAGCTTGCCGAATACTACGCGGACCGCCGGGAAATCCCGCGGGAGAACATCCTGGCGCTGCCCCTTCCCACGGAGGAAACCCTCTCCGGGCCCGATTTTGTCCGCTCCCTCTGGAACCCCCTCCTCACCCGCCTCGCCGCGGAGGGCTGGCTTTCCGGCCGGCTCCGGGAGAACCCGGACCCGGCGGGCCGGAAACGCTTCCGTGCCTACGGGCGGAACTTTCGCTACCTGGTCCTCGTCAAGGGGGTACCCCTGCGGATTGCCGACCATCCGGAGTGGGCCGCCGACCCCGGCCCGCTCCCCGAGGAATTCCGGACCAGCCGGGGTTCCGTCGATTCCGAGCTGGCCCTGCTGGCGGCGCCGGAGAGCCGACTGGCCGGGGCGATTCCCAACCCCGCCTTCGGCCGGGTCGACTTGCCCCTCGGTCTGGTCCAGGGGGTTCTCCCGATTTCCCGGCTCGACGGTCCCTCTTTCGCCGCGGCTCGCCGCCTCGTGGACAGCGCCCTCGCCGGCGAGAGGGAGGGCTTGCGCGGGCGGGCCTATGTCGACCTCGGTGGACCTCACACCGCGGGCGACGAGTGGCTGGAGGCGACGGCGGACTTGCTCCAGGGAACGGACTACGACCTGTCGGTGGACCGCGGGCCCGGCCTGATCGCGGGGACGGACCGTTTCGACGCGCCGGCTCTCTACTTCGGCTGGTATTCCGCCGACCTCGCCGGGGCGTGGAAGGAGCTGGATCCGGCGGTCCCGCCGGGGGCCGTCGCCTTTGCCATCCACAGTTTCTCCGCCTCGACCCTCCGCAGCCGGGACCGCGGCTGGGTGGGGCCGCTCGTGCGGCGGGGTGTCGCCGCCACGGTGGGCAATGTGTACGAGCCCTACCTCGAGGGCACCCACCGCCCGCAGCTCTTCCTGCGCGTCCTCCTGGAGGGCGGCACCCTCGGCCGTGCCGCCCTCGTCAGCAACCGCTTCCTCAGCTGGCAGACGATTGTGGTCGGCGATCCCCTCTACCGTCCGTTCGCCCGCTCTCTCGGGGAGCAGGTGCGCGCGCTCTCTCCCGGGCTTCCCTTCGGTGCCTACGTGGCCCTTTCCGAAATGAACAGGCTCGCCCGGGAGGAGGGAGCGGAGGCCGCGGCGGACTGGGGGAGCGCCTACTTCCGGCGTTCGCCGGGCCGGGTGATCGGCCTGCGGACCGCCCGCCTCCTGCGGGAACTCGGCCGGGCGGGGGAGGCCCAGCGCCTCCTCCAGCCCTTCACCCATCCCTCCTACGATCCGCCGGACCAGGTGTGGTTGATGGAGGCGATCGCCGGGGAGCTGGCGGCGCTCGGGGAACCGGTGGAGGCGGTCCGGTTGCTGGAGCGGCTCGCCGGGGTCCGGGATCTCCCGCCGGCTCTCCGCGAGCAGTTGCGCGCCCGGATCGAGGCGATCCGGGGCGGGGTGGGCTCGGGGTCGCCGCGTCCGGCCGCGCTCGACTCCTCCCGGTAGCGCCGCGGTCGGCTAGAAAGCCGCGTCCGACGGCCCGTTTACCAGTTGCCGATGTCGTCCTCGGTCCCGCTCCGGCCGTCCGGTCCGTACGACCACACGTCGTAGCCCTTGCGGCTGCGGGTGCCGGGCATCTGGTACTGGTAGGGGTTGCCCCAGGGATCCTCGGGGATGTCGTCGAGGTAGGGCCCGCTCCAGCGGTCGTTGCCGGAGGGCGCCTCCACGAGGGCCTCCAGGCCTTCGTTGGTGTTGGGATAGTTGCCGGAGTCCAGACGGTAGGCAGCCAGGCCGGTGCGGGCGGTTTCGTTCACGAAGATGCCGGCCACCTTCCTCTGCCCTCCGCTGAAGAGGCCCTCCACGTTGGTCAGGACGACCCCGACGAGAAGGGCGAGGAGCGCGATCGCCATGAGGACCTCGAGCAGGGTGAAGCCGGCGGCGCGGGGCGTGCGGCGGGGCGCCGGCCGCGACCGGGGGAAGCCTGCCTGGGAGGGACGCATGGGAGGGTTATGGCAAGGGTCCTGCGTACGGGGCAAGGCTTCTCGCGGCGGCGGGGCGTTTCCCGTTGGATTCGCGGGGGGATCAGGCGCATCGTCGCGAGGATGAACGACCCTTCCAGCTTCTTCAGCGGGGAGATCACCAGCGCGGCCAACGAGCGCCTGCGGGGGTGGGCGAGGCTTCTCGAAGGCCGGCACCGGCGCCGGCAGGGCCGCTTCCTCGTGGAGGGGGCGGAGGTGCTGGCGCGCGCGGTGGAGGCCGGGGTGGAGTTGGAGACCCTGTTGGTTTCCGCGGACACGCCCCCGGCGGAGGTGGCGGCGAGGGCCGTGAGTCTCGGGGCGGGAGAGGTGGTCCGGCTGCGCCCGGGCCTCCTCGGCAAGGTGTCCGTGCGCCAGCATCCGCCCGAGCTGGTGGGGGTCGCCCGTACGCCCGCCCGCGAAGGGGAGCGGGCCCTCCCGCGGGAGGGGCTCCTGCTGGTGGCCGACCACCTGGAAAAACCGGGTAATCTGGGTGCCCTTGCCCGGACGGCCCGGGCGGTGGGCGCGGCCGGATTGGTCCTCAGTGACCCGCTGGTCGACCCGGAAAACCCGGCGGTGCTGCACGCCTCCCGGGGCCACATTTGCGCTCTCCCGGTCTGGGAGGGTCCGGCGGAAGAGATCCGCGACCGCCTCCGCGGGGACGGCTACCGGGTGGTCGCCGCGGATCCGGAGGGGGCGGCGTCCTACACGGAAGCTTCCTGGCAGCCTCCTCTCGCGGTGGTGCTCGGCGAGGAGCACCGGGGTCTCGGCGCGGCGTGGAGGGGGGCGGGCATTGAGCGGGTACGCATCCCCATGGCCGGTGGGGTCGACTCTCTGAATGTCTCGGTGAGCGGGGCCCTCCTCCTCTACGAGTATGCCCGCCACTGCGGGTTTCCGGCCTGTAGATGAGGCTTCGCACGGGGCTCCGGAACGGCTAGGCTCGCTCCCGAGCATGCCGAGTGACGCCATGAGTACCCTTCTGGTCCTGCAGAGTCGGGACCGCGATCTCCGCGAGTCGCGCCAGCGGCTGGACAACTATCCTCGGGAGCAGGAGCGCCTCGACCGGGAGGTGGCCGAAGCGGAGGCGAGAAGGACGGCCGCCCGCGACGAGCTCCGGGCAGCAGAGGTGACACGGCAGGGGCTCGCGCAGGGGGCGGAGGAAGCCCGCACGAAGATCCAGCGCCTGAGGAACCAGCAGCTGGAGGTCCGTAAGAACGAGGAGTACCAGGCCCTCAACCACGAGATCGCCGCCCTCGAGGAACGCATCGACGGGATCGAGACGGAGGAGATCGGCCTGCTCGACACCATCGCCGAGCGGGAGGAGACCCTCCGGGCGGTCGGCGAGGAGGTGGACCGGGAGTTGGAGCGCCTCCGGCGCGAGCGCGAGCGGCTCGAGGAGCACGAGGCGGAGGCCCGTGCGCAGATCGGGAAGCGCGAAGAGGGAGTGACCGCCGCCCGGGCGGCGGTCCCCGCGGACCTCCTCCAGCGCTACGAGGGACTCCTTGCCCAGAAGAAGCGGTTTCCGGTGGTGGTGCCCCTCGAGGGCCAGGTCTGCGAGGGTTGCCACCTGCGGGTGAGCAATGAGGTGGCCGGCGCGGTCCGCGACTTCGAGGTGGTCGCCTGCGACCAGTGCGGTCGCCTGCTTTTCCTGGAGTAGGGGTCTGCACGTAAGCCGGGTCGAGTCCGGCTGGGTGGTTTCCCGGCCCCTTCGGGCACATGGCGCATTGCCTCCCGGGCGGAGTTCCGGCGGAATGCGCGCCATGAGCGAACCAGCACAGCCGACCTGGGGCGGACGCTTTCGGGAGCCTCCCGCCGAGCGGATGCAGCGCTTTGGCGAGTCCGTGTCCTTCGATGCGGTCCTCGCGCCCTACGACATCCGGGCGAGCCGGGCCCATGTGCGCATGCTGCGGCGCTGCGGCTGGATCCCCGCGGAGGAGGCGGAGGCGATCGACGCGGGGCTGGAGGCGATCCTCGCGGAGATCGAGGCGGGCCGCTTCGTCTGGGATCCGGCCCTTGAGGATGTCCACATGAACCTGGAGCACGCCCTCTCCCGCCGGGTGGAGGCGGGGGCCCGCCTGCAGACGGCCCGCAGCCGCAATGACCAGGTCGCCACCTGCATGCGGCTCTACCTGCGGGACGCTTGCGAAGAGGTGGCCGCGACGCTTGCCGAGTGTCTCGAGGCGCTCCACGCCCTCGCCGCGGCCAATCGGGGGGTGCTCCTACCGGCCTACACCCACCTGCAGCGGGGCCAGCCGGTCTCCGCGGCCCACCACTTGCTCGCCTACGGCGAGATGCTCGCCCGCGACCTCGGGCGTTTCCGCGGCCTGCGCGCATCGGTGAATGTCTGCCCGCTGGGCTCGGGGGCCCTCGCCGGGACGACCCTGCCGATCGACCGGGAGGGGGTCGCGCGGGAGCTGGGCTTTGTGGACGAGGCCGGTGAGCCGCGCCTGACCCAGAACAGCCTCGATGCGGTCTCCGACCGGGACAGCTTTCACGAGTTCGCTTCCGCGGCGGCCCTCGCCGGGCTGCATCTCTCCCGGATCGCCGAGGACTTCATCCTTTGGAGCACCCGCGAGTTCGGGTTTCTTCACCTGCCGGAGGGCTACACGACGGGCTCCAGCCTCATGCCGCAGAAGCGGAACCCGGACGCGCTCGAGCTGATCCGGGGTAAGGCCGCCCGGTTGCAGGGAAACCTGCAGACGCTCCAGGCGCTGGTGAAGAACCTGCCCCTCACCTACAACCGGGATCTTCAGGAGGACAAGCCGCCGCTCTTCGACTCTCACCGGGTTCTCGTGGATTGCCTCCGGGTGCTCGCCGACTTGCTGCCGGGGGTGCGCTTTCGGGAGGGGGCCTGCCGGGCGGCGGTGGCCGACCCGCTCCTCCTCGCCACCGATCTCGCCGACCATCTGGTCCGCGCCGGCGTACCCTTCCGCCAGGCCCATCACGAGGTGGGAGCCCTGGTGGCGGCGGCGGAGGAGGAGGATTGTCCGCTGCCGGAGCTGTCCACGGCCCGCGCCCGGCAGGCCGCTCCGTCCCTGCCGGGGGACTGGCGGGAGGTCTTCGACCTGGAGCGGGCCCTCGCCGCCCGCGGGGAAATCGGGATGCCGGGACCGGGACCGGTCGACCGTGCCCTTGCCACCGCCCGGGCCCGCTGGGGTCTGGCCGGGGAGACGGCCGGAGGAAGGGAGGGGGTGTGACGACGCCGCAGTGGGAAGCGCCGACCCGGGCACTCCTCGCCCGCGAGGGTCTCGAGCCGGAGAAGGTCCTCCGGGCGATGCGGCGGGTGGACCGGGCGAAGTTCGTGCCGGAGGACGAGCGCGACCGGGCGGGCTGGGACTGTGCCCTGCCGATCGGGTACGGGCAGACCATCAGCCAGCCCTCCCTGGTCGCCGCGATGATTGCGCGGCTGGAGCTGGAGGACTCCTCCCGGGTGCTCGAGATCGGGACGGGCTGCGGCTACCAGGCGGCCCTGCTCGCCGAACTCACGCCCCATACCTATACGGTCGAATACTTCCCGGAGCTGGCCGCCGACGCCCGGGCCAACTGGCGGGCCGCCGGGGTGGAGGGGATTCACCTGCGGGTGGGGGACGGGCGCGAGGGCTGGCCGGAGGAGGCCCCTTTCGACGCGATTCTGCTCGCCGCCGCCTTCCGCGAACTCCCGCCAGCCCTTCCGGAACAGTTGCGGGGAGCGGGCAGCCGCATCCTCGGCCCGCGCGAGGTGGGTCCGGAGGAGCAGGAGCTGACGGTCTGGACGGTCCGCGGGGACGGCGGACTCGACCGCGAGGCATGGTTCCCGGTTCGGTTCGTGCCGCTGCTTTCCTGAAAAGGGCCCTTCTCCGCACGAGCTCCCGCCGCTGCCGTTCATGCTTCCCTCCCGCCAGTGGTTCCAGGCGAATTCCTTCCTGCTCCTGCTCGGGGCGGTGCTGGTGCTGGCGGCAGCCGCGCCCGGGCTGGCCGAAGAGGACGGGCCGGTGCCGCTGGCCCTGCTCAAGCGGATCGGGGTGTTCTGGATCTTCCTCAACCAGGGCGTTTCCCTCTCGCTCGGCGAGCTGGGCCGGGGCCTTCTCCGGCCGAGGTTGCACCTCTGGGTCCAGTCCTGTGTGTACCTGCTGTTTCCGGGGCTGACCGCCCTTTGGCTGATTCTCGGTCAGGCGCTGGGCATGCATCCGGATCTGCAGGCGGGCTTCTGGTACCTCGCCCTGCTGCCCACCACGATCTCCTCCGCGATCGCCCTGACAGCTGTCGCAGGGGGCACGGTGAGTGCCGCTCTCTTCAATTGCACGCTCTCCAGCTTCCTCGCGGTGCTCTGGGTGCCGGGTTTCTCGGTGCTGCTGCTCGGCACGGACGGCGCCAACGGGGGGGGCGGGGTGGATCTGGTGGGCCCGATGCTGGTGCGCGTCAGCTTGGCCATCCTCCTGCCTCTCGCCCTTGGACAGGTCCTGCGCCGTTGGCTCTCTCCGCTCTTCGAGCCACGCAAGAAACTGATACGCCGCACGAACACCGGGGTCATCCTCTTCCTCGTCTGGTCCGCCTTTGCCCAGGGTTTCCTCGAGCAGGTCTGGACCCGCGTGGGGGGAGGGGACTGGGCGCTCCTCGCCGGCGGGGTGATCGTCCTGCTCGCCTCCATCTCCTTTCTCGCTTGGGCGGGCTCGGGTTGGCTCCGGCTGGAGCCGGCTCTCCGCAAGGTCGCCCTCTTCTGCGGGAGCCAGAAGAGCCTCGCGGTGGGGCTGCCTCTCTCCGTGGCGGTCTTTGAGGGCTCGCCCCGCGACCTGGGCATCCTCCTCCTCCCCCTGCTCCTCTACCACCCCCTCCAACTCGCCCTCGGCGGGGCGATCGCCAGTCGCTGGGCCAACCACGAGGACGAAAAAGAGCCGTAGCGGGGAAGGCGGGTTCTCTTTCCTGTTCCTCGGGGGTTCGATGGGGAAGTTGGGAGGGCTTGCTCACTGCCGAGGAACACGGAGGGAAGGCAGGAGTCGGGAGATTCTCCGCTTTGTGTCCTTTGTCTTCACCGTGCTTCGAGGGGGTGCCGGGGGGTTGGATTGGCACCACAGAGGGCACGGAGGAGACCAAGGGGGAAGAGAGGGGCGGGGGGCTCCGCAGGTTCCTGAGAACGTTCGGCCCCCTCCGGACTCCCGGTTCCAAACGCCAAGGGGCCGAGCCTAA
>CAJXLM010000060.1 GCA_913056175.1 uncultured Opitutia bacterium | reverse complement strand
CGCTCCTCCGCCCCCAACCGAAACTCCCCCAACAACTCCCCCCGCAAATAGTAGTACCCCTCCCCCCTCAACTTGTATCGCCGCCGTCTCATGCCACTACCTCAACACCATAAACCTCTAAAGTCAAGCGCTAATAAAGCCTGTCATTATATTCCGGCAAGCGGGCTTGGGAGTGCGGGAATTTTCGGTAGGGGCGGGGAGTAAGCGTTCTGGGGGATTGGTTTTTAGACTGGGGGGTGGGGGGTCGGGTTTTGTTCAAGGGCGGCTTGATCGTTGGTGCGGGGGCGGCCGGCTGTTCCGGAAGGGGCGGGGAACCGGGTTGCCGTGGGAGAGGAGCGTTTTAGGAGGGTGGTGGGCGGTCAGTGGTGGTTTGCCACGGAGGGCCGTCCCGCCCGTCCGTAGGGGCTATGAGTGGGTGGCGGTGCGGGGCGGGCTTTCGTGTGGGGGTGGGGTTCTTGGCCCGGGCGGCGATCAGAGTTTTGTGGAGAGCGGGATGGCTCTCCTGGTGGCCGCGTGCCTGCGTTTCCCTTTGCGGGTGGTCTTGATCTTTGGTGCGGGGCCGGCCGGCTGTTCCGGAAGGGGCGGGGAACCGGGTTGCCGTGGGAGAGGAGCGTTTTAGGGGGGTGGTGGGCGGTCAGTGGTGGTTTGCCACGGAGGGCCGTCCCGCCCGTCCGTAGGAGCTATGAGTGGGTGGCAATGCGGGGCGGGCTTTCGTGTGGGGGTGGGGTTCTTAGCCCGGGCGGCGATCAGAGTTCGGCGGCTTCGGTAACTTCGAGGTGGTCGGGGGTGCGGCGTCGGCCGATGACGAACCATGCCATGACGCCGCCGGCGAGGGCGACGAAGCCGAGGACGATCATGCCGGTGTCGGTACCGGTGGAGGTAGCGGCGATGGCGGCGTTCTGGAGGGCGTCGGCGGCGTCGGCGGGAAGGCTGTCGGCAATCTTCTTCGCGGTGGCGGAGTCACCGTCCTGGAGGGCGGCGATGTAATTGACGGCCTGTTGCTCGTATTTGCCGTCGACGGCGTTGCGCACCTTGCTGGCGGAGAGCGTGCCGATGATGGAGGTGACCACGGCTATGCCGAGGGCGGCCGGGATGTTGAAGGTCATCTGCATGAGGCCGGAGCCCATCCCGGCGCGCTTGGCATCGACCGCGGACATGCCGGCGGTGTTGCAGGCGGGCAGGGCGATTCCCACCCCCGCCCCCATGAGGGCAAGCGGAATGATCGCCTGGGCGATCGTGGTATCCGGGTGGAAGGTGAGACCGATCCAGAGGAGGGCGACGCCCTGCATGAGCAGGGAGACAGCCACCGGGATGCCCGGCCCGACCCGGTCGACCCACTTGCCGGCGGGCGGCTCGAGGACCATGCAGGTGCCGGTGGTGATGACGATGACCCAGCTGGCCTTGACGGGTGAGAAGCCGAGCACCTCGATGAAGAAGAGCGAGCCCACGAAGGTGAGCATGGGGATGTAGACGAAGCCGACGGCGCTTTCGGCGAAGAAGCCCCCGGAAAACAGGCGTTCGCGCCACAGGGAGAAATCGACCAGCGGGTGCTTCACCTTCAACTCGATGACCGCGAAGATCCCGAGGAGAATCAACCCGGCCACCAGCGTGCCCCACGTGGCCGGCAAGCCCCAGCCATTGGAGGCGTTCTGCAGTCCGTAGGTGACCAGGGTGATGCCGAGACCGCCGACGATGAGGCCGGGGATGTCGTAGCTACCGGAAGCGCGCACGCTCTGGTAGCCCCGGGTGGCGGCGATTGTCACCAAGATGACCGCGAGCGTGAAGGGGATGGACAGCCAGAAGATCCAGCGCCAGTCGAGCAGCTCGAGCATGTAGCCGGCGAAGATCGGACCGACCAGCAGACCGAAGCCGTGCGCGAAGCCCCACACCCCGACGGCGAATCCGCGGCGGAGGAGGGGAAAGGAGTTGACGACGATCGAAAGGGTGGCCGGCGCGGAAATACCGATGCCGATGCCCTGGATGGTCCGCCCCGTAATGAGCGAGCCGCCTCCGGCGGCGAGCGCAGCGAGGAGCAGGCCACCGAGAAAGATGGCATAGCCGATGAGGATCATCCGGACTTCACCGATGAGGTCGCCGAGTCGTCCCCCCGCCACCAGTCCCGCCCCGAAGGCGAGGGAGTAGGAGGTGATCGTCCAGGTCTGGGCGGAGAGGGAGAGCCCGAGGTCGCCCTTGATGGTGGGAAGGGCCGGGCCGATGACGGTACTGAAGGCCTGTGCGATGAGGGCACCGAAGCCCATGGCCCCGAGGATCGCCCACGCCTTGCCCGAGGCCTTGGGCGGCGGGGCCGCGGCGGCGGCAGGATCGGCGGCGGAATGGCCGGAAGCCTTACTCATGGTGGTTCCCCCCTTCCGCGTACTCCTCGAGGTTGGCGGGCCCGAAGGCCTGCGGTAGGACCTCATTCATGGTGCGCACTCCCTCTGGAGTCATCAGCAGCATGGAGGGTCCGCCGTGCTCGTAGAGCAACTGGCGACAGCGCCCGCAGGGCATGAGGGCGGCCCCGTTTCCGTCGACGCAGTAGGCGGCGGTGAGGCGGCCGCCCCCGGTGCCGCAGAGCTGGGAAACCATGGAGCACTCCGCGCAGAGGGTGAGCCCGTAGGAGGCGTTCTCGACATTGGCACCCGAGACGATCCGGCCGTCGTCGGCGAACCCGGCGACGCCCACGGGGAATCGCGAGTAGGGCACGTAGGCACCGGTGAGTGCCTCGACCGCCCTGCGCTGGAGGGTGTCCCAGTCCACTTCTTCCGCGTTCATCGTGCCCCCCCTTCGCGGCCCTCGCCGTGTTCGCCGTCGAGCCGGGCCTGCAAGTAGCGGAAGAGGACGACCCCGGAGTTTTCGCTGTACTGGTGGAGTTGCTCGGGAGTGGCCGTCACCTGATCGCCCTCCAGCCGGTTGAGGAGGGTCGCGCAGATCGTGGCGAAGCTCGGGAAACCCCAGTGGTTGAGGTAGCCCGCCAGCATGGCTCCCTCCATCTCGATGTTGCGGACCCCGTGCGAGTGGATCCACTCCAGCCACGCCCGTTTGCTTTCCGGCGTTTCCATGCAGATGGCTCCATCCAGGCGGTACTGTTCCAGAAAGAATTCGTTGCCGGCAATGGTCTTGCCGGGGACCACAGGGATGTCGCTGTCCGCGTTGGCCGCGATGATCGCGTCCTGAGTGGACGCCGGGAAAGTCCCGTCGAACCAGTATTCGCCGTCGCCTCCCTGAAGCAGGCGGTAGGGTTTGAGGTCGGCCATGAGGCCCTCCGTGGAGACGACCACATTGCCGCCGGGGAGGCCCACGCCGCCGGAGGTGCCCACACGGGCCCAGAAGACATCGTCGAGGGCGGCCTCGTCGCCCCGCTTGAGGAAGAAGACCATCCTCATGAGCTCTTGGAGGGCGATCGAGGCGCTCGGCATGCCCATGCCGTGGGAAGCGAAGAGCACGCCCGCGGTGTAGCGGGTGACGAAGCGGTCCTCCTTGGGGAAGGCCACCACCTCACTGCCGCCGTGGAGCTGGCTCCAGCGCTCGGCGAACTCCTTGATGCGCCCCCCGGACCCGGCCATGACCACGGCCCGCACCTCGCGGAGGGGCTCGAGGATCGGATCATCGCTGGAGACCCCGAAGTGGTAGTAGACATCGGCGTGGTCGCCACGGATCACACCGTCGAGGAAGGCATGGTTGATGTTCTCGCTTTTCATGAAAGCCTCCTTGCGGTTCCGCCTGCGCGGAAGGAGTCCCGGGGGCCGGGGTCGCGGGGGTGGGCGCCGTTTCCGGTCGAAGCCCGGAATCGGCGAAGGCACGGCAACGGTGTCGTGAGCATGGGGTAGGTGGGAAGGGGTAGAACGAGCGGAGGGGAAAGTCACCGCTCGCCGGTGGTGGCCGTGAAAGACGGCCGAGACTCCGCGGACTGTCAAGGGGAATTGCTCGGCGGCGTGCCAGGTTATCACCGAAATCGATGGGCCCGTCGATTCCCCGGATCTTGATCCGACCCGTAGGCGAGAGCGGTCCTCGGGCGGGCACAGCGGGAAGGCCGAGACCCCGCTGGGAGAAACAGCCGCTCCGGAGAAGGTTGGCCGATGGATCGGAAGGGGCATCGCCAAGGTGCTTCCTTCCGGGGTTGGCAGACTACCGCACCCCATGCGAAGCAGCGGGGATAACCGAAGCAGCAGCGTAGCCAAGCCCCCGGGCGCGCGCTATCCATCCTCGCACGGAAGGCTCACTCCCGGATTCCGCTGCCCCCGAACCCCCGTCCGTTCGTTCCTCCGCTGCCCCCGTCAGGGGAGCGCCGGCGGGCTGAGCCGCGAGCTCCGAGGAAGTTTCCGCGTGTCCAGAGGGTTGCCGGGAAGGGCCCTCAGCGAGCGGCTCTCTGTACACCCCCATGACCCGCCGCGCCCCGTGGTAGGCCCGGCGACCGGAGACGGAGGAACGGGCCGCCATCGCATCGCGGAATACCACGCCGGGGTCATTTTCGCTCCCGGCTCCGTTGCAGGAACGAATACCGCTCTGCCAGGTCGATCCCCCAGAGCAGGGAGAATCCCTTGAGGAAGAGGTAGAAGCAGGCGAGCGGGATGAGGAGAACCTTGAGGAGGAACAGCGCCATCAGTCGAATCCCGCTGTCCACCAGGGATTCGACCGCATCGCTGATGGACCGGAAGTCCAGGCGTTGGGCGATCGACCCGATGCCTCCGAAGAGGCCGTCGATGAAGCCCTGATCTTCCTCGCCGAGGAGTCTCGCGGCGAGGACCTGATCCTCCTCGGCCAGCGATTCGAGCTGGTCCTCTTTTGCTTCGGCGAGGGAGAGGAGATCGCGGAGCTCGTCCCTCGTCCGGTTGCGCGCCTCGGTTGCCTCGTCGAGTTCCGGCTCCTTTTTCAGGGGATTGAGGCGATCGAGGGTGGAGCGGTCCTCGCGCAGGCGGGACAGCTCTTCCTCCCGCATCCCGAGTTCCTCGCGGAGGAGTCCGATTTCCCGCGCGATCCCCTCCCTCTCCCTGCGGAGGCGATCGGCTTCCTCGGCGATTTCCGCCCGTCGCTCCTCGATGCCCCGCTGCTCCTCGGGAGTCGGGCGATTCCCTTGCTCCCGGGCCTTTTCGACCTGCCGCTCAATCGCCGCGATCCTCTGGGAATCCTCCTCAATCGGCCCCGCCAGGAAGGCTTGGTCGGCGATCTGGCTGGTCCCGAAACTGAAGAGGAGGCAAAACCGCAGGAAGAAGGTGAACAGGAAGACCTTGAGGACGAGCGGATAGCCCACGGACAGGCCGAGCAGGAAGTAGACGATCAGGATGAGCCCGGTAACCGTGAGCAGCGTCTTGAAGAAGACCGACGAGAAAATCTCCAGCAGGACTTTCTGGGCCACCAGCGAAATCGAGGCGAACTTGGCCACATCCGAGAATTCCTCGGCAAGGTCGTCGAGAGGCTCGACCACCCGGGCGGGCTCGATCGCCACGGAGCCACCCGTCCCGAGGAGACTGACATTGGCGGTGGTTTCCCCGGACATCAGCAGGGAGAGGGATCCGTTGATCACGCGGATGCTCGCATAGGTGGCCAGTGCCTTGGTGAGGGCCCCGTCGATGTACTCCTCGGTCCGGCGGTCGAGGGCGCCTAGCCAGGAGGTGAGCAGGAGGAGCAGGACGAGACCGACGAGGATTCCCTTGCGGGTGGTCGTGCCGAGGCGGGTGGATCCGGTACCCTTGGGGTCCTCCGTGGCGGGGCCGGACAGGAATCGATGCAGGAGTTCTTTCATGGAGAAAGCGCGGAGGAGGCGATCGGAGGGGGGAAGCGTTGTTCGTCAACGGGAGTGGACCGGCCCACGCCCCGGCTTCCCCTGCACTCGCTCCCGAAGAGCCCCGGGAGGGAACGCCAGGCCACGGCCCGTCTTCCCCCGGGGGGAGAGCGGTCCATAACGGCTTGCTTGAGGAGTCGATGGCACGGATCATTCCGGCGCGCGGGGATCTTCGAGTCGTCCATAACCTGCCACGGACGATCGTTTGCATGAAGGCACGCGAAGTCGATCCCGGTAGGAGGGCTGATCCTCCCAATCCGCCGCCTGCCGCTTGTCCCTGCTGCGGGTCGGCGGCGGAGCAGTGGGCCCCCTTCCGGGATCGTCGTTGCGGTCGCCCCGACGGGCGGAAGGCAGTCGGGTAGGGGGAGGATTCTCGCAGGAGGGCCCCTACAGCAAGAACTAGCAACCACCGGGCCGACCCGGTTGCCGTGGGCTGGTACTCTCCCCCCCTGTCCGAGGATCGGGAACCGCTAGGCCTCCGGTTGAAACCGGTAGCCCCGACCCGAGGCTTCTACCCGGCCGAGGGCGGGCTGGAGGAAGTGTCCGCCGGTGCAGAGGCAGCCCTCGTGGGCGAGGAGGTCGAGCATCCGCCGGCGGGCGACGCGCGCCTCGGCCCTGTCCATGTCAAAGGCGATGGCGATCTCCGGGTCGGCGAGTTGCAGGAAGGGTGCGTGTACGATGTCGCCGGCGTGGACCACCGTGCCGCCGTCCGCTTCCAGCCGAAAGCCACTGTGGCCGGGGGTGTGGCCCGGGAGCGGCATCTGGGTGAGACCCGGAGCGATCTCCGCTTCCCCGGCGGTCGTCCGGAGTCGATCCCGGTAGGCGGCGAGTACCGAGGCGGCCAGTTGTTGCGAGCGGGCGAGCGTTTCGTTCCCGGCGAAGGGTGCCGGATCGGACCAGGTGCGGACCTCCAGCTCCGGCACCACCATCTCCGCCTGCGGAAACAGCGCGCGCCCCTCGGCATCCACGGTGCCGGCGGCGTGGTCCGGGTGGAGGTGGGTGAGGAAGACGAGGTCCACCTCCTCGGGTGCGGTCCCGGCCTCCCGCAAGGCCTCCGGCAGGTGGCCGGAGTCCGGCCCGAACCGTTCGCGGGGTCCGGCGTCCACCAGCACTGTGCATCCGGGCCAGCGAATGAGGAAGGCATTGAAATTCGTGCGGAGGGTCGACTCGCCGCTGGCCGCGAGGAGATTCTCGATCGCTGCGGGTTTCGTTTCCGGAAACAGGCTGTGGTCGAAGGACCCGGTTCCGTCGGTGAGGACGAGGAATTCGGTGTCTCCGAGGGAGTGGGAGACGACCCGGTGGGAAGGGAAGGAGACGGCCATGAGGAGAGGATCGAAGCGGAATTTCGGTCGCGAGTTTCCGGAACTCCCGCTGGGTGCGTCAAGCGGGGAAGCGTTCGAGCTCGGAACCCGGGAGGAGGCCGGTGCCGGCTTACCGGCGAGGGGACCGTGGGGTCCGCCCGCGGGGGCCTCGGCTCCCGGTCGACCCCCTGCAGCCGACAGGGATGCCGATCGAGGTCCGCGATGGTGCCGCACCGGATTCGTGCGCTCGCCGGCCGGGGCGATCGGAGCTCCTCCCTCCCCGCCCACTGGTCAGCCGGGGAGGGACCGGTTACGGGACCCGGGCTCGCTGCCGACGGCAGCCACCGTCGCCCTGGGCGGGCCATGTTTCGCGGGGGGGCCGGGTTGGGGTTGGCTCCGGGGGAGCGGGCGTTAGGGTGGCGTCATGGACTGGCAGGAATGGGCGCGACGGCTGGAGGGATTTGCAGAGGAGCGGGAGTGGGCGCGGTTTCACTCGCCGAAGAACCTCGCGGTGGCGCTGAGCGTGGAGGCGGCCGAGCTCGTCGAGCCCTTCCAGTGGATGGGGGAGGCGGAGTCCTACGAATTGTCGCCGGGCCAGCGGGCGGCGGTCGCGGAGGAGATCGCGGATGTGCAGCTGTACCTGATCCGGCTGGCCGACCGGCTCGGGATCGACCTCGAGGAGGCCCTCGAGGCGAAGTTCGCCCGCAACGCGGAGAAATACCCCGCGGACCGTGTCCGCGGCAGTGCCCGCAAGTACACCGAGTACGGGGAGAAGTGAGCGCATGATCGTGTACCACTCCACCCTCGCCGGCTTTGCGGAGGATGTGACCGCCAACCGGATCGAGGAGCGGGTGGCGACCGGGTTGCGGCGCCAGCTCGGCCTGCGGGCCTCCCCGCAGGAGATCCGCTCTTTCCGGAATTCCCTCCAGGCCTTGCACATGGCCCTCGACGGCAGCGGTGTGCCCGCGGATGCCGGAGTCGCCCTCGAGTACAACCTCCCCCAGAGCGGCAAGCGCGTCGACTTCCTGCTCACCGGGCGGGACGCCGACGGGGCGAAGAACCTCGTGGTGGTGGAGCTCAAGCAGTGGGAGGAGGCCTGGCGTACGGAGCAGGAGGGCATCGTGGAGACCTATCTGGGGGGCGGTCGCCAGCGCACCGTGCATCCCTCCCGGCAGGCGTGGACCTACGCCTCTTTCTTCGAGGACTACGTGGAAACCGTCTCCACTGAGGGCATTTCCCTGCGCCCCTGTGCCTACCTGCACAACTGCCGGTCCCCGCACGAGCTGAGGCATCCCTTCTACCGCGAGCACCTCGAGCGGGCCCCGGCCTTCCTCCGCGACGATGTGCAGAAACTCCGCGCCTTTGTCGGGCAGTACGTGACGGAGGGCGACGGTGGTGCCCTCCTCTACCGGATCGAGGGCAGTCGCATCCGGCCCTCGAAGGAACTGAGCGAGGCCGTCCGCGGCATGCTCGCGGGCAATCCGGAGTTTGTCCTCCTCGACGAGCAGAAGCTCGTCTACGAGACCGGGCTGGCCCTCGCCCGCAAGGCGTCCACCGGGCGCAAGCAGGTCTTCCTCGTGGAGGGCGGTCCGGGCACCGGTAAGTCCGTGGTGGCCCTCCACCTGCTCGTCGCACTCACCGGAGAGGGGCAGCTCGTCCACTACGCCTCCCGGAACTCCGCTCCCCGCGAGGTCTACAAGGCCCGGCTCAAGGGCACCCGGTCGCGGAAATCGATCGACAACCTCTTCAAGGGCACCGGCAGCTACCACCAAACCGAGCCCGACACCTTCGACACGCTCGTCGTGGACGAGGCCCACCGCCTCAACGAGAAGTCCGGCCTCTACGGCAACCTCGGCGAGAACCAGGTGCACGAGATCATTCGTTCCGCCCGCTGCAGCATCTTCTTTCTCGACGAGAGCCAGCGGGTCACTTGGCAGGACATCGGCCGCAAGGAGGAGATCCACCGCTGGGCCGTGGCCAGCGGGGCCGAGATCGTCGAGGGGGAGTTGCCGTCGCAGTTCCGCTGCAACGGATCGGACGGGTACCTCTCCTGGGTCGACCACACCCTGCAGATCCGGGATACCGCCCAGCCAACCCTCGAGGGGATTGACTACCCATTCCGCGTCTTCGACGACCCGCAGTCCCTGCGCGCGGAGATCGTGCGCTGCAACCGGCTTCGCAACCGCTCCCGGCTGGTCGCCGGTTATTGCTGGGAATGGAAGAGCAAGAAGGATGCCTCCGCCATGGACATCGAGCTGCCCGAACACGGCTTTGCCATGCAGTGGAACCTCGCGCGGGACCAGGGCCTCTGGAGTGTGCAGCCGGATTCCGTGGACCAGGTCGGCTGCATCCACACCTGCCAGGGCCTCGAGCTCGATTATGTCGGCGTGATCATCGGGCCCGATCTCGTCGTGCGCGGCGGCGAGGTCGTCACCGATGCGACCGCCCGCGCCCGTTCGGATCGCTCCGTGCGCGGCTACCGGAAGGCGCTGCGGTCCCAGCCCGGGGAGGCCCGGCGGCGGGCCGACGAGATCATTCGCAACACCTACCGCACGCTCCTCACCCGCGGGCAGCGCGGGTGCTTCGTCTTTTGCACCGATCCCGAGACCAACGAGTACTTCCGGACCGCGATGGGTCGATCGCCGGCCTCGACCTCGGCCTCGGAGGGGGAGGCGGCGATGGATGCGCCGGCGGCCGTGGCCTCCGCCCCTCCGCGCCCTCCCTTTCCCGTCCTCGCGCGCGAGGAGGTCGAGCCCTTCGTGGACGCCGTCCCGCTAGTCCCCCTGCACGCGGCGGCGGGTGGATTCAGCGACGAGCAATGGCTGGGGGAGCAGGAGCTCTGGGTGCGGCCGGATGGTATCGGCCGGATCGAGCCGGGCATGTTCATTGCCCAGGTGCGCGGCGAGTCGATGAACCTGCTCATCCCGAACGGCGCCTGGTGCCTCTTTCGCCCGGTCCCGGCAGGCTCCCGCCACGGGAAGGTGGTTCTCGTCGAGTCCCGGCAGCTCCACGATCTCGAGCTCGGCGAGTTTACGGTGAAGCGCTACTACAGTGAAAAGGTCGGCGGGGACGGCGACTCCTGGCACCACGCCCGCATCCACCTCCGCCCCGAGAGCACCGACCCCTCCTACCGGGATCTCGTCCTCGAAGACGACGAAACCGTGGACCTCCGGGTGATCGGGGAATGGGTGCGGGTGGTGGCGGAGGCAGAGCCGGAGGAGCGCCCCCCGCTGATGCCTTGAGGGCCGTGCGCCGAGGGCGCCGAAGGGGGGATCTATGGCCGAGGATCGCAAGGAACGAAAGGTGGCGGCTCGCGCACCAGTTTCCTTACCGGCCCGAAGCCGACGGATTTTCGCACCCCCCGCCGTCTCCCCCGTCTTCAGGGCGCGTCACCGCCACGCGCCGCACGCGCACCTCGCCCCGAAACAACCGGGCCCCTTCGGTGCCGCGCTCGCGAGAGCGTAGGTGTGGGACCGCGGCGGCGGGGCAGAATCGGGAGGACAGGGGGGCGTCGCGCACTCTCCCTCCTCCCGCTCGGTCGACCGGGCGGGGGAGGGCGGGGTGAGGCAGGGTGAGGTTACGGGGGAGGGGCCGACGGGAAGAGGGAGCTGGATCGTACTGAGGGGGAGGGGTTTGCAACGGTATGTCCCCTATAATCGCGATGGTTGAGGGGAGGGAGGGAGTGTTTGCGAGGAGGGCGGGGGGAGGTGGGGGTTTTTCTTTTTTCCGGTGGGCGGTGGAGTGCTGGTCCGGGGCGTGGCCTTGCTGGCTTTTTTGCGTCCGGAGGGTCAGGGAGGCTGGGGAGAGCGTGGTGGGGGGGAGGGGGTCGGGCGGTTTCGTGGCTGCGTCGACTCACCCTTCTGCGGATCGTGGGTTTTTCAGGGCCCTCCCCGGGCGACTGGCTCGGTCGCCCCGGGTAGGGGAGGGTCCGGCGGGTGGACCGCCTTCCCCGCTCGGTCGTTTGGTCGGGGTGAGGGTGAATGAGGTTGGAGAGAGGGGAAGGGGTCGATGGCGACGGCTGACGGGGAGAGGGAGTTGGATCGTACGGAAGGAGAGGGGTTTACAACGGTATGTCCCCTATAATCGGCATGGTTGAGGGGAGGGAGGGGGTGTTTGCGAGGAGGGCGGGGGGAGGGGGGGGTCTTTCTTTTTTTGAGGGGCGGGGAGTGCTGGT
>CAJXLM010000059.1 GCA_913056175.1 uncultured Opitutia bacterium | reverse complement strand
TCCGTCCCCCTGCGCACCCTCGCCGACGACGCCCGGGCCCGGCTCTGCACCGCCCGTCCCCTCCGACGAAGGCGAAGGTCGCGCTAAACGGACCCCTTCCCAGCTTTCCCCCGGGAAAAGGCAACCCGCGGCACGGCTCCGCCGTGTTCGGACCGGGTCTTTCCTCCCCGTCGGCGGCCTGCTCCGTCCTTTTTTTGCCATTGCCCTCACTTGTGGTGGCTTCCCGGGGCCTCCCGAAGACCCCTGGTGGAAGTCTTTGTGTTCTAATCCGAAACCCTCAACGGCGACCCTACTGGAAGGTTTGTCCCCGACAAGGTCGAATTTTTGGAGAAACCGGGGGAGGGGCTTGCGGGGGTGGGGGAGGAGCGGTTGAATAGGGTTTGTGTTGATTGTGAGTTTCTTCCAAAATCTATGAGCCAGCCAACTGCCGCGTACGCCGCCCACCAGCCGAAAGACCTGCTTGCCCCCTTTGGGATCGACCGCCGGGAGGTGGGGCCGGGGGATGTGCAGATCGAGATTGCATTTTGTGGGGTGTGCCACACGGATCTTCACTTCGCGAACAACGACTGGGGTGCGAGCCAGTATCCGCTCGTTCCCGGGCACGAGGTCATCGGGCACGTGACGGCGGTGGGCGCGGAGGTGAAGGGCTTCCGGGCGGGGGACCGGGCTGCGGTTGGCTGTATGGTGGACTCCTGCGGGGAGTGCGAAGCGTGCCGGGACGACCTCGAGCAGTATTGCTATGAGGGGATGACGGCGACCTACAACAGCCCGACCCCGGACCCGGGCAGCCTGACCTTTGGCGGGTACAGCAAGCGGATCGTGGTGAAGGAGGAGTTCGTGTTGCGGGTTCCGGACAACCTTGAGCTCGTGGGCACGGCGCCGCTGCTCTGCGCGGGTATCACGACCTATTCCCCGCTGAACCACTGGAAGGTGGGCCCCGGGATGCGCGTGGGTGTGGTTGGTCTCGGCGGGCTCGGGCACATGGGGGTGAAGTTTGCCCACGCCATGGGAGCGCACACCGTCATGATCACCACCTCTGCGTCGAAGGGGGAGGATGCCAAGCAGCTCGGAGCGGACGAGGTTCTCCTCTCCACCGATACGGAGGCGATGGCACAGCAGGCCGGCTCCTTTGACTTCATCCTGAACACCATCCCCGTGCGCCACGATGTGGCCCCGTACCTCAACCTCCTCCATTACAACGCCACCATGTGCGTGGTCGGTGCTGTCGAACCGCTCGACACGGTGAACGCGGCCCAGCTCGTCTTCGGCCGGAAGAGCCTCGCCGGATCCCTCATCGGGGGGATCGCCGAGACCCAGCAGATGCTCGATTTCTGTGGGGAGCACGGCATCACCAGCGACGTTGAGACCATCCGGATGGACCAGATCAACGAGGCCTACGAGCGCCTTGTGAAGGGGGACGTGAAGTACCGCTTCGTGATCGATATGGCCACGCTCGAGGAGTAGCGCCTAGCGCTCCTCCCGTCCGCCACCCTCCGCGCGCAGGTGGACGCCCACCAGGGCGAGGAGGGTGGAGAAGGTCAGCAGGAGGGTGCCGCTCTGGAAGATCAGCTCGACACCCGAGTGGGCGAGCAGGAGGAGGAGACCCGCGGTCACCGTGAGGAGCGGGACCGTCCAGCGGAGAAGGTAGCGGAAAAAGAGCCCGAGCCAGAAGAGCAGGCTGGCGAAGACCGGGAGCGCCCCGACCCAGCCCAGCTGGACCAATAGCTCGAGGCCGTCGTTGTGGGCGGCGACCCAGCGCAGGCGGTTGACCTCCCGCCCCGTGGTGCCGAGGCCCAGCTCGGTGACGCGGTCCTGAAAGAGGGCCACCGCCTGCTGGTAGGAGTCGGCCCCGTAGCCGAAGAGCGGGCGGCTCTGCCACATTTCCAGGCTGAGTCCCATCCCGAGCAGGCGGGCATCGGTTCCGGTGACCGACTGGAGACTGTCCAGCCGGGCGAAGACCTGCCACCCCTCGGCGAGATAAACGGTCAGCAGGATCAGCCCGGCCGGGAGCAGGAGCAGGACCAGCCATTCCGTCCAGAATCCCGCGGGCCTTTCCCAGAGGCCGGCGAGGAGGAAGAGGAAGGGGAGGAGGCCGAGCAGGCCGAAGGTGGTGAGCGTGGCCCCCCGGGAAGTGGTGAGGATCGCGGCGGCCGCGCAGAGCAGGGCACCGAGCAGGAAGGGAAAGCGGGCCTCCGGCGGGAACCGACTCCTGCGCAGCGGATCCTGGTGCCGGAAGCGCAGCTCGAGGAAGCCCGCGAGGAGCACGGCGACCCCCAGGTAGAGGAAGGCTCCCCCGTGGTTCCGGTAGAAGAAGGCACCGCTGAAATCGCCCCCGGACCACTCGCGCAGCCAGAGCACCTTGCCATTGCCGGCCAGTTCGGCGAGCACGGTGACGAGACCGTAGAGAGCGAAGTTGGCGGCGAGCAGGCCGAGGACCAGCCGGACGCTCGAGCGGCGGGAGAGCCCGACCCAGGCGGCACAGACCAGCAGCCAGGCACCCCCGTAGCGGGCGAGGAAGGTCCAGACATTCCCTTCGCGGGCCGGGGCGAGGATGCTGGTGGGCCCGTCCCACCTCGCGGTACCCGGCAGCCGGTTCAGCCACCAGACCAGCCGGCTCCCCCGCATCTCCTCCACCCTGCGGAACTCCGGATGGAAGGCCTGCAGCAAGACATAGCCCACCATGACCAGGCCCAGCCAGAAGACCGGGAAGCGGAGGAGGCGGCGCAGCGGCGACGCTCCGCCCAACACCGCAAGGCCGGGTGGGCGTCCCCAGGGCAGCAGGCAAGCGACAAAGGTGGCGCCATTCAGCGCGGCGAGGAGGAAGCGCGTGTCCGGCTGGACCGCACCGAAGGCCCAGCCGGCCACGATCAGGTTGGCGGCGATGAGCAGGGCCCGTCCCCGTTCCGCGCCCACCGTCCCCCGGGCGGCCCCCGCGCGGCGCTCGGGCTCTTGCGGGGAGGCGGGGCGATAGGCGTTGGTGCGCGGAGTGAGGGCCATGGTCGGGGGGAAGCTACGGGGCGGAAAGGGGGAGGAAAAGGAAGGAAGCGCGCGGCGGGGATTTCGGCCGGGGAAGCAGCCTTGCCCGGGCCGGTCCCGCGAGTCGCGGCAAGGCACCCTCCCCGTGCGCCGCCGCACTTGCCGGAAACTCCGGTCAGGCCCCGCTCCCGCCGTGCTCCCGGCGCCCTTCGGCCCGCCAGGTGGCGAGCCTTTCCCGCACCGCCTTCTCGCGCCCGTGGTCCGTCGGGCGGTAGAAGACCGTCTCCTCCATCCCTTCCGGAAAGAGCCGCTGGCTGGACCGACCCGTCGCCGTGTCCGGATCGTACTCGTAGCCGGCCCCGTAGCCCTGTTCCCGGAGGAGGGCGGTGGGAGCGTTGCGCAGGTGCAGAGGAGGGGGCAGCGACCCCGTCTCGCGGGCGGCCGCGCGGGCGGCGCCCCAGGCCCGGTAGACGGCCACGGACTTCGGGGCGGCGGCGAGGTGGACGACCGCCTGGGCGAGGGCCAGCTCGCCCTCGGGACTCCCGAGGGTCTCGTAGACCTCGCGAGCGGCGAGGGCGGCATGCACGGCGGTTGGGTCGGCGAGCCCGATGTCCTCGTTGGCGATCCGGATGAGCCGGCGGGCGAGGTAGAGAGGATCCTCCCCGCCCTCGGTCATGCGGGCCAGCCAGTAGAGGGCGGCGTCGGGATCGGAGCCCCGGATTGACTTGTGGAGAGCGGAGATGAGGTTGTAGTGCTCCTCGCCCGCCTTGTCGTAGAGGGGAACGCGCCGTTGGAGCACCTGCCCCAGCGTGGCGGTGTCCATGTCCCCTTCCCCATCGTCCACCCCCGCCCACACCTGTTCGGCGAGGTTGAGAAGGTAGCGCCCATCCCCATCCGCCATGGCGCGCAGCCGGGAGCGGGCCTCGGGGGTGAGGGGCAGGGGTCGTGCTTCCAGGCGCTCGGCGCGCACCAGCAATTCCTCGAGCGCCTCGTCGCCGAGTCTTTCGAGAACGAGCACCTGGCAGCGCGAGAGGAGGGCCCCGTTCAGCTCGAAGCTCGGATTCTCGGTGGTGGCGCCAACCAGCGTGACCACGCCCTCCTCCACCACCGGGAGGAAGCTGTCCTGCTGGGCGCGGTTGAAGCGGTGAATCTCGTCCACGAAGAGAAGCGTTCCCTCCCCCCGGGAGCGCCGCTCGCGCGCCCGCTCGAAAGCCTTCTTCAGGTCGGCGACCCCGGAAAAGATCGCGGAGAGCGATTCGAAGGCGAGGTCGGCCCGGGCCGCCAGCAGTCGGGCGAGGGTGGTCTTGCCAACCCCGGGAGGTCCCCAGAGAACCAGGGAGGAGAGGCGCTCGCGGGCCAGCATCCGGCCGAGCGGGCCCTGCGGGCCGAGCAACGAGTCCTGCCCCACGATCTCCTCGATCCGGGTGGGCCGGAGGCGGTCGGCGAGGGGCCGGGGTGCGCCCTCCTCCAGTCCGGCGGCCGCAAACAAGTCATCCATGGGAGGGGAGCCTGACCGACAGGCGCCGCCGGGTCGAGGGAAGGGTGGGGAGCGGGGCACCTTCGCGAGAAGGAACCGCGAGCCCCCTCGGCAAGGTCGACGGGTTGCTCACCCGGGAACGCCGACCGGCGATTGCCGTGGGTCCCCTCGGTGCGGGCTGTCGGCGTACCGGGCTCCGGTCACCCACCTCCCTCGTTCCCAGCCGCCCGTGGATCCGACCGACCCGCCGGGAAGGAGAGGAGGCCGGCCAGCGGCGGTTGGCTCCCCCGAGAAGAGCGGAGCCAGGCAACCACCGACCCCCCACGGCTCCCGTTGGTGGGGTCCGGATTCGTCGGGGCCGCGGAGGATCCGGAAGCACCGGTCGGAGCCGATGCCGACGGGGTGGCAGTCGTCCTTCCCGAATTTCCGGGGCGGAGGCCCAGGTCCCGGCTGGCGCGGCTCGGGGCGGAGGCCGTGTCCTCGTGGAGGGAGGGCGCACCGTGCTCGTCGAGGAAGGCGATCGCGTACCGCGCGACCGCGCGGAAGAGCCTCTTGGCATTCCGCCCGTCCCGCCCGTCCCGTCCGGTCCCGACTCCCTGCTCGAGGCAGGTGGCGAGCGGGTGGAGGGCGGGGCTGGAAATGGAAGGGATCTGCATGGCGTCGGGGCTGGTGTCGCCGGGGCCGACCGGGTGTTTCCGGAGGATGGTGATGGTGGCGGGAGGTCCAGCTCCGGGGAGAGCCGCGGCTCCCCCCGGAGCTGGGAGGGCTCGTTGCCCGCTCAGGCGGCGTGGAAGCCGAGAGGAGCCCCCGGCCCACCGTCCTTTTTCAGGGTGAGTTCGTGTTCGAGGCGCGCGCGGAAGGCGGCGGGTTCGGGGATCGGGCGAAAGCGGGCCTGGCGGGCGACGTTGGCGAAATCGCCGGGGGTGAGGGTGCGGAGGGCGGCGACGGCGGCCTGTTCCCCGGGGCCGGGCTCGCCGATCCCGAGAGCGCGGCAGTGGGCCCCGAGGAGGGCGGTGGCCTGCTCCGGGCGGAGGTAGTCGAAGCAGAGCTTCAGGTCGAAGCGGCGGAGGGAGGCGGCGTCGAGATCCTCGCGGAGGTTGGTGGCGGCCGCGAAGATTCCCGGGAAGGACTCCATGCGGGTGAGCAGTTCGTTCACCTGGGTGACCTCCCAGGAGCGGGCGGCGGTGGTGCGGTCGCGCAGGAAGGAGTCGACCTCGTCGAAGAGGAGCAGGGCCCCGTCCTCCTCGGCGCGTCGGAAGGCGCGGGCGATCTTCTTCTCGGTCTGGCCCACATACATGTCGAGCAGGTCGCTGGCACGGTGCAGGTGGATGGGCCGCTCGAGCTTCCGGGCCAGCCAGTGGAGGTAGCTCGTCTTCCCCGTGCCGGGGGGACCGTAGAGGCAGAGGTTCGCGCGGGGGTGGTCGCGGAGAGCGTCGGCGAGGGCGGCGAGGTCCTCCCCGCAGTTCACGAAGCGCGGGTCGTAGATCGGATCCTGGGCGGGGGCGAGCCCGGGCAGGCGGGGCAGCTTCTGTCCCTCGAGGGTCTGGTTGACCAGGCGCAGGAAGGACTGCTCGCGGTCCTTGCGATCGGTGTAGGTCTGGCGGGTGGTCCGGATGATCCGGGCGGTGCGCTCGACCACGGCGGGGGCGAGGTGCTCGGAATCGCCGAGCTGCTCGAGAACACCGGCGGAGAGCAGGTCTCCGCAGGCGCGGCGGAGGATGCGGATGCGCTGGGTACGCGGGGGCACGGGCACTTCGAGGAGGAAGTCGAAGCGGCGGGCGTTGGCGGGATCGACCCCGCCGATCTCGTTGGAGATCCAGATCACCGGGACCGGGTTCTCCTCGAGGGTGCGGTGCAGCCATGCCTTGTGGCGGGCGGCGGGACCGCGACCGAAGAGGAGCGGGTGCCCGGAGGGAAAGAGATCCTCGGCCTCGTCGACCACGAGCAGGCTGCGCCCACCGAGGATCCGGGAGGCAAAGCGAACCCGCTGGAGGCGTTCCTCCGGTTCCACCGGGTGGCCCCGCCGGTCGGAGGAGGACAGCTCCTGAAGGTCTGCCCGCATTTCCCGGCCGAGGATACGGGAGAGCTCGGTCTTCCCGGTCCCCGGCGGACCGTAGAGGAAGAGGTTCACGCCGGGGCGGCGCTCGCGCAGGGCTTGGCGGAGGTAGGGGCGGAGGATGCGCAGGGTCGGGGCGAGGTGGGGAAAGTCCCGGTAGGTGAGGGAGGGAGTCGCCGGGGGCTGGACGATCTCCCGCAGGAGGGTCTCCTCACTGACGCGGCCGCGGAGGAGGTCCTGGGCAATGTCGTTGGAGAAGAAGCGGGGACCCTGAAAGTGGCGCGGTCGGCCCTCGCCGTGGTGGAGGAGGCCGATGTCGTGGAGCCGGCCCGCCCCCGAGAAGGCCTGCCGCAACTCTTCGCCCGCCTTGCCAACGGCCTGATGGGCCAGTTCCTCGAGGGCGCTCTCGCTCTCGTCGGCGTCGAGCAGGCGTACCCCGTCGAGGAGGTCGGAGTCGTGCTGGAGGACCACAAAGAACCGCACGACCTCCTCCTCGGCCGCGGTCAGCCCGACCATCCGGCGGAGGACCCCGAAGTTATGCCTGAGCTGGTGGCAGAGGGGCTCGCTCCGGAAGCGGTTCTCGAGTCGCTCGTGCCGCAGGTCCATCTCCCGGAACAAGCGCTCCCGGTCGATCTCCCTGTCCACCCAGCGCTGGAGGTTCATCGCTTCGGCGACATCGTCGTCGCGGAAGTGGTTGCGGCGCACGAGCACATTGCGGGCCCGCCGGGAACGGAACCAGCGGTACAGCCATAAGGCGACGAGGTCCCTTCGGGTGAATTCCCGTCGGGAGGGTTCGTGCGGTTCGTGCGTGTCCGGGGAAGCGGAGGAGAGGTTTTCTCCGGCCTCCGTGTCGGCAGCACCGTCGGGGGAAGAGAAGGTAGGGGAATCGGCCATGAATCCAGAGTACCACGCGGGGTAGGACATCAATGGACCCACCCCTGCGAAAATTTTGAGGAACCTCCCCGCACCCCGCAGGAATCGCATCGGTGAGGGCCCTCGGGGCGGAGCGCGCCTCAGGATTGCCACCTTGTAAAGCCGACCCGTGCGGGCGCCGGAGGTAGGCGTACGGTTGCCGGCGGGAGAAAGTATCCCGCTGCCATACCCGCGGAAACCGCGACCGTCCGGCGGTTCCCTAGAGTGGCCGACCGGTCCTCCCGGCCAGGGACGGAGAGGCCCGGCGGGCTCCTCGTCCCCCAGCAAGGATCACCCGCCGCCGGAGCCCGGACAGCGGCACGCCCGCGGGTTCAGGGAGGAGGCACAGCGCTTCGCGGCCCCGGCTGGCTTCCGCCGACAGCAGGCCTTGCCGGTCCCCACCAGCAGGGTTGCGAGGAGGGCCGTGGGTGTCTGCCGCAGGCGGGCGCGGACGCGCTGGAAAAGCTGGATCCATTGGAGAAGGTTCATAGGGAGAGGAAAGCCAAAGTGGGCAGGATTGCCAAACGGGCGGGACCGATCCGGCGGGACCTCCCGGATTCAGCGAGGGTCGGTCGACCTCTCGGCGGCCGCAGCGATCCCCTCGAGGGCCGCCATGAGGTCTTCCAAGGAGGCGAATCCCTCCAGGTCGGAAGCCGAGAGCACCCGCTCCCACCGTCCTCCCGGCTTTTGCTGGAAAACCGCGGGCAGGGGAACCTCGCGGACTTCGGTCGGTGCCTCGCGGAGGAACTCATCGCGGTGCAGGAAGCGGGGTGCGGGCTGGAGCTGCCGGACGAACCGTTTCCACGGAGGGCGCATGCGCACCGAGCGGTAGGTCAGCGCGCAGAGCGAGCACGGGTAGGTCTGCGGAGCCAGCCGCTTGTGAACGACCGAGCGCAGGGCCGCGAGTGGCCCGCTGTCGTCGTTGTACACGAAGATCAGGCTCCCTGGGACGCCGGCCGCCATGGGAGAAAGCCAATCCCGCTTGCCCCCGATCGCAAGCCCGCCGGGGCAAGGGAATCCGGGCGGCAGCGGGGGATCCGCCGGATCCACCCCGGGAGGGCCATTTTTTCAGGGCGGTTTTCCCGAAGCGGGCGGAGTGCCCTTTCGCCCGCCGAGGCCGGCGAAGGCCACCGGAAGGACTGGTCTCCCTCTGTCAGGAGATGGAGGAGGGGTCCCACGGCCGGTGCGGCCCCCACCGGACGCAGGGAGCGGACGCAGGACCGACCCCGTTGGAAGTTTCAGGGGCCGCTCAACCCTCCGGATTCCGGCTCCGCCGCCTTCCAGAGGTAGAGGGCCGCGGCGGTGCGGTGGGGAGCCCAGCGCTGCCCGTGTTGGGCCAGCTCGGCGGGCGCCGGCAGTTCGTCGCGCTCGTGGGCCCGCTGGAAACCCCGCCGTACCCCCAGGTCGTCCACCGGGAGCACGTCCGGCCGGCCGAGGTTGAAGATCAGCAGCATCTCCGCGGTCCAGCGCCCGATCCCCTTCACCGCGGTAAGGCGGGCGATGAGCTCCTCGTCCGGCAGGCGCTCACAGGCCCGCAGTCCCGGCACGCGGCGCTGGCGCACCCGCGTGGCCAGGTCGAGGAGGTAGGCGGCCTTGGCCCGGGAGAGCCCGGCCTCGCGGAGGCGCTCCGGCGGAGTCGCGAGCACCTCCCCGACGGTGGGGAAGCTCTTCCCGGGAAAGAGGCTGCGGAAGCGGCCGAGGATCACGGCGGCCGCCTGCTGGCTGAGCTGCTGGCGGACGATTGCCTCGGTCAGCGAGCGAAAAGTGGAGAAACGCCGGGGCCGGAGACCGAGCGGACCGTGGCGCTGGATCAGGGGACGGAGGACCGGGTCCCGGTCGAGGTGCCGGATGGCTTCCGGGTGCATGGGGGAGGACTACCAGCCGGAGGTGCCTCCCGGCGAGAGCCGAGGTCGCGGCAGGGCAGGGGAGGAGGCGAGCCCCGGTCCACGCCGCCACCTCCCTCTCGTGCCCGGCAGAAAAAAGGGCGGACCGCGGACCCCAGCCAGCGGCGGGAGGTCCGGAAGCGCGTCGGCGCGCGGCAGGGACCCCGCCCCGGGAGACTGCCCCGCTGTTCCTCCCCGGGCCGCGGTCGTGGCCGGGCTTTCCCCATCGGCCCCTCCTCGCAAGAGCCCGCGGGAAAAGCGCGGCTGTCGGCGCAGCCCCTTGGCGGTCGTCGGCGGTTCAGGCCCCGCCGCCGGCATGGAGCTTGTCGGCCAGCTCGAGGGCATCCACCGGCCAGAAGCACTCGGGTCGCGGACGGTGAACCCCCGGAAGCCCTTCCTGCGGGCGGCAGTCCAGGAGGGTGTCGACCCAGCGGGCCGGGAGGGCTTCCGCGCCATAGACGGCACCGAGAAGCGCACCGCCGATGGCGGCGTTGGTGTCGGTATCGCCACCGCGATGCACGGTGTCGATGACCCCCGCCTCGAGGCTCGGGGCGTGGAGCAGTTGGTAGAGGGCATTGCCGAAAGCCACCAGCACCCAGCCCTGGAGCGCGAGGTAGTCGGCCGGGGGCTCCTCGGCGGCGGCATCGAGGGTCTCCCGGAGGCGGGGGTCGACCGGTTCGGCGGCCGCCCATTCCCGGATTTTCCCGTAGAGCTCCTCCGCCCCGCAGCCCGTCGCGATGGCGTGGGCGAGGGCCCTCGCAAAGAGCGCGTTCGCCTGGAGGCACACCGCGTGCGGATGGGTGAGGGCGGCGTCCTGCCGGGCCCACTCCGCCACCCGGTCGAGCGGCTCGTGGGCCCCGAAGATTCCGAGGGGGCTGATCCGCATCAACGCCCCGTTGGCCTGGCTGTCGGGATTGGGTCGTCCCCGGAGGCCGCTGGCGATGGTGAGACCACAGTCGAACGGTCCCGAGTCGAGCCAGGACCGGTAGGCCGCGAGCACAGCCTCCGGATCATAGGTCCCTCGCCGGAGGAGGGTCCGGGCCAACTGGAGGGCCATCTCCGAATCATCGGTGGGCTGGCCCGCGAGGGTGTTCCAGGTCCCGCCCGCGGCGAGGTCCCGCACGCCTTCCGGGTAGTCACGATGGATCTCGGTCGGTGACTGGAACTCGACAAGACTCCCGAGGGCGTCGCCGGCCAGCTGTCCGAGGAGGCAGCCGCGGGAGCGGGAGCGGCTGGAGGAAGAAGAGGTCATGGCTGGGGAGGGGGATGGAAGGTTGCGGCCGGCTCGGACGGGGGAAAAGGGGCCCTCCGCTCGGTTCTGGAGCCGAGGGGGGCTCCTGGGTGCGGGATGGTTGCAGAGATGACGAACCTTTTTTCGCCGCTGGCCCCGCTCCTGTCCAGAGCCCGTATCCTCGGCGAGACCACCGGAGGCAAGGGCACTCCGTGGGAATTTTCCGGCTGCTGGACGGGAAAACCGGGGAAAGAGTGGCGGGAACGGGGCGGCCATGGGAAGGGGGGCGGAGCGGGAGGTCTTCCCCCCCGGCGAACAACCTCGCCGAGGGCTTCCTTCCGCGAGAATCGGGGCGCGGGTGGGCGGGTGCCTTCCGGGTCCGCGGACTGGCGCGACACTGGGAAAAGTGTTTCCCTCTATGGAAATTCAAGGAAATGGATCAGTAGATCCACTTGTATCCGTAACTATTGGTCACCGCAAGCTTGCGCGGTGCAGAGTGGAAGGTTTGCGTACGGACTTGTGATCCGCAGAATGAAGCCGCCACCAGGCGGGCCCCCGTGCGACCCGGAGGGCCCGTCCGACCGCCCCTTCACCGAGCCCATGGGTCTCGGCGGCGGTCGCTGGAATTCTGCCCTTTATGTTCAGGCCCGTGGATAACCGAGGATGGGCGCTGGAGGTTTCCATTCCCGCGAGGGAGGCTGTTTGCTGGGTGGCCGAAGGTGGCTCCAGCGGGTCCGACGCCTGTTTCTCAAGGGAACCGTAGCCGGATCCCTGGCCCTCGCCGGCGCCCTTGCGGACGGCGAGGGCCTGCCGACCGGTGGCACCGTGACCGCCGGCGAGGCCAGCATCGCGGCGGCCGGCTCGGCGATGACGATCGAGCAGGGCACGGACAAGGCGATCCTCGAGTGGGGGGACTTCTCGATCGGGTCGGGAGCGTCCGTGCAGTTCGTGCAACCCGGCAGTGGCGCGGTCGCCCTCAACCGCGTCGTCGGGGGGAACCCCTCCGCCATCCACGGCAGCCTCTCCGCGAACGGGAAGCTCTT
>CAJXLM010000058.1 GCA_913056175.1 uncultured Opitutia bacterium | reverse complement strand
CCCCGGCACCCCCCATTCCCCCTCCCATCGGGCAAGGCCCGATGCCACAAGCCTCCCCCAAATCCTCCCCTTCCCGGAAAAACCCACCCCCGTGGCATCGGGGCTTCCCCGATGAATCGAACGCCCTCCTACCCCAAGCAATCCCCTCAACCTCGCACCTCCCCCGCACCTCACCTCACCCCACACAAACCCCCTCCCCCTCACCTCCCCTCAACCATCCTCCCCCACGTCGCCCAACCCAACCCCCCCTCTACACCCCCCAGTCCCTCTCTCATCGGGCAAGGCCCGATGCCACAAGTCCACTTCTGCTGAGTGGCATTTATCGTAGTACCTCCCAGTCCCCCTCCCATCGGGCAAGGCCCGATGCCACGAGCCTGCCCGGAAAGAACCCCTCCCTCACTCCCCCTCGCCCCCGCTCACTCCCCGTCCCCGCTCCGCTGCAACGCTCCTCCGGGGGAAATGACGACGGGGTTCTGGAAGAGGGCGTTGGCGCGGGTGGTGCCGATGGTCTCGTTGGCGGGGGCACCGCCGGGGGAGATGCGGTTGGCGGAGACGAAGATGAGCAGGTTGCGCTTTTGGGAGGTCTCGCCCCGGGAGCGGAAGAGCCTCCCGACGAGGGGGATGTCTCCGAGGAGGGGAACCTTTTCCTCGAACGACTCCACCTGCTCGCGGGTGAGCCCGCCGAGGACGACAGTGGCCCCGTCGTAGAGGGTCACCTCCGTGCTCACCTGGCGCTGCGAGAACACGGGCTGGAAGTAGCCGGAGGGGGACTGCACGACCTGCTCGCCCGCCACCGCGATGTTCGGCCCGCCGTAGGAGACATAGCCCTCGAACTCGGTGACGGTCGGCTCGAGGGCGAGGTTGATGTTGTCGTTGGCCTCGACGGTGGGGGTCACGTCCATGACCACGCCGAGGTCCTGCACGGTGAAGTCCCGGGGCAACCCGGAGGCGATCCCGATGGAGGAGGCGTTCGCGTCGCCGGCGGGCTCGGAAATCTCCGGGGCCTCGTAGCGCTGGGGATAGCGGAACTGCTGGGAAACCCGGATGCTCGCGGTCTTGCCGGACATCACGGTGACCTTGGGCGCGGAGAGGAGGTCGCTGCCCTCGGTCCGCTCGAGGGCGCGGATGAGCACATCGACCTCCAGGCTGCCCATCACTCCGGAGAGGAAGGCGTCGCTGAGGGTGTCCACGGCGAGGTCGAGGGAATTGAGGGGGGAGCCGGGGGCCACCGAAAAGGTGATGGGGTCGTTCGGCTCGGTGGTGATGGTCTCGTTGCCGTCGGCGTCCGTGGTGATCGTCTCGCTGCTGGTGACGATCCGCCCGCGCTCGTCCCCGGGCGTCTCCCCGAAGACGCTCTCCAGCCGGGTCGGGCTCTGCACGAAGCTGTCTCCCCGCGCGGTCACCGGCTGCCCGGCACCATCGGTGAGCCGCCCGGGCGTCACGATCGTGCCGTCCTCGTTCGTCGTGCCCCGCCAGCTCACCCCGAGCTCCTCCAGCGCGCCCTGGCGCACCTCGAGGAACTTCGCCTCGATCTCCACCTGGTCGGTCACGTCGAGCTCGCGGAGCGTTGCCCGGATGGCCTCGAGGTTGCGCGGGGTCTGGTGGACGAGCAAACGGGTGCCGCGCACGGCGAGGCTGGAGCCGGGCACGCTCTCGAAACTGATCCCGGATTCCTCGAAAAACAGCCGGATTCCCGCGGCGGAGGGCGTCCCCCCGGGTCCCGCACCGAGCCCCGCCCCGCCCGCGTCCTCCCCCGGCACCGCAAACGGGTCCGCCGGGGCGGACTCGCCTCGCCCGGGGGTGGTCCCCTCCTGGAAGCCGGCGATGAGGTCGAGGGTGCCCTTGGAGACGGGGATGATGGCCCGGCGCAGGCTCCGGCTGCCCCGGGAAGTGCGCGGCCCGAACTGGACCACCCCCTCGACCACCTGCCACTCGTACCCGGTCTGCTCGGCGACGAGGTCGAGCACGCGGCCGAGGCTGAGATTGCGGACCTGGAAGTGGACGGTCTCACTGGGGTCGAGGGTCCCGGTGGCCACGAGATTGACCCCTTCGCCGTCAGGATCGAAGGCCACGGAGAGCTCGGAGAGGCTGTCGATGACGTGGAGGAGGTCGGCGTCCGAGAAGTTCACCCGCGGCAGGAGGATCGACTGGAGGCGCCCGAGGAGGGCGTCGCTGGTCGAGTCCGCCTCCCCGCCCTCCCGCGGCTCGGCCCCGTAGACGCGGGGCCGCTGCCAGGCCCGGCCGACCTGCTCGAGCATCTCCTGCCGGGTCTTCTCGCGGTCGAGGGTCGCGTCGGCCGTGCCGCGACGGGCGATCTCGTAGAGGAAGGCCTTCGCCTCCATGTTCGTGGGGTCGCGGGTCTCCACCTCGGTGTAGAGGCGGCGGGCACCCTCGTCGTCGCCGGCGAGGTAGAGGGCGCGGGCCTGCTGGAGGAGCTCGCCGACCGCTCGCTCGCGCTCCACGAAGGCCGGTCGGATCGCGGCGATGTCCCGGTTCTCCGGAAGCCGGAGTTCCTCCCGCAGGCGGGCCGCCCGCGCCCGCGCGCCGGGCCGGGGGGAGGGGTCCTCCGCGTAGGCGGCGAGGGCCGCCCGCGCCCCGGCGGGGTCCTCCTGCCCGAGGAGGCGCTCGGCCTCCTCGAGGTAGGTCCAGCGGCGGAGGCGGGCGAAATCTGCCCGCCGCTCGACCGCGCCCGCCGGGAGCAGCGCCTCCGCCTCCGCCAGGGCCTCCCGCGACTCCGCAAAGGCCCGCTGGTCGGCGAGGGTGCGGGCCGTCCGGTAGAGGGCCCCGGCCCGGGCAAGGCGGTCGGCATCCTCCCGGGCGGCCGCCGCGAGCAGCCAATCGGCGATTCTCTCCTCGGCCCGGGCCGCCGCGCGGGGATCCGGCGAGGCGGCCAGGACCGTTTCCGCCAGCCGGAGGGCCTCCGCATAGTCCCCGGCCGCGGCCGCCGCTTCCGCCCGGGCGAGGGGGGCCGCAGCCGCGGGGATCGCCTCCGCTTCCCCGGACGCCGGACGGGCGGGATCCGCCGGGAGGGGCAGCGGCGAGAGCGCCGACAGCACGGCGAGCAAGAGGAGACCGACGGTCGCGGTCGACCCGCCTCCCCCGGGCCGGGGGGGAATCCGCCAGGGGGAGAGGCGGGGTACGGGTGCGCGGTGCATGGCTCAGGGGAGTTCGGAAACGGGGAGGGAGTCGGGAGACGGGGACGGCTCCGGGGACGCCGCGGAGACCGGGGACGCCGCCGCAGCGGGGAGGGGCCCCGGCGAATCCCGGGAAAGCGGCCATTCCTCGGTCCAGGGCTCCTCGCGCCCCGGATCGAGCCGGGAAACCCGCACGAGATCCGCGGCGGGATCGACGCGGTCGATGCGGTAGCGGCGCTCCCCCACCCGGAGGACTCCTCCCTCGCCGGGAGCCCGGAGCTCGGCGGGCCCCTCGGGGTCCGTGGCCGCGAAGTAGAGGACGGGATCACCGACGGTGTGGGTCCCTCGGTTGGAGAGCCGGTGGAGGGGGCCTTCCCCGTCGGCGCGCACCTCGACCGCGTACTCGACCTCCACCCCGCCCCGGGCGGACTCCCGAACCACCCGCTTGAGCCGCTCGAGCTGAATCCCCTTGGCGGGCGCGGTCTCCCCGGGCGCGAGGGCAAACACGCGGGCCTGGTCGGGCGGCGACTCGAGGTCGACGAAGAGGACGAGGGGCTCGGCGCCCCCGGCCACCCCGACGACCTGGAAACGGTAGGGCACGGGCTCGGCCCGCAGGAAGCGCAGCCCGAAGGTGGCGGGCTCGGCGGCCTCGGGGGGAGCCGGGGCGGCGGACGACCCCCGGCGGAAGAAGAGGGCCTCGCCCCCGGGACCGGATTCGAGGTGGAGACGGGGCGGAGTGAACACTCCATACACCCAGTCCGAGCCCGGCTCGAGGGGCTCGGGCGCCGGCCAGCGGAAGCGGGGATCGGGCTGCGGGGCTCGGTGGGCCGGGAGGAGCTGGGGCGAGGAGGAGGGCGGTGGGGGCACGGCGACGGGGGCACTCCGCGCCCCGGAGCGGAGGCCTGCGACCCAGGCCCCGCCGGTCAGGAGCAGGGCGAGGGAGAGGGTGCACCAGGGCAGCAGCGGTCTCACGGTGGCCCCTCCTCCCCGAAATCCTCCTTCGCGGTGCCGAAGCTCCCCTCCTCGATCCACAGGAGCAGGACGGTGAAGCGGGACTCGTTGTCGGCGAGGAGGAGCGCCGGTCCGGGGGGGACGGCCGCCCCCGGGCCGGACGGGGCGGGATCGCCGGAAGCCTCCGGACCCGCCGTCCCGAAGAGCTGGTCCCACGAGGATCCGGACGCGCGGCCCCCGGAATCAGATCCCGCTCCCTCCCCGGCCCGCGGGGCGACCGCGGCGGGCTCGACTTCCACCGAGCGCACCACCACAGGCAGGGCAAAGGTCGCCAGCTCCTCGAGAAAGGTGCGCAGGGTCGCCGTCTTGCCCTCGAATACGACCCGGAAGAAGAGCGTCGCCCCGGGCTCCTCCTCGGGTCGGCCCGGCCAGGCCTGCCGTACGAAGGTGTCCGCATCGGGTCCGCCGGAGCCCGCCGCCGCGGCCCCCACGGCCTCCCGCTGGACGGCCACAATCCGCGAGGGAGACGCCGCGAGGAGCTGCGCGAGGATGTAGGCGAGAACCTGCCGCTGGCGGTCGAGAAGGGGAAGCTGGTCCGGGGGCGGGGTCTCCGCGGCGGTCGCAAAGGCTGCGAAGCCGAAGGCCTCGTCGGGGGCGAGGGCCGTCCCCGCGCGTGCGGCCGCCGCCCGCTGCGCCCGCACGAACTCCCGAACCTTCGGGAGGAAGCTCAGCTCGTCCGCCGGATCGGCCAGCCAGGAGGGGTCCCGCACGCGCAGGCGGCCCCGCAGGTCCTCGAGGGTCGTCCGCAGTCGGGTGACCCTTTCTTCGAGAAACGCCCGGTGCTCCTCGGTCGGGCTCACCCGCTGCCCGGGGTTCTCGGCCGCGGGCGCACTCCCCGCCAGGACCACCTCTAGCTGGGCCCGTGCTCGCTCCGCCGCCTCCGCCGCCCGAACCGCCTCCGCCGTCGCCCCGCGCCACAGGACGAGAATTACGGTTCCACCGAGAAAGGCGCTGGCCAACACGGCGACGAATCGGGGGTTCTGACGAGGAAATTTCACGGCGTGACGGGAAATTGGGGTTGGAATCCTAAAGAAAAATTTCGATTCGGTCCACCCTTGAGTGCAGCCCTCGCTCCCGCCCTCGCTCCCGCCCGCTGCCTTCCGATTCTCCGCGGCACCGCCGCTTCGCCGGGAAACCGTCGCCCCCCCGGACCCGGCCATGGCGAGGGGACCGCGATTATCAATGCGACTCGGTCGTTGCGTGGAGCGCGCCCGACCTTATGGTTGTCGGGTTCCTGCCCGCTTCCCCATGCTCTCCGATCGCCCCTACATGCGCTCCGGCCCGGACCCGCGCCGCCAGATTCCGATGGTGGGTTGGCTCCTGATCGTGAACGCCGGTGTCTTTCTCCTCCAGAACCTCCTGCAGCTCTTCTTCGGGATGGATGGACTGCTCCGCTCCGCGGCGACCGGGAGGCCGGGCGGGGGCTTCCTCGGGCAGTGGTTCGTGCTCTCCATCGACAACCTCGCCAACGGCAAGGTGTGGACGCTGCTCACCTACAGCCTCCTCCACGGCAGCCTTTTCCACCTGCTGGCCAATTTCCTCCTTCTCTTCTTCGTGGGCCGCATGGTCGAGCAGCTCGTCGGCCGCCAGGGATTGCTGCGGCTCTACCTGCTCGCGGTCCTCGGCGGCGGACTGCTCTGGTCGCTGGTCCACCTCGGCGATCCCCGGGCCATGGTCATCGGGGCTTCCGGAGGCGCCATCGGCTTCCTCATCTACTTCTGCCTGAAGCGGCCCAACGAGCCGATCACCCTCCTCCTCTTCTTCGTGCTGCCGGTCACCGTCCTCCCCAAGTGGGTCGGCTGGGCCGTCCTCGCGATCGGGGTGTTCGGGCTGGCCTTTTCCGAGCTGGGCCCGCAGGCCGACGGCATCGCCCACTCCGCCCACCTCGGAGGCATGGCCGCAGCCTTCCTCTTCTGGCGCTACGAGTCCTGGTTCCGCAACCTCTCCCTACCCCGCATCCGCTCCTCGAAGGGCTCGCGCGGGAAGGGAGCGTCCTCCACCCCGAGCCGCCGCCCCCGCTACCGGGTGAACCTCGAGACGGTCGGCACGGGCAAGAAGGGCGGCGGCGCCACCGCTTCCGGAACCGGCCGCCCTCCCCCGGAAGAGGAGATGGATACCGAAAGCAGCGACTTCCGGCACGAGGTCGACCGCATCCTCGACAAGATCAACGCCAGCGGCTTCGGCTCCCTCACCGAGGAAGAGCGCACCACTCTCCACAAGGCCCGCTCCCTCCTCCGGAAATAAGCCCCCGGACCCCCCTCGTAGCCCCCGACGGAAGGAGGCCCGCCCAAGCACCCGCGCCCACCGCCCCCCGCGCGTGCGCAGCACCCCGCGCGGCGCGGAGCGCCCCCCGAGCGGGCCGCAGGCCCACCCCCGCAGCGGCTCGCCGAGGTGTCGCCCCCTCCACCCCTCCCAAGGCAGGCCATCCCTCGGGACCTCTTTCGCAGAAGCTGCACTTCTCCCCGCGCGTGCGAAGCACCCCGCGCGGCGCGGAGCGCCTCCCGAGCGGGCCGCAGGCCCACCCCCGCGGCGGCTCGCCACCCCGTAGCCGCCGACGGAAGGACGCCGGCCCGAACACCCGCGACCCCACCAAACCCCATCCCTTTACCCTTCACTCTTCACCCTTCACTCTCGATCCCGTCGCACCACCCCTCCCAACCTCCGCACTCTACACCACCTCGCCGGGGTGTCGCCCCCTCCACCACGACCCAAGGCAGGCCTCCCGCGGGACCTCTGTCGCAGAAGCTGCACTTCCCCCCGCGCGTGCACAGCACCCCGCGCGGCGCGGAGCGCCCCCCGAGCGGGCCGAAGGCCCACCCCCGCGGCGGCTTGCCGCCCCGTAGCCGCCGGCGTCCGATTCCCCGTCCGAAGCCCCTCCAGGTCTCGTCTCAATTTTCCATTGCCAAACCGACAACCCTGCGCGATGCCTCCTGCATGCCTCGTAGGGAGCCAGCCCTCCTCCCCGGCGCGGCGATTCTCGCCTGGTGCCTTGCCCCATTGTTCGCGCTCGCCCAGCCAGTCCCCGTGGAGGTGGACCGCGTTTCGTTCCGGACCGTCGCCGAGGATTGGTGGCAGGCGACCGTCGAGCTTCGTACCCTCGGTGATCCCGCGCCCGGCGCGGGCTCCCCGGACTTCGCCAGCGGGGTCGGGTTGACCCTCTCCGTCGCCTTCCGGCCCGAAAGCGAGGACGCCGATGGGGGTTCCCGCTTCGCCTTCTATCGCTCGGCGGTCCATCTGCCCGCCCTGGAGCGGGGCGGTGCCGGCATCATTCCCTTTTACCTCCCCGGCGCGGTCGTGCGGCGGGACCGACTCCCGACCCGGCCCTTTGCCTGGGTCGTCCAGCTCTCCGTGGGCGACGAGGCCCTCCCGGTGCGGCGCGGACAGTTCGGGGGGGAAATCCGGACGAGGGAAAGCTACGAAAATTTCCTCCGCCGGGCCCGCGCGGAGGCACCCCTGCGGAACGGTGTATTCCGTCCCGTCTACCGGACCCCCGCCCGCATTGTCACCTCGGGCGGCATCGACCGACGGGAAATTCCCGCCTTTGCCCGGCCGGGGCGGGGCCCCTGACCACGGGTCCATCCGGCCCCTTCCGCAACCTCTGCCCTTTCTCCCGCCCGCGCCGTGAGACGCCCCGCCCCGAGCCTTCTCCTCCCCGGCCCGTCCCGTGTGGTCCTCGCCACGGTGGGGTCCTCCGGTGGACGGTTGCGCCCGGGAAAATCGGAAGTGGTCCCGCTGCCGTCCCCCGCCGCCACCGAAGCGGAGTGGATCGAGGGCCTCCCCGCGGCCTTCGCCGGCCTGCGGGCGCCCTCCCGCCGGACCCCGCTCACCCTGCTCCTCCCGGCGTTCGTCCTCCAGCACCGCCTCCTCCAAGCCCCGCGGGTGCAACCGCGAAAGCAGGCGGCCACCCTCCGCTACGAGGCCTCCCAGGCCCTCGGAGTCGACGAGGGACAATGGTGCTTTGGTTTCCGCATGCTCGCGGAGGACACCATCGAGTGGGAAGTGCTGCTCGCCGCGGTGCGCCGGGAGACCCTTTTCGCGGTCACCGACGCCGCCCGCCAGGCGGGCCTCGCGGTGGATTCGGTGGGCTCCGCCCCGGTCGCCCGCACCGCCGCCGTCGAAGCGCTCTTTCCCGGAGAGGAGGTGCTCCTGGTGGAAACGGGCCCGCACACCACGATCTTCGCCCTCGTCGGCCCGGCGCCCCTCTACCTGCGGGTCCTTCCCTCGGGCTACGCGGGCCCTCCCCCGGGAACGGATGCGCCCGAACCCGCGGACGATCCCGCAGCCTTCGCCCCGGTGCTCACCCGCGAGCTTACCCGGACGCTCGCCAGCGCCGAATCCACCGGGAAACGCCCCCCGCCCACCCGCCTGCTCCTGCACGGGGAAGAAGCCTGGGTCCGGGCCTTGCTCCCCCTCCTCGACGGCTACCGCTCGCTCCCCGCCGGGCGCCTGCCGGTGGAGGATCTCTGGGACGGCGCCACGCCCCCGTCCCTCGGGGACCCGGGCACCATCCTCGCCGCTTCCGGAGGGGCCGCACGGGAGGCGGCCGGTCCCCCCGCCGAGGGAGTCGAGCTGCTCCCCGAGGGGGTCCGGCGGCGACAGCGGTTCCGGCGCGAACGACCGCTCTGGATCGCCGCGGCCCTCCTCCTCGCCAGTCTCCCCCTGCCCTTCCTCCTCCAGGCCCGCGAACGCGCCGCCGCTTCCCGGGAGGCCACCATGGCCCTCGAGGAACGGCTCGCCGAGCGGCGTGCCCTCGCCGCTTCCATCGATTCCCTCCTCTCCGAACGCCACGACCTGCTCACCCGCATCCGGGAAACGGAGGGTCTGGTGCGCGGCCGGGCCAACTGGATCCTCTTCTTCGCCGACCTGCAGGAAGCCCTGCGGGCGCTCGGCGACGCCTGGATCGACGAGTTGTCCGTGGAACCGGCCCCCGCCGGCAGCACCTCCCCCTACGAGCTGCGCATGGAGGGGCGCCTGCTCCTGCGCGAGCCGGGGACCCGGCGGGCGATGGAGGAGAGCGCAGAGGTGCTCACCGGGGAACTCCGCGCCCTCGCCGATCGCTTCCTCAACACCCCCTTCCTCGCGGAAAGGCGCGTCCTCCGGCCGGACTTCCGCCTGCTCCAGGAGGGCAAACCGGTCCTCGCCTTCGAGCTGGTCTTCTCCCTCAGCGAAAAACATCCGCTCTACGGCGACTTCCGCGCCGAAGCGGCTCCCTAGCCGCCCCGGTGGCATCGGCGCTTCGCCGATGAAACGAAGGCCCGCCCGCCACACACAACCCACCTCCCTGCGAGCGCGCCAGCACCCCGCGCGGCGCGCCCGCGCCTCCGGACGGGCCCAAGAGCCCTCCGAGCCCCTGCCCCGGGCAACTTCTCCCCGCCCCGGCTGCCTTTGCTTCGCCAAGGCTTGCAGGCTTCCGGGACGGGAAGTTTGCTCTCGCCCAGCGCGGTTCCGCGTCCCCGCTGTCTTCCCCATGGTTTTCGCCCAGCTCATCATCTACGGGATTGTTCTCGGGAGCATTCTCGCCCTGGCGGCCGTCGGGGTATCCCTGATCTTCTCGCAGCTGCGCTTCGCCCACTTCGCCCACGGGGACGTGGTCACCTTCGGGGCCTACTTCGGGCTGCTCTTCACCGGGACCCTCGCCCTCCCCCTCTACCTCGCCTTCCCCCTCGCCCTCGCGGCCACCGGGATCCTCGCGGTCGCCATCGACCAGCTGCTCTACCGGCGCCTGCGCCGGTCCGAACCGGTCATCCTCCTGATCAGCTCGATCGGAGTGGCCCTCATGCTGCGCAGCGTGATCCAGATGGTGTGGGGACCGGACAACCGCAACTACGGAGGGGGCGGGGTGTCCTTCCCCTACGAGTTCCTCGGCCTGCGCATCAAGCCGGAGCAGATCGTCATCATCGTGGGCACCGTGCTCCTGGTGACCGCCCTCCACCTCTTCCTCACCCGCACGAAGACCGGCAAGGCGATGCGGGCGACCGCCGACAACGCCAGCCTCGCCCGGGTCACCGGGATCGACACCGAGCGGGTCATCCTCTGGGCCTGGATCATCACGGCGGTGCTCGCCGCCGCCGCCGGTCTCTTTCTCGGCCTGGACACCCGGCTCAATCCAATGATGGGCTGGCGGATCCTCCTGCCGATCTTCGCCGCCGCCCTCGTCGGGGGAATCGGCAACTACTACGGGGCGATCGCCGGGGGCCTCATCATCGGGCTCTCCCAGGAGCTCTCCACCGCGGTGATCTCCCCGGCCTACAAGCCGGCGGTCGCCTTCGCCATTATGGTACTCGTCCTGATCCTCCGGCCGCGGGGGATCTTCGCCCGCCGGCGGGAAGCCGGCTGAGGAGGGAATCCCCATGGACGCCGGACTGCTCAGCTACCTCGTCTTCTTCCTCACCCTGAGCGGGGTGTACATGATTCTCAGCCTCGGGCTGAACATCCAGTGGGGCTACAACGGGCAGATCAATATCGGCATCGCCGGCTTCTTCGCCATCGGCGCCTACACCAGCGCGATCCTCACCACCGCCCCCACCGACATCCACCTCGGGGGCTTCGGGATGCCTTTCTTCGTCGGCGCTCTCGGGGCCGTCCTCGCCGCCGGCATCCTCGCCTTCCTCATCGGGCTGATCACCCTCGAGTTGCGGGGCGACTACCTCGCCATTGCCTCCATCGGGATCGCCGAGATCGTCCGGCTCACCCTCAAGAACGAGGGCTGGCTCACCAACGGGGTGCGCGGGGTGCCGGCCATCCCCAAGCCATTCGCCGATGTGTTTCCCGGGTGGGAGGACGAGGTCTTCCTTGCGGTGGTGGCGGTGTTCGTAGTCCTTTCCTACCTCGCCGTGAACCGGCTCTTCCACTCCCCGTGGGCCCGCACGGTCCGCGCCATCCGGGCCAACGAGCCCGCCGTGCAGGCGGTCGGCAAGAACATCCTGAACTACCGCCTGCAGGCCTTCGTGCTCGGCTCGATGTTCATGGGACTCGCCGGCAGCCTCTACGCCGCCTTCGTCGCCTTCATCAGCCCCTCCGCCTTCGACCCGATGTTCGCCACCTTTTTCATCTGGGTCATGCTCATCACCGGGGGCAGCGGGAACAACAAGGGAGCCATCGTCGGCGCCCTCCTCATCTGGGGCATCTGGTCCGGCACGGAAATGCTCACCACCAGCTTCCTCCCCGACGACTGGACCACCCGCGCCTCCGCCCTGCGCATCTTCCTCATCGGCCTCCTCCTCGAAGTTGTCCTCCTCCTCCGCCCCCAGGGCCTCTTCCCCGAACAACCTCCCAAAGTCCGCTGAGCCCCGCCCCATGCCAAGGCGCAGGGCAGCGCCGTAGGCGCTTCCCTGCCCGCGAGCCCGCCACGCCCCGGATCCCCCAAGACACCCCGAAAGCTTCCGCCTCCTCGCACCATCGACCCGAGCTGACGCAGAGGGAAGCGCCAACCGCGCGGCCTGAATGTACCGAAGGAATAAAGCATGGGAGCGCCACGGAGCGCTGCAGAGATAGGCCGCAGGCCCTCCAAAAAGCGCCGGAAGGCGCGGCATAGTCCGGTTCCCCGGAAAATCAGACCTCATCCGATGCCGCGGGCTCCCGCCCACTCCCCTACCACGCCGCAGGCGTTCCCCTGCCCGCGGGCCCGCCACGCCCCGGAATCTCCCTGAAACCCCGATTCCCCACCACCACGCGTTACCACGCCGAGCCGAAGTGCAGGGAAGCGCCGAAGGCGCGGCAGGGATGTGCCGGGAGGCAAAGCAGGAAAGCGCTGGAAAGCGCGGCCGGGATCTGCCGGGAGGACCGACAGAGAAACGCCGCAAGGCGCAGCCTGGTTGAATTCCCCAAAAAAACCGAACTCATCCCATGCCGCGGGCCTTAGCCCGCTCCCCTGCCGTGGGCTCCGCCCACTCCCCTACCACGCCGCAGGCGTTCCCCTGCCCGCGGGCCCGCCACGCCCCGGAATCTCCCTGAAACCCC
>CAJXLM010000057.1 GCA_913056175.1 uncultured Opitutia bacterium | reverse complement strand
AGCGACCGCCGGGCCCGGCGCGCGTCCGCGCCCCCCTTGGCCAGCACCGCCTCCAGCCCGTCCGCGTCGTAGCCCAGACAGCCCACCGCACGCCCGTAGAGCGCCCGGTAGCGGGCCACCAACTCCTCCGCCCCCACATCCCCCCGCTCCCGAGGGTCGGCCACCACCACCAGCTGGATCCCCCTGGGCAGCACCACACACTCCAGCACATCCACCCCCGAAAACTCCGTCGCCCGCACCGCCAGCCGCATCAGAAACTCCCGCTCCTCCGCCACCAAACGAAACTCCCCCAACAACTCCCCCCGCAAATAGTAGTACCCCTCCCCCCGCAACTTGTACCGCCGACGTCTCACACCACCCACCCCAACACCACTCACCCTGTAAGTCAAGCGTTAATAAAGCCTGTCATTATATTCCGGCCAGCGGGTTTGAAGTAAGGGTGTAGGGAGGTGGGAGTTGCCAGGGAGCGTGTTGGGTGGGGTCTTTCAGAAAGGGAGGGGAAGGCGTGTTGAGCGTTTTGGAGGCGGGAGGTTCTGGGGTGGAGGGAGATTTTGCGGTTTTCTGCCCGGGACGAACCCTGGGGGGGCGGGGACTTGGTGTTGTTGGGAGATTCTCGGGTCTGGATCGGCTTTGCGGATTCCGGTTTTGTCCGTGCCGAAGACTTCCTCCTCCGTGGGAGGGGGAAAGGGGACCACTTTTTCCTTCGGTTGAAGCGGGTGGGCGTGGCAGATTGCCTTCCGATGCCCGAATTCCTTTCCCTGCGCAGTGCTTCTCCCGGAGCCGAGGTGGCCGCTTTTCGCGAGCGACTCAGGCCCCGTCAGGCTGTTGGCGAGGTGGTCGCTCCCATTCTCGCCGCGGTCCGTGCGGAGGGTGATGCGGCCCTCCTCCGCTACACCGAGCAGCTGGACGGTGTCCGGCTCTCACCGGAGGATCTCCGCCTTTCCCCCGAGCCGATGGCGGCCGCCTGGGGCCGCCTCCCCGCGGAACAAAGGCGCCACCTGCGCTCGGCCGGGAAGGCGATCCGTGAATTTCACCGGCAGAGCCGCCCGCGAGGCTGGGCCACCCGGAACGCCGATGGCCTCCGCGTGGGCGAAAAATTTGATCCCCTCCGTCGGGTGGGCCTGTACATCCCCGGCGGACAGGTACCCCTCGTCTCGACCGTGCTCATGACGGCCATCCCCGCGCAGGTCGCCGGGGTCGCGTCCATTGCGGTGTGCACCCCGCCCGGGCCTGACGGGAAAGTGTCGCCCGGCCTCCTCGCCGCCTTCCATGCCCTCGGGCTGCGGGAGGTTTACCGCGTGGGCGGGGCCCAGGCAGTGGCAGCCCTCGCCTACGGCACCGCGACCGTTCCCCCCGTCGACCTCGTCGCCGGGCCGGGCAACGCCTATGTCACCGAGGGCAAGCGCCAGCTCTTCGGCCGTGTCGGGGTCGACCTCCTCCCCGGTCCCTCGGAGGTCATGGTTGTGGCCGACGACGACAGTGACCCCGACTGGGTAGCGGCCGATCTGCTCGCCCAGGCCGAACACGGATCCGGCGAGGAGAAGCTCTACGCTGTCCTGCCCGACCGGAAGTACTGGCGGAGGGTGGAGAGCGCGCTGCGCCGCCGGATTCCCGAGCTGCCGAACCGGGACACCGTCGAGAACACCGTGGAGCGGCGGCTGCTCGTGGGAACCGGCCGGGAGGACGATGCGATTGTCGCCTTTGCCAACGCGGTGGCTCCCGAGCACCTCGAGCTCCTCCTGCCGACCGCCCGGGCGACCCGACTCACCCGGCGCATCACCACCGCCGGGGCCATCCTCCAGGGCCCGAACTCACCGACCGTGCTCGGCGATTTTGTGGCCGGACCCAGCCACACCCTACCCACCGACGGAACCGGCCGTTTCTCCGGGGGCCTCCAGGTGACGACCTTCCTGCGGCGGACCAGTGTCGTCCGCTCCAGCCCGGCCGCCAACCGCCGGCTCCAGCCCGTCGTGGAGACCCTCGCAGCGCTCGAGCGACTCCCCGCCCACCGCGATTCCCTGCGGGCAAGGACAGGCACCGGGGAGGAGGAGGCACCGTGAGCTCTCGTCCCTTCCGCGCGGAGGACTATGCGGTACCTGCCGTGCTCGGGATGGCTCCCTACACCCCCGGCGAACAGATCAACGAGGAGGGCTGGACCAAACTCAACACCAACGAGAATCCCTTCCCTCCCAGCCCCGCGGCCACCGACGCGGCGGCCGCCGCCCTCGAGCAGCTTCCGCTCTATCCCGAGCCCACCTCCGCCGAGTTGCGAGCGGTCGCCGCCTCCCGCGCGGGCCTCTCCCCGGACCATGCCATTGCCGGCAACGGCTCCGACGACCTGCTCAACCTGCTCGTACGCACCTTCAGCGGTGCCGACCGGCCGGCCGGCGCCCTCGACCCGAGCTACTCCCTCTACCCGGTGCTCGCTGCCGCGAACGGCTCCGCCTGGCGGGACATCCCCTTCCGCGAGGCCTTCCGGCTACCCGTGGAGGACATCCTCGCTTCTGATTGCCAGCTGTTCTTCCTCACCCGGCCGCACGCCCCTTCCGGGGTTGCCTTTCCGCTCTCAGAGGTGGCGGCCCTTGCGGAGAGCCTCGACGGCATTCTCGTGGTGGACGAGGCGTATGGCGACTTCGCGGCCGATTCTGCCCTCCCCCTTCTCCGCGAACATCCCAACCTCGTGGTGACGCGTTCCCTCTCCAAGTCGGCCGGCCTTGCCGGGCTTCGTATCGGCTACGCCCTGGCCGACCCGGGCATCATTGCCCTCCTCGACCGGATCCGCGACTCCTACAACCTCGACCGGGTGGCCCAGGCCGCCGGAGCCGCGGCCCTCCGCGACGAAGGCTACCTCGAGGCGATCGTCGGGAAGATTGCCTACATCCGCGATTTCTATGCCGGGGAATTCGCCGGCCTCGGCTGGCAGGTATTCCCCTCCCAGGCGAACTTCCTCTTCGTGGAGCCGCGCCGGGCCGACGGCACCACCGGTCCGGAGGTTGCCGCCGACCTCTTCGCGCACCTCCGGGCCCACCGGATTCTCGTGCGCCGCTTCCCCAAGCACCCCTTGACTCGCTCCTGCCTGCGGATCAGCGTCGGCGACGAGGAGCAGATGCTACGGCTCTGGAACACAATACGACAATGGCAGGAGAACGAGTAGCGGAGCGAGTCCGCGAGACCGCGGAGACGAGCATCTCCCTGCGGCTCGACCTCGACGGCTCCGGCCAGGCCGACCTCGCCACCGGCATCCCCTTCGTCGACCACATGCTGGAGCTGTTCACCCTGCACGGCCTTTTCGACCTGACCGTGCGGGCGGAGGGGGATCTCGCCGTGGACTACCACCATCTCGTCGAGGACCTCGGCCTCGTTCTCGGCGGTGCCTTCGCCGAAGCCCTCGGCGACAAGAAGGGGATCACCCGCTACGCCTCCCTCTCCCTGCCGATGGATGAAACCCTCGTGCGGGTGGCCGTCGACCTTGGCAACCGACCCTACCTCCGTTACGCCCTGCCGGTGCTCCCCGGGTTTGTCCGCGACTTCAACACGGGTCTCTTCCGCGAATTTTTCCAAGCCCTCGTCAACGAGGGCCGCTTCAACCTGCACCTCGTCCGCGAATGCGGGGAGGAGCCCCACCATCTCGCCGAGGCCTGCTTCAAGGGCGTGGGCCGGGCGCTCGACGCCGCCACCCGCCCGGACCCCCGCCGGGCCGAGCAGGTGGTCTCGACCAAAGGAACCCTGGAAGCATGACGGCCACCGGCCGTGGTAGGAGCGCCCTCCGTCCGCGGGTGGCGGTCCTCGACTACGGAATGGGCAATCTCCGCTCGGTCGCCCGCGCCCTCGAGCACGAGGGGGCCGAGACCGTCCTCCTGGAGCGGCCCGCGCCGGACGGGCAGTGGGACGCCCTCGTTCTCCCGGGTGTCGGTGCCCTCGGCGATTGCATGGTGGGGCTCCGGCAGAGCGGGCTCGACGAATGGATCCGCCGCTGGATCGGTGAGGAGCGGGGCCCCTTTCTCGGGGTCTGCCTCGGCCTGCAAGCCCTCTTCGAGCACTCCGAGGAGGGCGCGGTCGCGGGGCTCGGCCTCCTCCGCGGCCGCGTCCGCCATTTCCCCCGCGACCGCGGCCTGAAAATCCCCCACATGGGATGGAACAGCGTGCGCTTCACCCGGCCGGAGGATCCCCTCGCCGCCCGGCTCGAGGACGGTGACCAGTTCTACTTCGACCACAGCTACTACGCCGAACCGGAGGATCCCGAGGTCGTCTGGGCCCGGACAGACTACGGCCTGCCCTTTGCCAGTGCCGTGCGGTCCGGACCGATCCTCGCCACCCAATTCCACCCCGAAAAGAGCCAGGAGCTGGGATTGCAAATTTATCAGAATTTCCTGCATCCTCTGCTTCCAACCCCGAACCTCCATGACTGACACCCAGAACGCTATCCTCCGCGTAGGCGAGAACGAGTACCCGTGCCCCCTGCTCACCGGCACCGAGAACGAGACCGCCTTTGACATCCGCAAGCTCCGCGCCGAGAGCGGCCTCATCTCCTTCGACGACGGTTTTGGCAACACCGGCTCCTGCGAGAGCGCCATCACCTACATTGACGGGGACGCTGGAATCCTCCGGTACCGCGGCTATCCCATCGAGCAGCTCGCCGAGAAGTCATCCTTCCTCGAGAGCAGCTACCTCGTCCTCTACGGCGAGTTGCCCACCGCCGACCAGCTCGAGCGCTTCCGGCGGCGCGTTCAGGAGAACGCCGCGATCCACACGGCGATGGAACACCACTTCGACGGCTTCCCCAGCCACTCCAATCCCATGGCGGTTCTCTCCGCCATGCTGAACAGTCTCGGCTGCTACTATCCGGAGATGGCTTCCAACCGGCGGGAAGAGGATCTCGAGCGCTTTGACGAGGCGGCCGCCATGCTCCTCTCGAAGGTGCGCACCATCGCGGCGATGACCTACCGCATGAAGATGGGCAAGCCCTTCACCTTCCCGCGGCGCGACCTCAACTACTGCCAGAACTTCCTCCACATGATGTTCTCGGACCCGTACCACGAGTACGAGGACACCGCCGGGCTCGCCGAGGCACTCGACCTGTTCTTCCTGCTGCACGCCGACCATGAGCAGAACTGCAGCACCACCACCGTGCGCATGGTCGGCTCCGGCCACGCCAACCTCTTCGCGTCCGTCTCCGCCGGCGTCTGCGCGCTCTGGGGCCCTCTCCACGGGGGAGCCAACCAGGCGGTCATCGAGATGCTCGAAGAGATCCACGACTCCGGGGACGACGGGTCCCGGTTCATCGAGGACGCCAAGAACGGGAAAGCCCGCCTCATGGGCTTCGGCCACCGGGTCTACAAGAACTACGACCCCCGCGCCCGCATCCTCGGCAAGGCCGCGGAGCGCGTCCTCGCCGCCATCGGCGATGCGAACGACCCGCTCCTCGCCATCGCCCGCAACCTCGAGAAGAGCGCCCTTGAGGACGAGTACTTCATCGAGCGGAAGCTCTATCCGAACGTCGACTTCTACAGCGGACTCATCCTGACTGCCGCCGGAATCCCCGTGGAATTCTTCACGACGATGTTCGCGATCGGCCGGATGCCCGGCTGGATGGCCCACTGGAAGGAGAACGCCTCGGACCCGAAGGCACGGATCCATCGACCCCGCCAGATTTACCAGGGCGCGAACCAGCGGGACTACCTCCCGATCGACCAGCGGTAGCCCGCGGACCGCGACCCGCGGGCATTGAGGGAGGCCCTTTCCTCCGCCAACCCGGCGGGCGGGCACCCACCTCGAGCCGATTCCCGTCGCGGAAAGAGCGGAGGGGTCGGATGCCTCCGGCCGGAAGGGTTCGTCCTCCTCCCCCGGGGGTACCCCCTTTCCGCGCTTCCGAAGCCGCCACCCGGCTCCCGGGACCACCGCCCGTCCTGCCCGGCGCGGGGAGATTGACTGCCCCCGGGCCTCCGGACAGGGACGGTACGGTCGGCGCGAGCGTTTTTTGCCGTCCGATCGCGCCGGCGAAGTCCCGCTGCGCCAATCGGTCAAAGTCGTATCCACCCCGTTCGTGGTCTGCTCCCACTGCCATGGGCCGCGGGAAGAGGCTTGGATGCCGGCAGGGCCGGTCCAGCGGCCACGGCGCCCCTTCCCGGGACCCGCCCCCCTTGCGGTCGCGGAGCTCGGCGTTCCCGGGTCCGGGGAAAAACGCGGAGAACCCACGCCCCGACTCGGCCCCTCCTCCCGGGTTCCGGCGCGGATTGCTGCGGGGCACCCCGGACCCTCAAGCCCCGGCCAGCCACCGCTGCAGGTCCCCGTCCCGACGCAGCACGGCCACCTCCCCCAGGTCGGAGCGAAGCAGCCCGCGGTACTCCTCCTCGAGGAAGCGGCGGTCGTGGAGGAGGATGGGCACCCGGCGGGCCCTCGCCCCTTCCGCCCCGTCCCGCCCGAGCCGCCCGATCGCCTGGTTGACCCGCCGCATCCCCGGAATGCGGGCGAGATGGTGAAAGCCTTCCTCCGGGCATTCGAAGGCCGCCGAGCGGTACCGGCGCAGCGCGGACCACTCCGGCAAGCCCGGACCCACTACCATGGCTGCCGCGAGTTCCCCGCCCAGCTCATCGACCGCTTCCGCAAAGGATCCGCCGAGAACAAGGAGGAGGAGGTCCGCCCGTCGCGGAGCCCACTGCAGGAAATCCTCGCGGGCGGTTGCCTCGCCGCCCGCCGGTTGGCGCTCCACCCGCAGGTGCGGGGCGGTTACCCCGAGGTAAGTCTCCACGGCCTCGGCATAGGCGTGGGAGGGAAAAAAGACGGCGACCGCCGCCGGGGCATTCTCGGCGAGCGCCGCCGCGGTGACCGCAGTGGTCCCGTAGTGCTTCTCCCGCTCCCGCTGGCGCGTATCCACCCGCGCATCGATCGCGGTCCGGTAGGGCGACGCCCCGCTGCCCTCCGCGCGCACGATGCCGAGGTGCTCCGCCGGGATCCCGTACTCCGCCGCGAGGGAATCGATCGGCTCGAGGGTGGCCGCGAAGAGGACACTTTGGTGGAAACGCTGCCAGGTCTCCGCCAGCCACGGCGCCACCACCGCGGGCAGGCAGCGCAGCCGACCCGGCTCGTCGGCCCAGAAGAAGGGCTCGAGGTCGTCGCGTCCGAGGAGGAAGGCAGTGGCCTCGATCGAGCGCACGGCCGCCTCCACCGCCGGACTCGCCTCCCACCAGGGAACCGGAGCTTCCCGCAGCTGGTCGCGGACGGTCTCCACGAGGTCGAGCACGGGAAAAGTGGCCTCCTCCGGTGGGGCGGAGGGGGCCGGCAGGTCATCGAGCCACCCGGCCAGCTCGTCGAGGGAATGCCGCAGCGGCCGCAGGCCCCGTCGGCCGGACCACTCCGCCGCGGTCGTCCGCAGGTCACCGCTGCGAAGCTCGGCCTCGAGGGCCCCGGCCACCCGGTCCCCCAGGTTGTGGGCCTCGTCCACGAGGAGGAGGGTGCGGGCTGGGTCGAGGTCGGGTTCCTCGAGGAAGATGTGCCGCGCGGAGGGAGCGAGGAGGTAGTTGTAGTCCCCGAGCCAGAAATCCGCCCGTCCGAGGAGGGCCCGTGAGAGCACGGAAGGACAGGCCCGGCAGGACTCGGCAATCTCGACCATGTGCTGCCAGCCGGCTCCGGGCTCCGCGGCACTCGCCGCGGGGAGGAGATCGGCGAGGTGGGGCCGTCGGGATCCTTCCACCGCGCCCGGCTCGACCGAACAACCCTCGGGACGACAGCCCCCCACGGTGCAGGCGGCGTGGTGTTCCCGGTGGTTGCGCATGCGCCACGCCCGGAGAGGACCCTCCCCCGCCGGAAAGAGTCCCTCCCACTCGCGCAAGACCTGGATCTGCCCGCTGGTTTTGCCGCTGAGATAGAGGATCCGCTCCCAGCGGCCCTCCCGCAGCCCCTGCAAGCCGTACTCGAGGAGAAGGCGGGTCTTGCCGAATCCGGTCGGCGCCTGCAGCGCCACCACCCGCGCATCGGCACCGGCGCGCTCGAGGGCCGCGAGGGCCTCGGACTGGCCGGGCCTCGGCTGCTCCCGCAGGCTCCGGAAGGTGAGTCGGGAGCGCCGCTCGGCGCGCGCTTCCCGGTCGACCAGCATTTCCGCAAATCGCTCGAGGTGGGCAGACAACTCCTCCTCGTCCTCCTCCCCCGCGCGCACCTCCTGGCGGATTCCGGTGTCGACAGAGAGGAAAAGCAGGAAGGGAGCGGGCGGGGGGGGATCACCGGGAGCTTCCCGGAGCGCCAACAGTCGCCGGTAGAGGGCGAGCTGGCGGAAGTGGGCGGGATAGCGCGCCCGCAGTTCCCCCGCAGGGAGGGGGAGACCCTCCAGCACGGTCTTGATCTCCCCACAGAGGGGACCCGGCGAGCCCGCGTCCTCCCCGCCCTCGCGGTACAGGTCGCAACGACCCTCCAGGCACAAGGTCCATGGTCCGAGGGACAACTCGCCCCGCACGACTCGCTCCGCCGCAAAGGTACCGGCCTTTTCCCGCTGGATCTCCCGGTGCCAGCGGCGGCCCGTCTCCGCCCGCCAGCGACCGCTGCGCCCCGCCTCGCCCCGCCGGAAAGGATCCCACGCCGCCAGCTCCCGGACCCCGGCCTCGACCCTCCGGCCTGCCAGCTCGATCCTCACCCGCTCCCCGGGCCCGGCCCGGGCCCCCGGCTCCTTTCCGACGGCACCAAGCTCCCCCTCAAACCTCGTCGGTGCGCAGGGGCGCACCCTTGTCCGCCGGCTGCACCTCGTCCTCGAGGAGAGTGGTCAGGCTTTCCCGGACAAGATCCCCCATGCTTTCCGCCCGGAGGAACTCCCGCCGCTCGTGGTGATCGGCCAGTTCCTCGCGGAGGCGCTCCACGCGGTCCGGCGTGCTCAGTTCCTCGTCCGCCATCTCCTCGAGGAGCGTGCGCAGCCGACCGGTCGACAGCCGGATGCGCCGGCTCATGAGCGCATGCTCCTCGAGCTGGTACTGGTAGGCGGTGTCCTTGATCAGGTTCTCGAGGCAGAAGAAGACCAGGCGGTTGTTGCTCTTGTAGAACTGGGGGAGGTACGCCTGCTTGCGCCCCTCATAACTCTGCTGGTCGAAGTCCATCGGCCGAATGCGCAGCTGGAAGTCGTCGAAGTCCGGGGTGATGTCCACGACGAAGTTGTACGCCCGCATGTCCCCGAGCAGGCGCAGGAAACAGCGTTCGTTGAACTTGACGAGCTCCTTGGCGAGCCGGACCCGCTTGATTTGCGGGTTGTCCATCCAGTGCCGGGTGAAGGCGTCGCCGGGAATCCCGATGACATGCTCCTCCACGAGGGTCTGCCCGCAGGTCCAGTAGTGCATGCGGTTCGGGGAGAGGAGATGCTCGAGCTCGAGACCGTAGATCCGCGAGGCGTCCGCCCGCTTGATGTAGTAGTAATCCTGGTTGTCGTTGTGCAGGTTGACGATGCGGATCCGGAAGGGGTTCGAGTTGCCGAAGGTACAGTAGTCGATGCGGTCCATGGTCAGGTGGTCGACGGCCGACCAAACGCCGTTCGTCTTCAGCAATCCGTAAATCTGGGTGAGCGCGCGCGCGATCCGCTGCATCTCCGGCTGCGGGTAGGCCACGGTCTCCCAGAGGGTATCCCGGCCCTCGGAATCGCGCAGGGGTACGGATACCGAAAAGTCGAGGAGATCCTCGTAGGTGATCGGCAACTCCATCTCCCGACCGTGCCGGAACAGGTACGAGCGCAGGCCCTCCTGCAGCGGATAGATCGGCTTCTTCCGCGTGGTTTGCAGTTCCTGGAGGTCCGGTTGAAAATCCACGACCCCCTTCCCTACCCGATTCCCGCCCCCTCCGCAACGCTGCCCCTGCACCCGACCCGGAGAACCGTCCCCACCCCCGGACCAATCGCCTTGGCTCGCCCGCCTCGTTGCCTCACCTGTGGAAGCCATGTCGTCCTCCCTGCCGAACCATGCCACCGTCCGGCCCGCGAACCCGGAAGACCTGCCCGCCGTCATGGGCCTGATCCACGAGCTCGCGGAATACGAACGGGCCCCGGAAGCGGTGGTGAACGACGCGGCACAACTGGAGGAGGACTTCCTCCACCACCAGGCCTTCGAACTGCTGGTCGCCACCGTCGACAATGAGGTCGTCGGCATGTCTCTCTTCTTTCCCGTCTACTCCACCTGGAAGGGCCGCTCCACCTACCTCGAGGACCTCTATGTGCAGCCGGAGCACCGCGGAAAGGGCCTCGGCTACGAGCTCCTCCGCCAAACCGCCGAACGCGCCCGCGCCCTCGGCTCCGCACGCCTCCACTGGCAAGTTCTCGACTGGAACACGCCCTCGATTGCCTTTTACGAAAGGCTCGGGGCCGTCGTCGAACGCGATTGGTACAACTGCAAGCTCTACCTCCGTCCCCACCCGTCCCGCACTCCCTGAAAGGGCCCTCCCCGGTCCTCCGGACCGAGTCCTCCTCCGACCGGTCCCGCTCCCACGCCCGCCCGAAGGAGGGCCACTGGTAGGGAGGAAAACTCTTTGCGGGACTCGTCTATCCCGACCTCCGCCGAGCCAGAAGGCGGCGGAGGGGGCCCGGCGCGCCCGGGGGAAGTTGTCGGGTCGGCAGCGCCAGGTCCGGCCTCCGCCCGGGCGACCGGACCCGGAAGTGCGTTCGGGCGGAGCCGCGTGCCCCCTCGTGACCGCCGCCGGCGAGCGCGGGGGACAGACATCGCATTCTCGCAAACCGATCTGCCTACGGTGTCGCACCGATCCCCTGAAAACGGGCCAGCGTATCCCGGGGCGGGGAGGAACCCGTCTCGGGAGGCGGGGTGGAAGGATCCTTCCCGGGGGAGGAAGGAGGGATCGGGGGAGCATGGGGACGGGGAATTTTTTTCTCTTCAGAAAGGCGTTTCCGTTGGCCCGGCCCCCCGCGGATCGGCGAACCCGCCCGGACCCTCCCCTCTGCAGGGTTCGGGCCGGCAGGCTGGGAAGTGGTTGCGGGATCAGCGGAGGAGGCCCGCGGCGGCGGCCTTTTCGTGGAGGAAGGCGAGGCCGTCGCGGACCAGGGTGGCCGGGTTGCCAACGACATCGCGCCACATGCAGGTAGCCCGGGCAATGTCGGGGTGGAGGGCGACAAAGGACTCGAGGACGAGGGCACCCTGGTAGTCAATCGCGGCGAGTGCGCGAAAGGTATTGTCCCAGTCGACCGTACCGGAGCCCGGGGTGCCGCGGTGGCTTTCCGAGAGGTGGATGTAGCCGAGACGGTCGCCGGCCTCGCGAATCGGTTGGCCGAAGGATTCCTCCTCGATGTTCATGTGGTAGGTATCGAGGTGCAGGAAGGAGTTGGCGGCACCGATCCGGTCGAGGAGGGCGAGGCCCTGGGCGGTGGTGTTGACCAGGAAGGTTTCGTAGCGATTGACCGGCTCGATGCCGAGGCGAATGCCGCGATCCCCGGCGGCGGCGGCCACCCGGCGGAGCACCGCGGCTACCGTTTCGTAGTCCGTCTCGGTGGGCGGTCGGCCTGGGAGGAGACCGAGGCTACCGTAGACGACCCCCGTGAGTCGGTCGGAACCCGTGGCGGCGACCTGGTCCAGAGCGCGGAGGAGGAAATCCTCCGCCTCCCGCGGCCGCTCCGGCAGGGCCGCTTCGGCGGGCAGCCCGAGGGAAAAGGTGGCACCGATCCCATGGTCGGAGAGCATCCGGCGGGTTTCCTCCGCGGAGAACTCTTCCGGCCGAAGCAGGGGAATTTCGAGAAAGTCGAGACCGGCGGCCGCCGCGCCGGCGACGGCCTTGCGCGCGCTGGCGGGGGCCCAGTCCCCGACCCAGACAAAGGCGTGGGCACCAAACTCCATGGGACAGAGGCTGGCACCTCGGGGGGCGAGGGGCGATCCCTTTTCCGGCGGAGGGAGGGCCGGGAACCGTCCGGGAAGCGGGCCCGAGCCCGGACCCCTTCTGGATTGAGGGCTTTCCCCCACCGGCCCGCGAAGGTAGGAAGGAGCCATGCAGGTCGCCCATGTCTTCGATGCCTTTGGAACCCTTTTCGACACGGCGGCGGCAGGCCCGCTGCACCGGGCGATCCTCGGCGAGGCGACCGGGCAAGTCGTCGAACTCTGGCGGCGCAAGCAACTCGAGTACACCTGGCTGCGGAGCCTCATGGAGGCGCACGCCGACTTCACCCGTGTCACCGAGGATGCCCTGCGCTATGCCTTGCGGGCCAGCGGGGTGGCGGCGACCGAGGAGGAGGTCACCTCGCTCATGGGAGCCTACCACGAGCTTCCCTGTTTCCCGGAGGTGCCGGAAGCGCTGGCCGGATTGCAAGCCTCGGGGGCCCGGCTGGCCGTTCTTTCCAACGGCGACCCGGCTCTCCTCGCCCGTCTCCTCCGGCACAACGGACTCGCGGATGCCTTCGCGGCCGTGCTCTCCGCCGAGGAGGCGGGGATTTACAAGCCCCACCGGCGGGTCTACCAGCTTGTGGAGGAGCGGATGCGGGTGCCGCCCGGGAAAACCCTCTTTTTCACGGCCAA
>CAJXLM010000056.1 GCA_913056175.1 uncultured Opitutia bacterium | reverse complement strand
CAAACGAAACTCCCCCAACAACTCCCCCCGCAAATAGTAGTACCCCTCCCCCCGCAACTTGTACCGCCGACGTCTCATACACCCCACCCCAACACCACTCACCCCGTAGGTCAAGCAATAGAAAAGCCTGTCATTATATTCCGGCAGGCGGGCTTCGAATAGGGATGCTAGGAGGTGAAGAGGTGGGGGAGCGGGTGGTGGTGGGGGGCTTGGCTGGGGTGTTTCCGAATTTTCTGGCGAGAGGGATTCATTTCGGTGGTGGGGCGGTGATTTTTGGAGAGAAACGGGGGCTGCCCTTGGGAGCGGTTGTTCTTGGTGGCGGGATGCGGTCGATCGCACGGGATCCGGGAGGTAGGGGCCGGGGGGCGCACCATCACCGTACGATCCGGGTCTTCTGTCCTGCGGCTCGACCTGCGGGAAATCCCCGTCGGTGGGGATCCCGCGTGGACGGACCAGCGGCTGGGGGCGGGGGTTTTCGCATTCATTGCACTGGCTGGAACCGCTGCGTGCTCGTCGTTCATTCCCGGAAGAGCGGGAATCTTGGCTGCGGCCTTGGGCCGGGCGGGTCGAGAACTCCGGCTTCCTGTCGCGAGAACTTCCGCCCCGGAAAGGGTCCGCGGGGGCATGTCTTTATGGTGAGATTCCGGAGCATCGTTGCGTGGTTCCCCGCGGGGGCAGCTCTGGGGGGCATTCCTGCGCCCCTTCCACTATCCCGGGACTTTGCGATTTCTGCCGCCTTGCGGCGTCCATCTGGGGCGCTGGGCGGGGCGGGTCGAGAACTCCGGCTTCCTGTCGCGAGAACTTCCGCCCCGGAAAAGGGTCCGCGGGGCCATGTCTTTATGGTGAGATTCCGGAGCGTCTTTGCGGGGTTCCCCGCGGGGGCAGCTCTGGGGGGCGTTCCTGCGCCCCTTCCACCATCCCGGGACTTTGCGATTTCTGCCGCCTTGCGGCGTCCATCGGTGGCGCGGGGCGGGGCGGGTCGAGAACCTCGGCTCCCTGTCGCGAGAACCCCCGCTCCCGGAAAGGGTTGGCGGGGGCATGTCTTCACGGCGAGATTCCGGAGAATCGTTGCGGGTCCTCCGGGGACAGCCCGGGGGTGGCGCTCCTGCCTTCCTTTCGCCAGCCAAGGATCTCGCGATTCCCGCTGCGTTGAGGCGTAGTCTTGAATAAAAAAGCCCGTCTATTTTTTACGAAAAAGTGCCATGGTGAGTGGATGAACTGCCGTTCGGGGAGGCGGGAGTGAGGGTGGACGGTGGGGAGAGGCGATGCAGGTTGTACGGAGAGGCTCTTCGCCGTTTCTTGAGCGGAACGGGAGTTGCTATGGGATCGCATGCCGTATTTGCCTTTGGAAGACCTTCGGGTGTCGTCTTGTTCCCGCGATGTCCCTCCCCCTTCTATTCCTCTGGCTGCCCCTTGCACTCGCGGGGGTGCCGATCCTCGGCCTTTTCCTTTACTGGGCGCGGGAGAGGGTGCGTTATCACGGCAAGCTCGACGCGGTGCCGATCCGGGTGCACGTCAACGGGACGCGGGGCAAATCCACGGTAACCCGGATGGTGGCCGGGGCCCTGCGGGAGGCGGGAATGCGCACCGTTGCCAAGACGACCGGCAGCGAGGCCCGAGTGGTCGATGAGGAGGGCGAGGATTGGGAAATCGTGCGCCATGCTGCGGCGACCCTGCTGGAGGAGCGGGAAGTCCTCGAGACGGCGTGGTCGCCGGGACTGGAGGCGGTCGTGGTCGAGTGCATGGCGGTGCGCCCGGACCTGCAGGAGGCGGACGCGCGCCTGTTCGTGCGGCCGACCCTTTCGCTGCTCACGAACGTGCGGTTGGATCACCAGGAGCAGATGGGCTGGACCTTGCCGGCGATTGCCCGCTCCCTCGCTCGTGGGTTTCCGTGGGAGGGGCGAGTGTTCACCGCGGAGTCGAGCGAGGAAGTCCTCGCCGTGCTCCAGGAGGAAGCCAACGCGCGGGGAGCGTCGTTGGAAGCCGTCCCCGAGGACTTCCTGCACGAGGAGGAGTGGGAGGAGGCGGATCCCTTCGCGTTTCGAGCGAACGTCGCTCTTTCCCTTGCGGCCGCTCTCGCTATCGGGGTGGAGCGGGCGGTGGCTTTGCGGGGGATCCTGCGGGCAGCTCCGGATCCGGGAGCGGCGAAGGGCTACCGGGCGGAATTCCGGGACCGGCCCCTTGCCTGCGTCGACCTTTTCGCGGTGAACGACCTGCCGAGCGCCCGCGAGAACATTGCCCGGGCCCGTGCGTGGGCGGGGGAGGAGGTGGCCTGGGTGGTCCTCCTCAACAACCGACAGGATCGTCAGGAGCGGGTGCGGCCCTTCGCGCGCTTCGTGGCGGAGGAGGTCCCCTGCGAGCGGGTGGCCCTGCTGGGGGCTTATGTGGACACGGCGGCGAACGAGTTGCGGAGTGCGGGGGTCCGTGCGGACCGCATTCTCCGGATCGGGGAGGGGGTGGGCCGGAGTGTGGACTCCGTACTCGAGCAGATTACCGCGGGGCTGAGCGGTGGTGCCGTCGGCCTGCTCGGCCTCGTGAACCGGCATACGGCGATCGCGGACCGCTTGCGCGCGCGGCTGGAGCCCGCGGCGTACCCGGGGAGCCCGGAGGGGCGGGAAGTGGCCTGAGATGGAGGAAGCCCACCGTATCTTCCTGCATCCGGACCTGCTCCGGCTGACCTTCCTCGTGGGGGTGGTTGTTTCCATGGTGCTCTACGAGTGGCGGCACGTGAGCGTGGGCGGGATCGCGGTGCCCGGCTATCTTGCCCTGACCCTTTTCCTGCCGTGGATCGCCCCACTGGCCCTGGCCAATGCCTTCCTCGTCTGGCTGCTCTGCGCCCAGGGAATCTGCCGATGGGTTGTGCTCTCCGCGCGCTTCCGCTTCGGGCTCTTCGTCCTCGTGTCGGCGGTGCTCTTCACCCTGGAGCAGGAATTCCTGCTCGCCGTCCGTGGCGCTGGAACCGGGGACCTGATCCTCCAGGGGGTCGGCTACGTGATCCCGGGTTTGCTCGCCCACGACTTTGCCCGGCAGGGGGTGCTCCGGGTGACGGTCACAACCGTGGCCGCCAGTGCGGTGGTGGCCGCGGTTTTGCTCGGGACCGTCTTCCTCCTCCCGGATCTCGGGCGGGTCTATCCGTCCCGGGCCGACGGGCCGATGGTGCCCGGGGCGGAGTGGCAATCGGTCCTCGTAATGCTCAGCCTGACCGCGTGGGTTTTCCTGACCCGCTGGCACCACTTGCGTTGCGGGGGGATCCTCGGCGGGGCCTATCTGAGCCTGCTCCTCCTCTACCCGGCCGAGCTGCTCAAGCTCGTCGGGCTGGTTATTTTCACTTGGCTCCTCCTCCGGCTCGTCCTCGAGCGGGTGATGCTGCTTTTCGGGAAGCGCCGGTTCGCGGTCTCCCTCCTCACGGCCGGTTTTCTCTCCTGGCTGCTCTATCGGTTGGATGAGTGGCTTTTCGGGTCGCAGACGATCGTGGCCCAGAGTGGGGCCTTTGCGTTTGTCGGCGTGCTCGTGGCCGGCCTCATTGTGAATGACCTCAATCACGCCCGCATCCTGCCCACGGTTGGCGGCCTCGCCGCGAATGTCCTCTTCACCCTGAGCGGGGGCCTGTTCGTGGCGGAACTCGTGGAGCACGGCCGCTGGGGAGTGGCGGTTCCCCTCTTCCTCGTGTTCACGGGCCTCGTGGTGCTCGGGCTCGTGCGGGTGCACCGGGTGGCACCGCGGCCCGTCCCGCCTTCCGCTCTCGGCACGGAGGCCCAGCTATGAGTCAGTTGCGCAAGGTTGAGGCCGACGGGGAGCGTTCGGGCCACCCCCGTGGGCGGATCCGTTTGCCGCGGGGCTCTTTGTGGGTGGGGCTGGCCTTGCTCCTTGTCGTGGGAGGACTGGTCTGGCTGCTGTCGCACACGCCGGGATGGGCCCGGCCCGGGGTGATCCGCGCGGAGGAGGGTCGGGTGGAGGGCAATGTCTTCTCCCTTGGGGTGGAGTTCGACGCGCGGATCCGGGATCTCTATGTCGAGCCGGGGATGTTCGTGTCCATCGGGCAGCGGCTCGCCCAATTGGAGGACCGGGTGTACCGGGCCCGCCTGCGGGAGGCGGAGGCCCGCTTTCAACAGGCGCAGCTGGCCTACCGGGCGGCCCGCCGCGAACTGGCCCGCGACCGCCAGCTCGCCCTCCTCGCGGAGGAGCGGGCCGAGACCGAATTGGCACAGCGCGAGGCGGAGGCCCTCGGGGCCGGGCAGCGCACCTCGCGGGCCCGGCGTGAGTGGGAACGGTTGCGGGCCCTCGGCGCAAATGAGGTGATCAGTCCTTCCGAGCTTGAGGATGCGGAGACGGCTTACCTGACGGCCCGAAGCTCCCTGCGTTCCGCCCAGGCCGCGGTGGAGACGGCGGCGGTGGACCTGCGTCGGGCGAGGGCGGAGCGTTCCGCCCTCCAGATCCGGGAGGTGCGCCAACAGGAGCGGCGCCAGCGAATCCTCGAGCTGGCGGCTCTGCGCGATGAGGCGCAGGCCCGGGTGGAGGCCTGCACGATCGTGGCCCCGCGGTCTGGCTGGATCGTCGAGGCGAGGGCCATGTCCGGTTCCTCCGTCCGTCCCCACGACCCGATCCTCACCCTCTGGCCGGAGGACGCCCTGTTCGTGACCGCCGAGGTCTCCGAGCGCCAGCTCACCCGCATCGGCGAACGCCAACCCGCGCGGATCCACTTCAACGCCTTCGACGGAGTGACCGTGGACGGTGAGGTTTCGGCCATCATCCTCCCGGCGACCGGCACCGTACAGCGCCGGGTGACCACACCGCTGACCCCCCTGCTTCCCGACTCGGCGCGATTTGCGATCCGCGTGCAAATCACCGATCCCGGGCAGCTGCCCGCGAGGTTCTCTCTCGTGCCCGGCCTCACCGCCGAGGTCCGCATCCTCCTCAACGAGGACGGGCCGGGTGGGGCGGACGAGGCCCTCCCGGTGATCACCGAAGAGGGCGGACAAACGGGGGAGGGGATGGAGCCGACCGCGCCGGAAGGGATGTAGGTACTGGCCGGGGTGGGGGACGGTCGCCGACGGTACCGCGGGGCCTCCTCTTAAGCCCGGCCCGCGAAGGAAACCGCAGGGGCGAGGGACACGCGGGAGTCGAAAACCATCGATGCCCTCGCGACGGGCCACCGAGACACGCCCGATCCCGGATCCCGATCCCAGGACGGGAATCAGGCCGGACGGGGTCGCTGGGAATGCTCGGGGATTCGCGAATCCCCGCCGGGGAGACCTTGCCCGAAGCCGACCCGCAGGTCCGGCTCCGATCCGGCGGAGACTACCGCCGACGCCGGCTGAACTTCTTCTGAAACTTCTCGACGCGCCCGGCGGTGTCCACGAAACGCTTCTCCCCCGTGTAGATCGGGTGGGAGTCGGAAGTGATGTCGCAAACGATCACCTTGTGGGTGACGCCGTCGATCTCCTCCCGCTTTTCCGCGGGGGCGGCAGAGTAGGTGAGGAAGCGACCGCCCGTGGAGACGTCCACAAAGCAGGTCGGCTCGAAGTTGGGATGGATCTCGGCCTTCATGGGATGCCCTCAGCCTTGGCGCGCCTTGAAGCGCGGGTTGGTCTTGTTGATGACATACACGCGACCGCGGCGGCGCACGATCTGGCAGTCGGGATGGCGGTGCTTCAACGACTTGAGGGAGGCGGCGACTTTCATGGCAAAAGCGAAAAACTTGCAGGGAAGGAAGCCCGGCTGTCAACGGCCAATCCGGCCCCTTCCGCAGTAGCAAGCCTTCCCGCCCCCGTTCGGGTGCCTTTTGACCCAGGTGTGGGTCCGATTGGGGTTGACCGTGGATGAGCGGGCTCCGCATAAGAGGACGCTTTCGAATCCAAACCCTTTCGAATGCGGAAACTCGCCGTCACCCCCCTTGCCCTGACCCCGTTGCTCCTCGCGGCGCCCGCGTTTGGCGCGGAGGTCGGTGGGGCAGTCGCCCCTTATCCGTACGAGATCACCCGGATTCTCGGGATCCCGATCACCAATGCCATGGTGACGACTCTCGTGGTTTCGATCCTCCTGATTATCGGGGTGCGCTGGATGTGCGGCCGGATCAGCCTCCGGCCGTCGGCCAAGCAGCTTGTCGTGGAGACCGTGGTCATCGGCGTACGGGACCTCATCCAACCGATCGTGGGCAAGCACATGGTCCGGCCCACCTTCTGGCTGCTCTCGGGCCTGTTCACGGTGATTCTCATCAACAATTGGAGCGCCCTGTTCCCCGGCGTGGGCACCTTCGGCCACTACGAGACCGTTCTGCAGTTCGACTCGGAGGCGCAGAAAGAGGCCTTCAACGCGGCGGCGCCCGGCTCGGAGACGCGCGAGCAAATCCGCAGCCAGCTGCAGGCTGAGGGCCAAGTGGACCCGAAGCTCATCTACTACTTCCGTCCGGGAAATTCGGACCTGAACACGACTTTGGCGATGGCGGTGTTCGCCACCTTTGCCTGGCTTTTCTTCATCCTTCGCTATGCGGGCCCGTCGACCGTGATTCACGATCTGTTCGGGAACAAGGCGAAGAAGGGCTCGGTGCCCGTCCCCATTTTCTACGGACTCACCGTGATTTTCGGGATCGTCGGGATCATCGAGGTCATCTCCATCCTCTTCCGGCCCGTATCCCTCTCCGTCCGCCTCTTTGGGAACGTCTTTGGCGGTGAGAACCTCCTCAGCAGCATGCACGGGCTCTTCGCGTACCTGTTGCCCGTGCCCTTCTACTTCCTCGAGCTGCTCATCGGCTTTGTCCAGGCCCTCGTCTTCACCCTGTTGGTGGCCGTGTACATCGGCCTGATCACCAAGCATGGGGAGGAGGAAGGAGGCCACCACTGAGACCCTTTTCCGTCGGGACCGGTGCCAGAGGTAACCAATCCTCACCGAGTGCCGGGCGGCGGAAGTTCATCGGAATCCCAACCCAGAACGAAACGCAATGATCACAATCCTAGCTGAATTGTCCGGTGATATTGGAGCCGGCCTGACCGCGGCCCTCGGCTGCATTGGCGCGGCCCTCGGGGTGGCCCTTGTCGGCATGAAGGCGGTGGAAGCCGTCGGCCGGAATCCCGGCGCGTCCGGGCCCATCCTCGTGCAGAGCATCATCGGTATGGCGCTGGCGGAGGCCGTCGCCTTTTACTCGTTGTTCCTTTACGGCATTGTCTGACGACGCCGGACGAACGGAATCGATTCCCGGGGCGCGCCGGGCCGGCTGAGCCCGGCGCCCCCACTCCTTTTCCCCCATGATCGACCTACCCATTTTTCTGGCGGCGGCCGCTGAAGGAGGCGGACTCGCGGAGACCCTCAGCGAGGGCTTCGGGATCAACTGGCCCTTCTTCATCGGCCAGCTCATCAACTTCGTCGTTGTTGTCCTGCTCATCTACTTCCTCGCCTACAAGCCGATCCTCAAGGTCGTGCAACAGCGGCAGGAGAAGATCGACAGCGGCCTCGACTACGCGGAGGAGATGAAGCAGAAGCTGGCCGACGCGGAGAAGACCCACGAGGAGACCCTCCGCAAGGCGTCGGTGGAAGCGCAGGAGATCCTCAAGGAAGCGAAAGCCCACGCGGACAAGCTTCAGGAGGAACGCCTTACCGAGGCCCACCGCCAGGCCGAGAGCATCCTCGAGCGCGGGCAGGCGGCCGTGGAGGCGGAGCGGCAGCGCATGATTGAGGACGTGCGCGAGGAGGTCTCCCGGCTCGTTCTCGAGACCACCCGGCGTGTTCTCGACCGCGAGCTTTCCGAGCAGGAGAAGAGCGCCTTCACCGACCGGGCGGCCCGCGAGATGAGCGGATCCCTCCTCTAGGTACCGGCGATGCGCAAGGACCCGAAATCCCGCCAGCTCGCCGAGCGGCTTGTCGAGCTCTCCCGCACCGAGGAGGGCACCTTCTCGGAGGAGCGCGTCGGCGAGATCATCGCCGCCCTCCGCAAGAAGCCACCGCCCCGCTACCGGCTCGTCCTGCGCATGTACGCCTTCCTCCTCGAGCGGGCCTGGGCCGCCGAGACCCTCCAGGTCGAGTCCGGATCCGAGGTTTCCGCCGAGGCTGTCCAATCGCTGCGGGATTCGCTCTCCCGGCGGACCGGCCGCACCCTCGGCCTCTCCACCACCACCAACCCCGTCCTCATCGCCGGCTTGCGCGCCCGCCTGGGGGACGACGTCTACGAGATTTCCATCCCGTCCCGCCTTGCCGGACTCAGCTGAGCGCCCGGCCCCCCCACGCCCTACGCCCTTCCCGATTCGAAGTCACCATGAGCACGATTGTTGAGCAGATTGAGCAGGAGATCGCCCGCCTGAGTACGGGTGTCCAGGAGTCGAACACCGGCACCATTCTTTCCCTGGCCGATGGGGTCGCCCGGATCAGCGGGCTGTCCCGTTGCATGTACAACGAGATGCTGGAGTTCCCCGGCGGCGTGTACGGGATCGCCCTGAACCTCGAGGAGGACGAGGTCGGTGCCGTCGTGCTCGGGGACGCCTCCGAGCTGCGCGAGGGCGACGAGGTCAAGACGACCGGCCGGCTCCTCTCCGTCCCCGTCGGGAAGGGACTCCTCGGTCGGGTCGTGGACGCCCTCGGCAATCCCGTCGACGGCAAGGGAGACGTCCCCAGCGAGGAGAACTATCCGGTCGAGCATATCGCCCCGGGTATCATTCCCCGCAAGTCGGTCGACCAGCCCCTGCAGACCGGGATCATGGCGATCGACTCAATGATCCCGATCGGGCGCGGGCAGCGCGAGCTCATCATCGGCGACCGCCAGACCGGCAAGACCACCATCGGCATCGACACGATCATCAACCAGGCGAACATCAACCGCCGGGGACTGGCCTCCGGCGACCCGGACTTCCGGCCGGTCTACTCGATCTATGTCGGGGTGGGCCAGAAAAACGCGAACATCGCGCGCACCATCAATGTGTTGGAGAAGGCGGGCGCCCTCGAGTACACGACCATCGTGACGGCTCCCGCCTCCGACAACCCCGCCAACCAGTACCTGGCTCCCTTTTCCGGGGCGGCGATGGGGGAGTACTTCATGCAGAACGGCATGGACGCCCTTATCGTCTACGACGACCTCTCCAAGCACGCCGTCGCCTACCGGCAGATCTCCCTGATCCTGAAGCGCCCCTCCGGGCGGGAGGCCTACCCCGGGGATGTCTTCTACCTGCACAGCCGGCTCCTCGAGCGCTCCGCCCGGCTTGGCGAGAATTACGGGAACGGCTCCCTCACCGCCCTGCCCATCATCGAGACTCAGGCCGGCGACGTGTCCGCCTACATCCCGACGAACGTCATCTCGATCACCGACGGGCAGATCTTCCTCGAGACCGACCTCTTCAATCAGGGCGTGCGCCCCGCGATCTCCGTCGGCCTCTCCGTGTCCCGGGTCGGCTCCGCGGCGCAGATCAAGGCGACCAAACAGGTGGCCGGGAAGATCAAGCTGGAGCTCGCCCAGTACCGGGAGTTGGCCGCCTTCGCTCAATTCGGGTCGGACCTCGACGCCGATTCGCAGGCCCGCCTCAACCGGGGAGCCCGCACCGTAGAGGTCTTCAAGCAGCCGGAGTTCTCCCCGAAACCGGTGGAGGTGCAGGTGGCCCTCCTCTGGGGCGTGCAGCACGGTTTCTTCGACGAGATCGACGTGAAGAAGGTCCAGGACGCCACCGCGAGCCTGCAGGAGTTCCTCGCCACCGGAAAGACCGAGCTGCTCGACCGCCTCCGCACGGAAGGCAAGCTGAACGACGAGATCGAGGCCGAGCTGAAGAGCGCCCTCGAGGAGTGGAAGCGCTCCTTCGCCTGAACCCTGGGGCTCTCCGCCACCTTCCGCCAACCCCCGCCCGCATTGATCCTCCTCTCCTGACCCATGGCGAATACCCGCGACATCCGCAACCGGATCAAGAGCGTCAAGAACACGGCGCAGATCACCCGGGCGATGCAGCTCGTGGCCGCGTCGAAGATGAAGCGGGCCCAGGATCTCGCCGTGAAGGGGCAGACCTACGCGGACCGCCTCCTCGCCACCCTCGCGAGCATCGCGGAGCAGCTCGGCGAGGAAGAGACCGTCGCGCACCCCTACCTTGAGAAGCGGGAGGTGAAACGGCGGGGAATCCTGCTCGTCACGACCGACCGCGGCCTCTGCGGCCCCCTCAACTCCAACCTCTTCCGCGAGATCGTTCGTTTCCCGGAGGAGCCGCCCGTGCGCTGGTTCAACATCGGCCGGAAGGGCCGGCAGTACCTCGTGCGGACGAAGCGCGACCTCCAAGCCGACTTCACCATCTCGGACAAGGCCGGCTACGGGGAAGTCCGGCCGATCCTTACGGCGATGGACGAGCAGTTCCGGGCCGGGGAGATCGATACCATCGAGATCCTCTATCCGCGTTTCGTGAACACCCTCAACCAGGAGCCGCGGCTCACCCCGCTCGTGCCCCTCGACAACCTGCGGGAGTTCCTCGCGGAGCGGGAGGGGGAGTTCGGGCAACTGCCCAGCGACGAGCGCCAGATGATCTTCGAGCCGGGGGCCGCCGAGGTCCTCTCCGAGGTGCTCGACCTGTACATCCGCAAGTCCCTCTACCAGCGCATCCTCGACGCGAAAGCCTCCGAGCACAGCGCCCGGATGGTCGCGATGAAGGCCGCCACCGATAACGCCAACAACCTTGTCGAGGACCTGACCCTCGAGTACAACAAGGCCCGTCAGGCCGCGATCACCCAGGAGATCCTGGAAATCTCGGCGGCCACCTTTTTCAACGAAAGCTGAGGAATTATCCCCATGGAAAACAAAGGAATCATTCGCCAAGTCATCGGGCCGGTCGTGGACGTGGCCTTCGACGAGAAGAACATGCCCGAGATCTACCAGGCGCTCCGGGTGTCCTACGAGGTGGACGGCGAACCTCAGTCGGTCGTGCTGGAGGTGCAGCAGCACCTCGGCGAGGGGATGGTGCGCGCGGTGGCGATGTCCTCGACCGAGGGTCTCGTACGCGGGCTGGAGGCCGTCGACACGGGCGACGCGATCACCGTGCCGGTGGGTCGCGGGGTTCTCGGCCGGATTTTCAACGTGACCGGCGACCCGGTCGACGAGCGCGGGGAGGTCCCCACCGACAAGCGCAGCCGCATCCACCGGGAAGCCCCCCCGCTCATTGAGCAGAGCGTGGAGGCGGAGATCCTCGAGACGGGGATCAAGGTCATCGACCTGATCTGCCCGTTCATCAAGGGCGGCAAGGTCGGCGCCTTCGGGGGTGCCGGGGTCGGCAAGACGGTCGTCATCATGGAGCTCATCAACAACATCGCGAAGGCCCACGGGGGATTCTCGGTGTTCTGCGGGGTCGGGGAACGCTCCCGCGAGGGGAACGACCTCTACCACGAAATGTCGGACGCCGGGGTCATCGACCAGGAGGATCTCACCAACTCGAAGGTCGCCCTCGTCTACGGCCAGATGAACGAGCCCCCCGGCGCCCGCATGCGGGTCGGCCTGAGTGGGCTGACCATGGCGGAGTACTTCCGCGACGAGGAGCAGCAGGACGTGCTCCTCTTCGTCGACAACATCTTCCGGTTCTCCCAGGCGGGAATGGAGGTGTCCGCGCTCCTCGGGCGGGCGCCCTCTGCGGTCGGGTACCAGCCGACCCTTTCCTCCGAGATGGGCAACCTCCAGGAGCGGATCACCTCCACCAAGCAGGGCTCCATCACCTCCTTCCAGGCGGTCTACGTGCCGGCGGACGACCTGACCGACCCGGCCCCGGCGAACACCTTTGCCCACCTCGACTCCACGATCGTGCTGGAGCGGCGCATCGCCGAGCTGGGGATCTACCCGGCGGTCGACCCGCTCGCCTCCACTTCGAACGCCCTCGATCCCGCCATCGTCGGGGAGGAGCACTTCGAGGTGGCCCGCGGGGTGCAGGATGTGCTCCAGCGCTACAAGGACCTCCAGGACATCATCGCCATTCTCGGGATCGACGAGCTCTCCGAGGAGGACAAGAACACGGTCTTCCGGGCCCGCAAGATCCAGAAGTTCCTCTCCCAGCCGTTCCACGTGGCCGAGGTGTTTACGGGCATGGCCGGGGTCTACACCCCGGTCGCCGAGACGATCCGCGGGTTCAAGATGATCCTCGACGGGGAGCTCGACCACCTCACCGAGAACGACTTCGCCTACAAGGGCGCGATCGACGAGGCCATCGCCGCCCACGAGGAGTCCAAGAAGAAGGAGGCCGCCGCGGCCGGCTGAGGCCCGCCGGAGGAACCTCCCCGCCTTCATCATGCAACTCTCCATCATCACCCCAGAGGCCACCGCCTACGAGGGCGAGGCCGACTCGGTCGTTCTCACCACCCGCGACGGCGAGATCGGCATCCTTCCCGGTCACCTGCCCCTCACCACCCTGGTCGAGGCGGGCAATGTTACCGTGACCCGTGCGGGCAAGAGCGAGGATCTCGCGGTCGACCGCGGCTTTGCCGAGGTCTCCGGCGACGAGATTCGCATCCTCACGGAGGCCGCCGTCGGTGTCGGTGAGATCGACCTGGAGGCGGTCGAGCGGGCTGAGGAGAGGGCTCGCCGCTACATCGAGGAGGCCGAGGGCCAGCCCCACGCCGATCCCTACGAGCTCGAGCAGGCCCACGGCTCCCTCCGCTTCGCCCTCGTCCAGAGGTTGGCCAAGGGGCGCAAGCGCCGCTAAGGAATCCCGGGGAGCGGAGGGGCGCTGGAGCCCGGCAGTGGGGGAGGGAATTCCGCGGCCGGGTTCCCGGTTTTCTCTTGCCGGAGGTGCGGTGGGCGGACAGTCTTTCCTTTTCGTGCCTGGCTAGCTCAATTGGTAGAGCAGTTGACTCTTAATCAATTGGTTCGGGGTTCGAGTCCCCGGCCAGGTACTCTCGCTAAAACCCCACAACCACGGGCC
>CAJXLM010000055.1 GCA_913056175.1 uncultured Opitutia bacterium | reverse complement strand
CTCTTCCCCGCGCGCGGTTCTTGGCTGGGTGCGGGGTGCCTCTCTCGTGCTGTGCGCGGCCAAGCTCTCACGAGCTTAGCTACGGAGCGGGCACAGTTCTTCTGCTTTTCCTCCGCGCTAGCGGCAAACCGGATCCCGTGTGGCCGTATCGCACCGTTTCCGTCCCTCCGCACCCGTCGCGCCACGCCGAGGGTGTCGTTCCCTCCACCACTACCCGAGGGCATGGGCCGCTTGGCGGCCGACGGAAAAGAGGCCGAGCCGAGCGCCCCCCTCCCCTGCCCCCTCGCGCTCCCGGCTTGCGCAGCAATCCTTGCGGGCCGGAGGCGCGTTCCTCCGCGCGCGCCCCTCGCCCAGGATCCGTGTGCCTCTCCCCTGCCGCGCGCAGAGACGCTCTCCCGAGCGTAGCGGCGGCGGGAGCCACGAGCTCTCCCCCCTCCCCCCGGCCCCTGCCTGGGTGCCCGGCACCGCCTTTTGCGGATCGCGCCGCACTTACGCGCAGCGCGCGCGGGCGGCGGCGCGGGCCTCCGCCTCGACAGCGAGGAGGTCCTCGAGGGAGCGGGCGGTCCGGCCGCCCCAGCCCTCCAGGGCTTCCTCGACGACCCGGGAAATCCCGGGGAAGGAGAGCCGGCCGGCGAGGAAGGCGGACACGGCCTCCTCGTTGGCCGCGTTGAAGACGCCCGGCGCGGGGCCGCCCTGCTCGAGCGCCTCCCGGGCCAGTTCGAAGCAGGGATAACGGCCGGGAGGGAGCGGACGAAACTCGAGCTGCAGGGCCTCCGCGAAGTCGAGGGTGGGACGGGGAGCGGGAGCCCGGTCGGGATAGAAGAGACAGTGCTGGATGGCGAAGGTCATCGAGGGAGGACTGAGCTGCGCGAAGATCGAGCCGTCGATCCACTGCACCATCGAGTGGACAATGCTCTGGGGGTGCAGGACGACCTCGAGCCGCTCGGAGGGCAGTCCGAAGAGCCAGTGGGCCTCGATCAGCTCGAGCCCCTTGTTCGCCATGGTCGCCGAGTCCACCGTGATCTTCGGGCCCATCGACCAGTTTGGATGCTCCACCGCCTGCTCGGGGGTCACCCGCGCGAGGTCCCCGGCCGGCCAGTCCCGGAACCGCCCGCCCGAAGCCGTCAGGTGGAGGCGGTCGATGTGGTCGGGGGGGTTGCCGTGCAGGCACTGGAAAAGGGCGTTGTGCTCGCTGTCCGTGGGCAGGAGCCGGGCCCCGCTCCGCCGGGCCGCCGCCACCACATGCTCCCCGCCGAGTACGAGGATCTCCTTGCTCGCGAGGGCGATGTCCGTGCCGCGCTCGAGCGCGGCAAGGGTCGGCCCCAAGGCCGCCGTGCCCACCACCGCCACGAGGACAAGGTCCGCCTCCGGCAGGGTCGCCAGCTCCGTAAGCCCCTCCGCGCCCCCGTGCAGGACGCACCCCGACGGGAACCACGCCTCCCGCGCCGCCCGCTCCGCCGCCTCCGGATCCGAAAGGGAAGCGTGCCCCACCCCGAACTCCCGCACCACCGCCGCCAGCCCCTCCCCGTCCCGGTTCGCCGCCACCCCCACCAGCTCCAACTCCCCCGGGTGCGCCCGCACCACCTCGAGCGCACTCCCCCCGATACTCCCCGTCACCCCCAACACCACCACCCGCTTCCGCCGCTCACCCATCCCCCCCATCCAACCCCCTCCCCCCCCACCCACCAACCCCAAAATCTCCCGCTGCTCGACGAGCTAGGGGGACATACCCTTTTTGCTTGCCCGGGAGGTCTTGGGTGGCCTTGGTTGGGGGGTGATGAGGATGGCGCGGTACAAGATCGGCGAGTTGGGGAGTTATTATGTGCGGAGTCGGCTGCGGCCGGAGATGGCGGGCTGGGGGGAGCGGGAGTGTGCGGGGGCCCTCGCGCTGATGCGGCGGGTGGCGGACTTTTCGGGGGTGCAGTTGGTGGACGCGGTGGTCCTGCCGCGGGAAATCCAGCTCCTCGTGCGGCTGGATCCTCGGGAGGAGGTGCCGGACGAGGAGCTCGTGCGGAGGTACCGGGTGCTCATGGAGGGAGAGGAGGTCGGCTATCTCGGCTACGACGGCGATCGCCTTGCAGAGCTGCTCGCGGCCGGGGGCGAGGGGGCGGAAAAACTGCGGGTGCGGCTGCGGAGCCGCATGCAGGACCTCTCCGCTTTCATGAAGACGTTGAAGCAGCGGCTGACCATGTCCTACAACCGCCGCCACGCCCGCATCGGCGGGGGGTCGCTGTGGCGGGACCGTTTCGAGAGCACCCTCGTGCAGGAGCGGGCGTCCATTTACGGGGTGTACCGGGAGCACGTGCAGACTGCACCGGCGCGGGCGGGTCTCGTGGAGGAGGCGTCCGCCTACCCGCATGCTTATCGCATGGAGGACGAGCCTACCGCGTATGAGGAGCAGCGGGTCCGGCGCCGGAAGCGGGCGGCACGCTGGGATCCCGTGGCGCGGGTCGCCGATTCCATGATCCCCCCCTACCTCAGCCTCCGCGACGGCCGGCCGCCCCTCCCCGAATGGGACGAGTGGTTGGCCCGGGCGGTGGTCGCCGGCACGGCCAGCTTCGTCCGGAAGCACGCCCGGCGCTGGCGCAAGCAGGGGAAAACCACCGCACTGGCCGAGACGGAGGACGCCACGGAGCTGGTGGCCGCCCGTCCCCACCGCTGCAGGACCGGGGCCGAGGCCCCTTCCTCCGGTCCCGGCTAGGAAGTGGGCGCGGAGAGCACTCCGCTCCGGTTACGGGAAGGGTTCACGGTACTCCCCTGCACTCCCCGCAGGCTACTCCCGGTGGCGCCGTGCGCCCCGCAAACAGGACCTCCCCGGTCCGCGGAAACCAAGCTTTGCGTTCCGTAGGAAAAAGCGGGGGAGTGCCGCGTGAGAATTTCGAGATCCCAACGGAACCGGGCGCACCTCCTCACGATCGCGAACCTCCACTCCCCACCCCACCGTTTTCGACTCTGCGCACCGCCTGGCTGGAGAAAACAAGCGTGACCCCCGCGGTAATGGGGGAGTTCCCCTTGCGGAGCTTTTGAAGGGGCCCTGCGTGGACACAGCGGACCCGTTGCCGGGACGGGAGTCACCCGGGCACCCCGCCCCCGAGGATCGGGGCCGGCTCTTACCGCGAAGCCACCAATCCGGCTTCGTGCAAGGAGGTCGCGGATCCCGAGCCGGGGCTGACGAGGCCGGTCCCGGCGGCTCCTTCAGCTCCCTGCCGGGCAGGCGGCGTTGGCTCTCCTTGCCAGCGAACCGTAGCGGGAACGACGATCGCCTGCCGAAGAAGGGGAAAGATCAGGCCGCACCTCCCCGAGCGGGCGCGCGGGGCTTGCCTCCACGACCGGCCGGGGAGCTCCCCCCCACTCCGAGCCGAAAGCATCCCGAGCCGGGGCTCGCGAGGCCGGTCCCGGCGGATTCTCCAACTTCGCGCCAAGCGGGCGGCGTCGGCTCTGCTTGCCGGCGAACCGTAGCGGGGCCAACGATCGCCTGCCGAAGAAGGGGAAAGATCAGGCCGCACCTTCCCGACCGGGAAGCCGTCTCGCGGACGCCACCGAGGGAGGCATCGAGAAACACCGCCCCTCCCGACAGAGAGCGCGGCCCAACGTCCACGACTGGCTCGGGCGCTTCCGCCGCGCCCGGAGCGGAGCGGGGAGGGAGGGTGACCGGGAGCGGGCCGCTGCCCCTGCCGAGGGCGAGCGTCCGCGCGGATCGCAGTCGCGGGCGGGGTGTCCCGGCGGATGCTGTGCAGCTCCGCGGTCGGTTCCGGATGTCCGCCGCCCCCCCCTCTTCCGCTCCCGTCGGCGGAACGGGCCCCTACCCTTCCCGCAGGCTGACATCGCCCGCATGGAAGGAGCGGAGGGAACCGTCCGAGCGGCGGAGGAGAAGCGCTCCCGTCGCATCGATCCCCGCGAGGATACCCTCCTCGGCATCCGTCTCGCGCAGGATGCGGACCGGTTGGTCCCGGTAGGCGGCCAACCGCGGCCAGAGGTCGGCGACCTCCCCCTCGGCCGCACCTTCCCGCCGGATCGTTTCCCAGACCCCCAGGAGGACCTCGAGGACGGAGGCGGCAAACTCCTCCGTATCGACCGCGCGGCCCCTTTCCTCGGCAAGGCTCGTGGCGTGGGCGCGCAACTCCGCGGGCAGGCCTTCGGTAGGAGCATTCAGGTTGCACCCCAGCCCGACCGCGAGCGCGTGGGTCCGTTCGCCATCGGCAACCGATTCGCAAAGGATCCCGGCGACCTTGCGGCCGCGGAGGAGTAGGTCGTTCGGCCACTTCAGCTCGGCGGCCACCCCGAAGCGCTCCCGGAACAGGTCGGCGAGGCGGAGTCCGGCCAAGAGCGGGAACAACCGAAGCTTCTCCGGGGACAGGTCCGGGCGGAGGCCGAGAGTGCCGTAGAAATTGCCCCGGGCTTGCCCCTGCCAGGCGCGGCCGCGCCGTCCTTTTCCGCGGGGCTGGACCCGGGTGAGGCAGGCAAAGGGAGCGCGCTCCGGCCCGACCAGTCGCCGCAGGGCCTCGTCGTTGGTGCTGCCAATCTCCTCGAACACCTCCAGCCACTCGAGGGGAGTGCTCTCCGGGAGCCGCGCGAGAATACCCGGCGCCGTCCAGTCCTCCGGACCAGCCGCCAGCCGGTAGCCCCGCCGGGGGGCCGCGTCGATGGTGTAGCCGATCTCCCGCAGTTGGGAGAGACGCTTCCAGACCGCCGCACGGGAGCAGCCGAGACCGTCGGCCATGGCCTGCCCGGAGACGGAATCCTCGCCCGCCCGGTGGAGCAGGCGGAGGAGGCGGACGCTCGGATCCGCGCGGTCCATGCGCGATTGGATGGCCTTCACCCGCGGCATGGATCCTCCCGTGCGTCAAAGGCGAGATCGACCCAGACCGCCCGGTGGACCGTGGCTCCGGTGGAGATGTAGTCGAGCCCCACTGCAGCGAGCTGGCGGAGCCGGGCCCGGTCGATCCCGCCGCTCGCCTCCGTCTGGCAGCGCCCGTCCACGATCGCCACCGCCCGGCGCAGGTCCTCGACGGAAAAATTGTCGAGGAGGACCGCGTCGACCCCCGCGGCGACGACCGGCTCGAGATCCTCCAGCCGGTCGATCTCGACCTCGAGGGGAAGCTCCGGACGCTCCAGGCGAAACGCTTCCACCCGCCGGACGAGATCGCCCGGCAAGGGCTCGGATCCCCCGCCCCCGCCCGCACCCGTGGCGAGGTGGTTGTCCTTGAGAAGGACCTGGTCGTAGAGCCCGCGGCGGTGGTTCCACCCGCCCCCGCAGGCGACCGCGTACTTGCAGAGGGCCCGGTAGCCCGGGATCGTCTTGCGGGTATCGAGGAGACGGGTGGGGCCGGAGGCCAGCTCCGCGACGAGTGCGGCGGTGGTGGTCGCGATCCCGGAGAGCAGCTGGAGGAAGTTCAGGACGGTGCGCTCCGCAGTCAGGAGGGAACGCGCCGGCCCGGAGAGATGGGCGAGCACCGAGCCGGCGGGCAGGGAGGCACCGTCCGGCACCGTCGGCTCCCAGCGGAGGGCCGGATCCACGAGGGCGACCCCCTCCGCGGCGAGGGGCAGGCCCGCGACGGTGACCGACTCCCGCGCCACCACCTCGACCGCCGCATCCGCCCCCGCGGGAATCCACCACTCGCTGGTGACATCCCCCGGTTGTCCGGGGCGCTCGCGAAAGCCAAGCCCCCCGGCATCCTCCTCGAGGGCCCGCCGGACCAGCGCGCGGTTCGCCTCCGGATCGAGGTCCGCCCACGCCACCCGATGGCCGAGCGGACGCGCCCACGCCTCCCCGTTCCCCGCGCTCACGCTCGCCCCGCCCTTCTTACCCTCACCCTCACTCCCCGGCCTTCCCCCGGCGTCGGGCCAGCTCCTGTTCCCAGGCCCAGGCGCTGCGCAGCATTTCCCCGAGGTCGCGCTCCGTCGTCCAGCCGAGCACCCGGTTGGCGCGGGAGGTGTCGGCATAGACCGCGGCGACATCGCCCGGCCGGCGGGGGGCCTGCTCCACTGGAAGGGAGAGCCCGTTGACCTCCTGAAAGGCGTCGACCACCTCGCGCACGGAGGATCCGCGGCCCGTGCCGAGGTTGAAGAACTCGAGCGGTTCCGCGTTCGCCCCGGCGAGGAGCCGCTCCGCCGCGACCACGTGGGCGCGGGCGAGGTCGACCACATGGAGGTAATCGCGGATGCAGGTGCCGTCGGGCGTATCGTAGTCATCCCCGAAGATCCGCACCTTCTCGCGGAGCCCCGCCGCCGTCTGGGTGAGGAAGGGGACGAGGTTGTTGGGCACGCCGCGGGGCAGCTCCCCGATCCGGGCGGACTCGTGGGCCCCGATCGGGTTGAAGTAGCGCAGGGCGACCGCCGCGGGCAGGACGCCCGCCCGCAGGGCGTCCGCGAGGATTTCCTCCCCGATCTGCTTGGTGTTCCCGTAGGGCGACCAGGCCGGCTGGATCGGGGCCTCCTCGGTGACCGGCAACTCCGCCGGCTGGCCGTAGACCGTGCAGGAAGAGGAGAAGACCACCCCGCGGGCCTCGGTGAGCGCGAGGACCTCGAGGAGGTTGATCAGGCCGACGAGATTGTTGCGGTAGTAGTGCAGCGGACGCTCCACCGATTCCCCGACCGCCTTGGAGGCGGCGAAGTGGACGACCGCGGCCACGTCGGCATGCTGGCGGCAGAACAACTGGAGCTTGGCCTCGTCGCAGAGGTCGAACACGGCGAGGTCCGGCCGCTTGCCGGTGATCGCCTCGATCCCGTCGAGGACTGATTCCTCGGCGTTGGAAAGATCGTCGATGAGGACGACCTCGTAGCCCCGCCCGAGGAACTCCACGGCGGTGTGCGAGCCGATGTACCCGGCGCCGCCGGTCACGAGGATCTTCGCGCCGTTCACGAGACCACCTCCGCCGCGAGCATCTCGTCGAGGGTCTGCCGCCGCCGGATCAGCCGCCAGCGGCTGTCGGTCGTGTAGAGCAGCTCGGCCGCCTCCGGAAAGGAATTGTAGTTCTTCGCGCTCATGGAGGCGGAGTAGGCGCCGGCCCCGCCGAGGAGGCACCAGTCGCCCGGCTCCGGCTCGGGGAGCAGGCGCGGGGCGAGCGCCTCCGGATCGTCCGGGGCCGGAGTGAGCAGGTCCCCACTCTCACAGCAATGGCCGACCACCACGAGGGGCCGGAGTTCCCCGGGCCGGCCGCCCGCGCGGGGCACCAGGCGGATGGGGTGCTGGGCGGCGTAGAGGGAGGGGCGGAGGATCTCCGTCATCCCGGCGTCCAGCTTGAGGAAACGGTAGCCGTCGTCCCCCGTGTCGACGATGTCGTGCACGCGGGCGAGGAGGGTGCCGGCATTCCCGACGAGAAAGGTGCCCGGCTCGATCTCCAGCCGCAGCTCCCGTCCCGTCTCGCGGGCGAACTCCCGGAGGGCGGCGGCGACCGGCTCGCCGATCCGGAGCAGGTCGGTGGCCGTTTCCTCGCCGGTGCGGGCGATCTTGTACCCGCCCCCGAGGTTGAGGGTGTGCACCTCGGGGAAGGCCGCGACGAGATGCAGGTTCAGGTGGGCCACCTTTTGCCACACCCGCGGGTCGCTGCCCGAGCCGATGTGGGTATGGATCCGCTCGACGGTGAGAGCGTGCCGGGCGAGCAGCTCGCGTACCTCCGGCACCTTCTCGTGCCAGATCCCGAAACTCGAGGAAGGTCCGCCCACGTTCGTCTTCGCGGTGCCGCCCGACCCGACCCCCGGGTTGAAGCGCAGGCCGACCGACGATCCCGGGAAGGCCTCGCCGTACCGGTCGAGCTGGCGGAGCGAGCAGGCGTTCACCCGGAGGCCCCGCCGGACCCACTCCGCGAAATCGGCGGGGAATTCCTGGCTGCTCAGGGAAATCGCGGAGGGCGGAAAGCCCGCCCGGACCGCCCGCTCCACCTCGTAGCCCGAACTCGCATCGATCCCGAAGCCGGCCTCCCGCAGGATCCCGAGGATCGCCCGGGTCGGGCAGGCCTTCATGGCGTAGCGCGGTGCCAAGCCGTAGGGGGCCGGAAACTCGTGGACCCGCCTCACCTGCTCCCGCAGGAGGGCCTCGTCGTAGAGAAAACAGGGCGTGGTCCCCGCGAGGGCCGCGGCCTCCTCCAGTTCGTCCGGACTCCAGTCGTGCATCATCACTCGCCCGGATGGATGCGGCAGGACCGCCGGGAGGGCAAGCGACAAGGGGGAAACGGCATGCGGTGCGGTGCGAGGATCGCCGGGTCGACCCCGGGCACCGCCAGCGCCCCTTCCCTTTCCGCTAGTGGCCGGCCCGCTCCCCGCCGGCCACCTCCGGCCACGGGTGTTTCGGATAACGGCCCTGCAGCTCCTTGCGGATGGCCGGATAGCTCGCCTGCCAGAAGGCGGGCAGGTCCGCGGTCACCTGCACGGGGCGCCGGTTCGGGGCTAGCAGTTCCACCAGCAAGGGGATGCGCCCCTCGCCGACGGCCGGATGCCCGCCCTCCATCCGGGCGGCCTCGCCGATGGTCACGGAGAGGCGGGGCTGGAGCGGATCCGCGTAATCGAGCCGGGCCGGCCGGCGGCGGCCGGGTACCGGATAGGTCGACGGTACGAGCCGCTCGAGACCCTCCCGCTGCTCCGGGGAGAGCCACTCACCGAGCACGGGGAGGATCTCGGCGTTGCGAAACGCCTTCACGCTCGCGCAGTCATGGGCGATCAGCTCGAGCACGGTCCGCTTCGCCTCGGTATCGAAGGGGGGCCACTCCCACTCCGGAAGGAAATGGCGCGCCGACTCGAGACGCCGCAGCCACTCCTCGACCGCCTCCGTCCACTGGCGCAGGGGAATCGTTCCGGCGAGGGCTGCCTCGGCAAAGGCGGCGGCCCGCTCCCCGGGCTCCGGCTCGCCAAGGGTCTCCCGGTCCAGCTCCAGCTCACCCAGCTGCCGGGCCCGCACCTGGAACAGCCGGCCCGAGGAATCCTCCTCCACGCCGTGCCGGGTCGTGATGCGGTCGGCGAGATCCGCGCGGATCCAGTCCTCCTCCACCACGACGAGGCGCTGGAAGAGAACCGTGCGCACCTTCTTCACGACCGCCTCCCGGCTCTCCAGCACCACCGCCCAGGGCGTCCGCTCCGCGCGGACTTCCCGGTCCACCCGGCCCACCGTGCCGTCCGCCAGCCGGTAGTTCGCGGACCCGCGGTGGGTGCGCTGGGCGAGGCGGTCGGCGAAGCCGGCGAGACAGCAACGGCGAAGGGCGTCGAGGACCGAGTCCGGCATGGCGAAATCCGGCTCCACCCGGAGCAGGGCCGCCATCCGCTTCGCCTGCCGGACCACGGCGTCCGCCCCGGCGAGGAAGGCACCGCGGGGAGCGGCGGAGCGTCCCCGCTCCCGGAAGGCCTCCACGAACCGGAGGTCCGCCTCGAAGTCCGCCTTGTCCCCCTTGAGCGCATACACCTCCTCGGCCTCGCTCTTCGGAGCAATTAGGGAACCCTCCTCCAGCAGGGCGACGAGGACAGCCGCCGCCCCGCCCACCCCGAGCTCACGGGCCTCGAGGAGGACCGCCGCGAGGCGGGGATGCACCGGGAAACGGGCGAGCTCCGAGCCGCGCGCGGTGGGGACGAGCTGCGGGGAGGCCGGGGTCGATCCCTTGCCACCCGGGATCGGCTCGACTGCCCCGAGATCCCGCAGGAGGGATCGCGCGGCCTGCCAACGGGTCTCCGGCGGACGGTCGATCCAGGGAAAATCTTCCGCCTCGCCCCGGACCACCGAGCGGAGCATCCACTCCGCGAGGTCGAGCCGCTGGCACTCGGGCACCTCCGCCCGGGCCAGCTGCGCCTCCTCCCGCTCGGCCCAGAGGCGGACACAGGTGCCCGGGGCGATCCGGCCGGCCCGCCCCGTGCGCTGGTCCGCGGAGAAGAGGGAGACGGTCTCCGTGCGCAGCGCATTCAACCCGCGGGCGGGATCGTACTCGTTGCGCCGGACAAGCCCGCCGTCCACCACGGTCCGCACGCCCCCGACGGTAAGGCTGCTCTCGGCGATGTTGGTGGCCACGATCACCCGCGGGCGCTCCCCCGCCCGCACCGCGCGGTCCTGCTCCTCGGGCGACTGCTCGCCGGTGAGCGGCAGGACCTCGAACTCTTTCAACTCCTTCTGGCGCCGCAGGTCCGCGACGGTCCGGCGCACCTCCCGGTAACCGGGCAGGAAGACGAGGTAGTCGGGCTCGACGCCCTCCCGGGCGAGACCGGCCACCGTCTCCACCGCGCGCTCCACGACCCGCGCGTTCTCGAAGCGGGTCGGCCGCGGGAAATGCCGCACTTCCACGGGATAGGTCGGTGCGGCCACCTCGAGCGAGCGGGCCTCCCCCCAGACCGCGCGGATCGGGTCGGGGTCGAGGGTCGCGGAGAGAATGCCCACCCGGAGGACACGGCCGGCGCGGTGCTCCCGGCAGAGCAGCCCGAAAATCCAATCCGTCTCCAGCTGCCGCTCGTGAAACTCGTCGAGGAGAATGGCCCCATAGCGGTCCAGTGAACGCGGATCGGCGAGCAGCTCCTGCAGGAAGACGCCCCGGCTCGCGTAGACGATCCGGGTGGCCGGGGTGGTGCGGTTCTCGAAACGGACGCGGTAGCCGACCTCTTCCCCGAGGGCCACTCCCTGCTCGGCCGCCACCCGCCGCGCGAGGGCGCGGGCCGCCACCCGGCGGGGCTGCACGCAGAGGATCTTTCCCTGTAGCCCATCCTCCCGCAGAAAAACCGGTACGCGGGTGGATTTTCCGCTCCCCGCGGGGGCGCGGAGGATGCTCAAACCCGGCAGTCGCAGGCTGGCGAGGACCGCCTCGCGGTCCCGGTCGATGGGTAGGGAGACCATGACGCCCACGGTAGCACCGCACCGGGCGCGAACAACGCCAGAAGGCCCGCGCGGCGGCCTTGTCTTTTCCGCGGGCCGCCTTGACATTGAAGGGAGCGTCTCCCTGTTCGAGGGGAAACAACCCGAAAACCCGTAGCCTTATGTACAACGACGAACAGTTCCCTCCGTTTTCCCTCCAGCGCCTCATGACCACCTGCTTCGGAGAGGGTCAGGGCGAAAAGCTCTGCATCCTCATCGATCTCCCCAATCCGGAAGACATGAAGGACTTCCGCTTCCTCAAGGACGAGTCCCTCTCCATCCAGAACTACGGATACGAGGTCTTCTACAAGGGATTCGCCTCCGGTGACCTCGAAGCCCTCCACTACACCGGCGGAGACATCTTTGCCTATCGGGAAACCGGGGGCAGTAACCTCGACATGGAGGATGACGCCTACGATCCCGAGGGGAACCACCTCTCCCTCGAGCGGGACATCTACCCAAACTACCAGATCATCCTCACCGTCTCGACCTATTCGGCGACGGCCCCGCTTACCGCCATGGCCAAGAAATACGGGTTCCGGGGCGCGACCCTGCACGGGCTCAACCAGGTGATCGTGGAGACGGGGCTCTCCGTCGACTACAACGTCGTCAGTGAGGAGGCCGAGCGCATGCGTAAGGCCCTCACCCAGGCCGACTCTTTCGAGATCGACTTCGAGGTCGAGAATCAGCTGACCACCCTCACCCTCTACACCAATGGCCAGGAAGCGCAGAAGAGCCACGGGCTTTGCCCCCGCGGCGAGCCGGACGTGGCCAACCTGCCCGCCGGTGAGGTCTACTTCGTGCCGGAGAATGCCAGCGGCCTCTTCCCCTTCAAGTACGCCGAGGAAACCCTCGGCATGCTCACCGTCGAGGACGGCAAGATCGTCAAGAGCCGGCTCCTCTACGGGGACTACGAGCTCATCAAGGAGCACAACGAGAAACTGGCCGACGATCCCATGACCGGTGCCCTCGGCGAGCTCGGCTTCGGCACGCAGAAACTCCCCTTCTCCGGCCGGGATATCCAGGACGAGAAGATCCTCGGCACCATCCACATCGCCACCGGGCGGGACGATCACCTCGGGGGCAACCTGACCCCCGACCTGTTCAAGCACCGTCTGAACGCCTCCCACGATGATGTGCTCTACGCACCGCACAAGACGCCCGAGGTCAAGATCAAGCAAGTCCGCATGAACAAGGGTGGCGAGTCGACCGTCCTCATCGAGAACTACAAGCCCAGCGAGTACATCCTCGAGGCCCGCAACCCCTCGGCCGTCCCCGCCTGAGGTCCAGTGCGGTGAGCGAGGAGCCTCCCAGCTCAACCGATTCCCGCGGGTATAGCTACGAGTCCGAGCGGCTCGTCGCCGAGTACCTGCACTTTCACTACGCCGCCCCAGGGGAAATCCTCCCCTGGGGCGGTCCCTTCGAAGGGGTGCTTGAATACGCGGTCCGCGTCGTCGACCGCTTCGGCAACGAACCCGCCGAGCGGGCCCTTGAGATCGGGTGCGCGGTGGGGCGCTCTGCCTTCGAGCTCTCCCGCCATTGCAAAGAGGTAGTCGCCCTTGACTACGGCCAAGCCTTCATCGACGCCGCGGAAATCCTCCGCACGGAGGGCCGCCTGCCCTACCGATTTGCCCTTGAGGGGAACCGCTCCGAGGATTTTGTCGCCCACCGACCCGCGGGCGTCCATCCCGACCGTATTGCCTTTCGCCAGGGCGACGCCCATGAGCTGCCCGACGACCTCGGCACCTTTGACCGCGTCCTCGGAGCCAATCTCCTCTGCCGCCTGCACCACCCGCGCCAATTCCTGAAGCGCCTCGCAACCCTTGTCCGCCCCGGCGGACTCCTCCTCCTCAACTCCCCCTTCACCTGGATGGAAGAACACGCCGACCCCTCCGAATGGATCGGCGGGCAGCCCGGCGAACCCAGCTCCGCCGAAGCGCTCGAGGACCTCCTCGACGACGCCTTCGAGAAAATCGACGAGTGCACCATGCCCTTCCTCCTCCGCGAAACCGCCCGCAAGTACCAACTCACCTTCGCCCACTCCGGACTCTGGCAAAAACGATAACCCCCACCAGAAGCCGAAAGCCCCACCCCCAAGCTACTCACGCAAGGCAAAGGATTAAGCGCCGTATTCGGGGACAGACCGTCCTAAAGGCCTACCCCACGGAATCGAACGACCGGGAACAAGATACCTGAGGTTCTCCGCGGGAAGTCGGCCCGAAACCGAACGGAGAGGGAACGAGGCCTTCTCTACCCGGGAAGAGGGCGAACGGAAGCAACCCGGGTGGGAATCAGGGCAAGAGCCGCCCTTCGGAGGCACGGAGAGCCGAGCTCGAAAAAAACGCGAAGCCGGTACTTGCCGGGATGGACCGTCGCCCGGGTGGTACAAGACAACCCTGCGAGCAGAACCCGGAGGAGGTCACCGCGGTCTTCGCCTTCGTCGGAGGGGACGGGCGGTGCAGAGCCGGGCCCGGGCGTCGTCGGCGAGGGTGCGCA
>CAJXLM010000054.1 GCA_913056175.1 uncultured Opitutia bacterium | reverse complement strand
GGATTGCGGGCGGATCGAGAGCCCATCGCTACGCGACCGGGAATCACTGCAGGCATCACACGAGCGGGGAGTTTTGCATCGATCCGAATCGATCGGATCCCTCGTTGGACAAGGTCATGGAAGACTGGAGGCGTGCCCACAACATAACCGACTAATCCCCGCGCGCCCCTCGGACCGAGGCTCGCAGGAGCGGGAATGGGGGGGATGTCGGCGGATGGCCGGAGGAAGGCGATTTCCTCCGGGGAATCCCGGTCCTGAAACCGGATCGTGAAGGCAGCCGAGCTACGGGGCCGAGGGAGGTAGAAGGTGTCCCGGGTGGAGGGATGGGGGAGGGGCCGACCTCTTGAGCAGGCTATCGGTTGCCGATTCGAGGCTCGAGGGGGCGGACAGGCCGAAGCCCTTACCACCCCACCGCTCGCTCCGATCCGCTCCCTCCTCTCCTCGGGGAGGGAGGCCGTTTCCGGGGGTCGGGAGGTGGGCGGCAGTATGAAAAAGCTTCCCTCCTTCCCAAGCAGGGGGGATCGGTAATGGTGGAAATCGGCCTATTTGGGGCGCAGCCCCTGCCTCTGGCCCGGGCCCTCGCCCCTTTTTGTCCTCGGTTCTCTTTTTTGGAGCACAAAGAATCCAGCGCGGAGGGCCCGATCGATCCACAGAGAACCCGGAGAAAACGCGGCTGGTTGCCCTTTCGTGTTCCCGGCCGCGTTTCCTCTCCGCGCCTCTGTTGTTCTCGAAGGTGGATCAGACGTGGCCGAGGGTACTCGTGTTGCGGGTGCACGCGACATTGTCGCCGTACCCCTCAATGCAGTTATGGCCCCAATTGCCGGGAGAGGTGTTCAGGCCCCAGAAACCACCTCCGGCAGCATCTTCCAGATCTTCATCACTGAGCTCCTGAATGCGGGCCGCTTGCGCACGGATGAGTTCGGGTCGGGTAATCGTGAAGCCCGCTTCCTTGGCGATGGCCACCGGGTCGGCGTCGGGCTGGCGGAGCTTTTCCTGGAGAGAGGGGTCCTGGCGGACGGCTTCGAGGAACTGGGTGAGGTCTTCCTGGGACATGGGTCTTTGGGTTGGGAAGTGAGGAGGAGGCAAGGAGAGTGTCTCCGAGAGTAGGAGACCGCCGGACCCATTTTAGTCTCCAAAAATTTTCGGGTGGCGGTTCTCGGTTCGCTTGGAGAAGGGGAGGCGGGCGACAGGCGGCGAGGGTTGAGAAACCAAAAAAAGCGCAGAAAAAGCAGAAAATAAACCTTCGGAGCCCATCCGACCGCGGGGATTGGGAGAAGGGAGCCATAGCGGTGGGCGGTAAGCGCTGGTTTTCGTGTCCCCTGCAACCGGACCGGGAATGGAAGGGTCACCCGTCGTTGGTGGCTTTGTGGGGGACAGACCGTCATAAAGGCCCGCCGTTCGCGACGGACTGCGCCGGGTTGAGGACGGGTCCCGCCTGGCCACCCCACCGCTCACTCTGCACCGGTTCCCCTTTTCGGGGAGGAGGGGAGTAATTTTGGCGGGCGAAGGTTCGTAGCCTTCGCCCGGCTCCCGACCTTCCGGCTCCCGACCCGTGAGTCCCGCCTGTTACTGTGGCTTTGTGGGGGACAGACTGTTGCAAAGGGCCGCCGTTCGGGACGGAGTGCGCCGAGTCGAGGATGGATCCCGCCTGGCCACCGGACCGCTCGCTCCGCACCGGCCCCTCCTCTTCGGGGAGGCGGGGAGTATTTTTGGAGGGCGAAGGGTCGTATTCTTCGCCCGGCTCCCGACCTCCCGGCTTCCGGCCCGTGAGTCCCGCCTGTTACTGTTGGCTTTGTGAGGGACAGACCGTTGCAAAGGGCCGCCGTTCGGGATGGAGGGCGCTGAGTCGAGGACGGATCCCGCCTGGCCACCCCACCGCTCACTCCGCACCGGCTTACCCTTCTTTTCGGGGAGGAGGGGAGTCTTTTTGGAGGGTGAAGGGTCGCAGTCTTCGCCCGCCTCTCGGCTCCCGGCTCCCGCCCCCTGAGTCCCGCCTGTCGTTGGTCGCTTTGTGGGGGACAGACCGGCATAAAGGCCCGCGGTTTGGGACGGAGTGCGCCGAGTCGAGGACGGATCCCGCCTGGCCACCCCACCGCTCGCTCCTCACCGGTCCCCTTCTTTTCTGGTAAGAGGGGAGTATTTTTGGCGGGCGAAGGTTCGTAGTCTTCGCCCGGCTCCCGGCTCCCGCCCCCTGAGTCCCGCCTGTCGTTGGTGGCTTTGTGGGGGACAGACCGTCATAAAGGCCCGCCGTTCGGGATGGAGTGCGCCGAGTCGAGGACGGGTCCCGCCTGCCCACCCCACCGCTCGCTCCGCACCGGTCCCCTTCTTTTCTGGTAAGAGGGGAGTATTTTTGGCGTGAGAAGGTTCGTAGTCTTCGCCCGGCTCCCGGCTCCCGCCCCCTGAGTCCCGCCTGTCGTTGGTCGCTTTGTGGGGGACAGACCAGCATAAAGGCCCGCGGTTTGGGACGGAGTGCGCCGAGTCGAGGACGGATCCCGCCTGCCCACCCCACCGCTCGCTCCGCACCGGTCCCCTTCTTTTCTGGTAAGAGGGGAGTATTTTTGGCGGGCGAAGGTTCGTAGTCTTCGCCCGGCTCCCGCCCCCTGAGTCCCGCCTGTCGTTGGTGGCTTTGTGGGGGACAGACCGTCATAAAGGCCCGCGGTTCGGGATGGAGTGCGCCGAGTCGAGGACGGATCCCGCCTGCCCACCCCACCGCTCGCTCCGCACTTGTCCCCCCTCTTCAGGGAGGCGGGGAGTATTTTTGGAGGGCGAAGGTTCGTAGTCTCCGCCCGACACCCAGCCTCCCGACTCCCGCCCCCGGCCGCTCGCCCTAAAATCGCCACTCGGCACCGAGGGCGGCGGTGTGGGAGGTGGCGTCGTGGGCGAGGGAGCCGCGGTAGGCGGCGTGAAGGGAGAGGTGGGGGGAGAAGCGGGCGTGCACGCCGGCCCCGAGGAGGAGGGCGTCGCGGTCGCGGTCGGCGGGCTGGAGGGCGAAGGGGAAGGAGCCTCCTTCCGGGGGGGCGAAGGCGGCGCGGAAGGCGTTGTCGTCGGCGAGGAACTCGTGCTGCCAGGCGACGAGCCCGGAGGGAGTCCACGCAACGGTCTCGCGGCGGAAGGTCTGGCGGAGGCGGAGGCCGAGGGTGGAGAGGAGGGATTCGCTGCGGCGGTCCTCGATGTCCTGGAGGCTGGCGATCCCGGCTCCGGTCTCGGAAAAGGCGTCGCGCTGGAAGTCGATCCAGCGCAGCCCGCCGAGGGCGTCGAGTTGCCAGCGGGGGGAGGCGGCGAGCGGGTAGGTGCCGTCCACTTGGAGGGTGGTGTCCCAGCCGTGGGTATCGCCGGAGGCGGTGGAGGCGTTCAGGGAGACGGGCCGGCGGGTGTCGATCCGGGTGTGCCCGACGGTGGCGGCGGCGGTGAGGGAGTAGGGCTGGTCCGCAAAGAGGTGGAGGGTCGGCCCGAGTCGGAGGGTCTCGAGGTCGGCGTGTCCGCCGTACTGGTCGAAGTTGGCCCGGTGGGAGCTGTAGGCGACGGTGGCCCCGAGCCGGGTGCCGGGTAGGACCGGGTAGTCGAGGAGGGCGAGGACCCCGTAGAGGTCGGCCTCGTACCCGGAGATGCCGTCAACGGTGTCATCGGCGATCCGTGCCCCGAGGACTTCGGCCCGGGCGCGCCAGGGGGAGCTGGCCGCGGCGAGCGGGGCCGGCCCGGTGGCGGGAGCGAGGGTCGGCTGCCCGGTCTGCGGGTCGACCTCGGCGAGGAGGGTCTCCGGGCGGAGGTCGGCGGCGGCGGCGAGGCGATCGGTACTGCCGTGCCCGCGGCCGGCGAGGAGGTCGGACAGTTGGGTGGACCAGGCATGGGTGGCCCGCAGGTGCGAGCGACCCACGGCGAGGAGGCGCTCCCCGGAGAGCTGGCCCCAGGCCTGCTGGTAGGCGGAGGCCGCCCCGGTCCGGCCGTCGAGCACGGCCTGCCCGAGCCCGTCGAGCCCTCGGAGGAAGGTGGCCGTGGTGGAGCGGGAGCCGGTCGGCACGGTGTCGACGATGCGGTCGAAGACGGCGGCGGTGGTGGCCTGGGGAGCGGCCAAGCCGGCCCCGGGCACGGCGTCGTACTGGGTGCGGGTGGCGACGACCTGGAGATCGTTGCCCCGTACGCGCGGCACGAAGGAGACGAGTGGGACGCGGGGCGCTCCCGTGACTGCCGGGAGGTCCTCCACGGTGAGGGCGGCCCCGGGTTCCCCGGCGAGCACGGAGAAGCGCTCGCTGCCGTTGTAGAAGAAGTCGCCGGGCAGGCCGGAGAGGGCGAGGGTGGGCCGATCCCCGCCGGATTGGCCCACGGTGGCACTGCCGGTGAAAACCACCTGGTCGTGGACGAAGGCGCTGCCGTTCCACCCGAACTCGAGGGCGAGGGTGGCCCCGTCGTGGAGCTCGTAGTGGGAAAAGGTCTGCGTGCCGATGCTGTTGCCCGGCTCGTGGCGGGAACCGCGGGTAAGGGTCGCCGTGCCGAGGAAGGTGCCCGTACCGCTCAGGGTGGTCCCGGGGCCCATGCGGAGGCCGGCGGTCGCGCCGGCGGCGTCACCGAGGGTACCGTTGAGGGCGAGGCTGCCCGCGTTCACGGCAACCGTCCCGGTGTAGTTGCGGCTGGTCCCGGTGATGGAGTGGGCACGGTCGCCCTCGAGCCCGATATCCCCGCTCCCCTCGAGCGTGCCCGCCGCGTCGAGTCGTCCCTCCACGGTAAGGTCGTGTCCGCCGGTGGCGAGAGTGGTGCCGGCGCCGAGGGTGAGCGCGCGCATGCGCTGGTCGGCCTCGAAGCGGAGGGTGGAGGTGCCCTCGGTGGTCACCGCGGCGGGGGTCGCGAGGGAGTCGGTCGCGTACAGCTCGAGGGTGGCATCCCCGGCGAGGCGGACCTCCCCGGTGAGGGCGAAGGGATCGTGCACGGCGAAGGTGCCCAGCCCGTCGAGGCGGAGGTCGCCGGTGCCGGAGACCTCGGCGGGAAGATTGTCACGCTCGCCGGCTTCGGTGGTGACGGTGTACTCCTCGCCCGCTGGCACAAAGATGGGGATCACTCCGCCGTTGGGTTCGTAGAGGAGGGCGACGGCGGAGCTCGCCCCGGCATCCAGCAGCTGGAAGTTGCCGTACTGGAGATTGTTGCCGATCACCGAGAGGTTGCCGAGGGCCGTGAGGCTCCCGTAGCGGAGGATCCCCCAGGAACGCTCCTTCCGCCAGAAGGGATGCCCCGATTCCGGATCCTGGCCGGTGGGGAAGGTCAACTGCAGGTAGGAGCTTGGCTCAGCCGCGAACTCGGTGCCCACCTGGACGGCGGTCCAGTCCTGCCCGGCGACCCCGCCGCTGGTGCCGTCCGCCAGGCGCATGAGGTTCCACGCGAGGATGGCGTCCTCGCGGAGCACGAGCTGCCCGTCGATGCTCAGGATCTGGGTGGCGGTGGAGGCGGAGGGGTCGTGCCGGCCTTCGTTGTCGACCGAGCCGGGGACGAGGATGCCGTTGAGGTCGACGCTGCCACCGACTCGGCCAGTGCCGGCGAGGAGACCGTTGCGGGAGACGAGCACCAAGTTCGTGCCGGTGGCGGAGCCCCCGCCGGTGGCGGGGTTGTCCGCGGAGACGAACCCGTCGAGGATCACCGTGCCTCCCTCGTAGGTGTTCGCGCCCGTGAGGGAGAGCCGGCCGGGGCCGAAGACGATCAACCCGCCCTGGGAAGTCCCGGCGAGGGTGCTGTCGATGCGTGCGCCGCGGGAGCCGGTGTAGATGTGGCCGACCGAGGCCCGCCAGTCGAGGGTGGGAACGGACACGGTGCCCCCGTTGAGGATCAGGCCGCTCTCGGTGCCGGCCGTGCCCGCGCCGAGCTGGAGGGTGGCACCGGTACCGCCGGCGAGGGTGCGCCCTTCGCCCACGCGGACGCCGTACACTTCCGCGGTGCTCCCGGCGGCAAGGGTCTGGTCGAGGTCGAGATCGACGAGGGCGTTGGCGTTGGCGTCGGCAAGGGGGGTCGTGCTCACGGGGGTGCCGGGCTCGGGAAGAAAACCGGTGCTGGCGTCGTAGGTGGTGAAGCTGCCGTCGTACTGGGAGAGGGGATCAGCGACGATCACCTCAGGGCCGACGATGCCGTGAGTGAGGGCCGGGAGGTTGGTGCCGGTGCCGGCGACGAGGAGTCGCTCCTCGTGGCCGAGGGCGTCCGGGCCGAGGTCGGGCACGATCGTGAGGGTGCCGGTCGGACCAAGCTCCTCGAATTCCCCGCGCAGGAAGTTCGGCGTGCTGCCGTCGGTATTCCCGCCGAGGGTAACGGTGAGGCGGTCGTGGTCGCCGGACTCGAGGACGAGCAAGCCGCCCCCGCTGTAGGTGAAGGTGTCACCGGTGCCGCCGGCGAGGGCGAGGGAGGGGTCGAGGCCGGATCCGGCGGGTGCGAAGACGAGTTCGCCCCCGGCGAGCTCGGTGTCGCCGGTGCCGGCGGGGTTGCCCTCGTTCTCCTCGAGGCGAAGGGTGCCGGCGTCGACAAAGAGGCCGCCGGTGAAGTCGTAGGGGTTGTCGAATCCGCCGTTCGCTCCCTCGGGGAGGACGAGGGTGCCCTCGAAGAGGTCGGCGTCGGTCTTGAAGAGGCGGCCGCTGCCCGTGAGGGGAGCCTCCACGGTGAGGAAGGCGCCGTTGGTGTTGATGATGCCGTTGGTGGCCTCGTCGTCGCCATCCGTCCCGACGAGTTCCCAGGGATCGGCGACAGCCGTAGTAGCGGGGTCGTCGGTGTTGGACTGGACGAGGGTGGTGTCGTAGAGGAGGGCGAAAATGTCTGGCTGCCCGTAGGGCGTGAGGTCGAGGTTCAGGTAATTGCCGATCTCGCCGTCCACCTCGAAATCGACCCGCTCGGTGGTGTAGATTTCCGGGTTATCACCTTCCTGCCAAGGCGCGGGGTTGTTCAGGATGATCCGGTCGAGGGCGGGATCGGCTCGCAGGAGGGTGAGAGCGTGCCCGCCTAGGAATGTGTCCCCGCTGGCGGTGCGCTGCCCCCAGTTGACCGAGATATTCATGTAGGCGAAATCGTCGTTGGCCTGCTGGAGGTACTCAAGGGTGAGGTCTTCCGGGGTGGTGCCGGCGTCGTCGCCGACAAATTTCGGGGTGACCGTGAATCCGCCGTAGCCCTTCAGCTGGAGGTACTGCTCGACCCCGTCCGCGATTTGCTGCAGAACGGTACCGCCCTGCGCGTCCGTGCGCATGGCACCACCGATCGCAAGGACGAGGTTTGCCTCGTTGTCCTCCCGGCTCTCGAAGGGTTGCTCGAAGAGCCGGTCGAAGCCGTTGTTGTGCAGCCAGAGGAGGGAGTTGGCGTTCGAGGTGGGGGCGCAGTAGTTCTCGCCGTCGCCGGGCAGGATCTGGCCGCCGGGACCGAATCCTTGCTGGAGAAGGGCCGGGGTAGTGGTGACTTTGTCGGTGGGTGTGGCCGCCGCGGCAGGGAAGGCCGAGGGGTGAGCGAGAATGGCCGCGAGGAGGAGGGCGCAAAGGGACGTGGGAATATGGGGAAAATGCATTTAGAATGCGGTATGTATTTATTGAGGGTGAAAGTCGGCTCCTAAATGCCGGGGGGTTCAGAGGCACTGGGCGGAGGAGGGGGAACGAACCGGGAGGGCAGGCCGGGGGACCGCCGGGGATCGTTCCATGGCGGCTAGCGGAGGCCGATCGGCTCAAGAAAATGGGCGAGCCGCGGAGGGGGGAGAGTGCGGCAAGGGGGACTCGGGAGCGGGAAGGGAGCGGGAGGGGGGCGTGGCTGGGCTCCCTCACCGGGGATGATGGGGGATTGCGGGACTACGGGTCTTTTGTGGGACGGGGGGGGGCGCGGGTGCCGGTCCGTGCCTCGATCGTCCGGGGCGGAGGGGCACCCGGACGGCAAGACCGGTCGAATCGTGCTCAGCAGCGCTTGAGGCAGCCGAGCGCTTTTGTGCCGTAGGTGTGGCCGTAGGAATGGTGGTGCCGATGGGCTGGATGGTGCGCCCCGCCCACGATCGTCTCGATCTCCTCCTCGGAGAGGGCTTCCAATCCTTCTTGGTACTCCTCGGCGGAGATGCGGTACCCGGCCGCAGCGGCAAGGGCCACGGGGTCGGCGTCGGGCTGGCGGAGCTGCTCCTGAAGGGAGGGGTCTTGGCGGACGGCTGCGAGGAATTGCTTGAGGTCTTCTTGGGACATGGGGGAGGGATGCGTTGAGGGGGAGGTTTACTGGTTGCGGCAAGCGTAATCGCTCGCGTTGATGCAAGGGGTCTGGGTGTAGGCGAACGCTTCGCCTTCGGTGCCCCCGGCTACATTCTCCAGCTCCTGGTCACGGAGCTCCTGAGAATCAGGAGAGAGTGCGCGTTGGGACTCCTCGGGCGTAAGCTGGTAGCCGGACTCCTTGGCAATCGCCACGGGGTCGGCCCCGGGCTGGCGGAGCTTCTCCTGGAGGGAGGAGTCCTGGCGGACGGCTTCGAGAAATTGAGTGAGGTCTTCTTGGGACATGGGGGACAGGGTTAAGGGGGGATGGGTCGATGGGCAGCTCCGGCGGGTTGTGCGCACGGCTGCGCTTAGGTAGGAGCAAGTTAAGCGGGGATTATTCTTGCTGAATTTTGATTTTTTCGGATGGAGGACTGGCCGGGAGGTTTGGCGGTTGGATGGCAATGAGCGACGGGCGCCCGAAGACCCCTTGGATTGCGGGGCTGGGAGGAGGTCGAGGGACGGGGCTTCCGGTGGGGAACGCAGATAAATCTTCCCCAACCCTGCCGCATCCGGGGAAGATTGGCGGAGGGAACTGGATGCCGAGGGAGGGGGGGATGGCGTCGCCCGCGCCGCCCTTTCCGGAGTGCGGAAGAGGATCCCCGCATGGAAAGGCCAACCGCCGGGCCTATGCGCCTGCTGACGGCGGGCAGCGGGAGAAGGTAACGGCACCCGGGTCCTGTTGGACGGGGTCGTGGCGTTGGCGGCTCAACGGAAGGGGCGGGTGCCCGCGTTCCGGGAGGCATGGAAATCGGGATCCGGAATTCTCCAGTGGTAGCAGGCTGAAGGGGTCGAACTGAACCTCGATCCCGGTGGTGGTTAGTGGGCGGATTTTCGTCCGGTTGCCGGCGACTCCAATCCTCTGTTCCGCCGGTCCGCACCGAGCGCGGTTGCGGGCGAAACCGTGCGGTTGTCCCTCTCGCGGGGGTTGGGGAGTGGCGGAGAGGACGGGATTCGAACCCGTGGAACCCCTTTCGGGGTTCACCGGTTTAGCAAACCAGCGCAATCGACTGATTTGCAGTGGCTTACAAGCAGTGATGGCGTCTCGTTGGCGTTTTTCGTTGCAGGAGACGTCCTTTCCTGTCGTCCTACGGCAGCATGACGATCGCACCCCGACCCCACTCCGACCCCAAGCGCCCAAGCCTCCGGTGGCTCATCGAGTACACCGACCCCTCCGGCAAGCGGAGGCGGAAGTTTTTCCGTTCAAAGCGCGAGGCGCAGCTGTTCGCCAGCAACCTTCAAAGCGAGGCCCGCGGCGCTGGACTGGAGGCCGCAAGCCTCTCTCCTGCCGAGAGGCGTGCCCACGTCGAGGCGCTGGAAAAGCTCCGGCCGTACAACGTTTCCCTGCTGGACGTGGTCAACGCCTACGTCGCCGGGCGCGAGCGTGAGGCAGCCCTCCAGCACCGCCCCATCGGCGAGCTCGTGGAGGAATTCATTGGCGCTCTGGCCACGTCGAACCTGCGCCCGAGCACGATCGACTCCCTGACGTCCGAGCTCGGGCACTTCTGCCGCTTCGTCGGCGAGGACCAACCCGTTGCCCACGTCGGCGAGGAGGATTGCCGGCGCTACGTTTTCGCCGCAGGAGCCTCGCCGCGGACCAGCACTAACCGGAGGCTGCGCCTTTCCCGGTTCTTCCGGTGGACGCTGAAGCAGGGCCACGTGCTGGCGAATCCCGTCGAGGCCGTCGAACGCCCACGGAACGAGGCACCGCGCCCAAGCATTCTTTCGCCGCAGCAGGCTCGGGCGCTCATGGAATCGGCCGCGGAGCTCGCAGGCGGCAAGTGGTTGCCGTACGTCGCGTGCTGCCTGTTCGCCGGGCTCCGGCCGCAGGCAGAATGCGAGCGCCTCGACTGGTCCGACGTGGACCTCGCCGCACGCACGATCGTCGTCCGCAGCGGAAAGCTCAGGCAGCGCCGCGTCGTCGAGATTCCCGCGAATGCCGTCAAATGGCTCGCATCCTACGCCCGGCAATCCGGCCCGGTGGCACCGGAAAAGAAACGCTCCTCCACCACGCTAAGGGACGTCCGCGAGCACGCCGGCATTCGCGAGTGGCAGGCCGACGTGCTTCGGCATAGCGCCCTGACATACCGGCTGGCCCTGACGGGTGACGAGGCCCGCGTCGCGCAATGGGGAGGGAACAGCCCCGGCACCCTGCATCGCCATTACCGAGCGCTCGCCACCGGGGAGCAGGCACGGGAATTCTTCGACATCGTGCCCGACGGGAGCGGCGAGCTCATCCGCTTCGGCAGCGCCGGCGAGGAGGCGGAGGCGCAGGCTTGAGCGGCAGGCCACGGAAGGAGCCAGCATCGGCACAGGCCGTGCAGCTGGCCGATGCGCTGAGCGGCATTCGTTCACGGCCGCAGGATTGGTCGATCCCCTTGCCCGGACGCCGCCCGAAGCTGGACGCAGGAGGGCGGATTGTCGGCGTGGAGGAGCCCGGCAGCAGGCTTGAGGCCATCGCTGTAGAGCTTGTGCGGCTTGTCCACGCTGGCGACGCCGAGGGCGTCGGCGACCTTGCCGGGCTGGTCGGGGCGAAAGCGATTCGCGAGGACGACCTGCGCGACGAACCGACCAGCGTGCAGGAGAGCGCGGCCAGCGAGCTTGTGCGGCTTGTTCGCTCCGGCAACGCACAGGCCCTCGAGGAGCTCGCTGTCGTCCTCAAAGCGCAAGCACGGTGGAATGGCCGGATTGCCGCGCTGGAAGCGCTTGTGAGGCAGGGGAAGCCCTTGGAAGGGCCACGCACACCGCTGGCGATGGCGATGGTCGCCGACGCTTGGCGCTTTGGATGGTTCGCCGCACCCGACCCTTGGCTGCTGGAGGGCGGCGAGCCCAACGTCGAAGCCTTTCGGGAGTCCGTGCAGGCGCTCGACGAGAGGCTTGCGGGGGCACGCGAGGCCGGCACGGAGCTTCCGATGACGGACTGCCTGCCGGAGGAGCGGACTGTCTGGGGATTGCTGAGTGGACCCGGCGGGCACTCGCCATCACCGACGGAGCGCGGGCTCGAGCGCAGGGGCACAGCGCGAGGCGAGCATGGGAGGAAGTGGAAGCGGGACCTGAAGCGCTTCATGCAGCGGGGGAACGGCATGGCCGAATGCATCGACCGGTGGGCGCTCGACACGCTTCGGCTCGGCGATGATTGGCCACCCGAGGGCTACGCACCGCCCGAGGACGCCGGGGGATAATTTCTTCCGGATCCTGCTGCCACACAGGAGCTTCTGGGATGCGTGAGCTTTCCCGAAAAATAGGCACGTAGAATTTCAAAGTCTGCTTCGGGCAACTTCTGTCCGTATGCAGACAATCAACGACAACCCGACACGCGGCCCCGTCTTCGTCTCTGCGAAAGACCTCGCCGCTCGTTACGACGTTTCCCTCCGCACGGTTCACCGGTGGGTGGAAAGCGGGCTCATCCGTGGCCACCGCATCGGTGGCGGCAGGCTCGTCCGCTACAGGCTCGACGAAGCTGAGGCGGCGCTCCTCGGAACCAGCGATCAGGGAGGCCAAAAATGACCAACAGAAAGGCCCCGACGGCTGCGACCGTCGAGGCCCTCCCAAGCGCAAAACAGATTCAGGAGGAGACTGCACCGCAGGACGCCAAAGAGCAAGCCCGGACCCGACCCGGACTCTGGGACTGGGAGCTTGAGCAGGCCGGCGTCCGGCACGTCGAGGCCGGCGAGGCTGAGAAGCTTTGCGGTCTTCAGGCCGCCGGCTTGTGGATCCCGTACCCCGACGCCAATGGGTACGGCCGCCTTCGGCTCGACGAGCCCATAGGCAACCGGAAATACCACCAGCGGAGCGGGAGCTCCGTTCACGCCTACCTCTCGCCGGGGGCGCAGCGCCCCGCACCCGGCGACGACATCGTGCTTGTGGAAGGCGAATTCAAAAGCTTGGCTTTGACCAACGCCGGGATTCCCACGGTCGGGCAATCCGGCTTCTTCGGCTTCGCCCGAGGGGAACGACTTGTTCCCGAGCTCCAATCGTACATCGACCACGCCCGACCAAGGAGGATCCTGCTCGCCGGCGACTCCGATACGGCGCTGAACGGGCAGTTTTCTCATGCGGCCGTGAGGCTGGCCGACCTCGTGGACATTCCCGTGTGGCTTCCACGGCTGCCGATCGACGGACCCAAAGCGTGGGATGACCTACGCGAGGAGCTTCAGTTGGACGACGAGAAGCTTCGTCAACGCTGGCAGGAGGCCGCTGAGGAGGCTGTGGAGGTCGATGCCGGCATGCACCCCGGTGAGCTTGCTGTAGAGCTCCTCCGGCTCGAGCAGGGGCGGCTGCAAGCCGGCGCTGATGCTGGCCTGGGCGAGCGGAAGGTTCGTCGGAGGCTCGTGGAAATCGGCCTCCTCGCCAAGCGAGCGGGTGGCATGAACTTTGACAACTGTGCAAAGTTGGTTGAGCAAACCGGGTTGGCGGGCCGCAGGCCGTTCCAGAACGATGTCAAGTCCCTTGAAGAGGAAAAGCAGACAGCTGCACAGGAGCGGGAGGCCTCAAACCCGAAGTTCAACGAGGAAGCTGCCGCCAGGATCGTCGCCAGGTTCGCCTTTGATGGCAGCACCTACTTTGAGCGCAACGGCGACCGCTACCACTCCATCCAACGGCGTGAGGACATGCTCCTTCGCTTGTATGAGCTCGGAGCACCAAAATCCCGTCCGGACGGCGAGCCGGTCTCTCAGGCGGAACGGGTCTTATTAAGGATTCAGCGAGAACGAAGAGTTGTCTACGCAGGACCCCTTGGAGGGAGGACGGCCGGTGTGTACGAGGAGGAAGGCAAGCTCGTCATTGCGACTGACTCCCCAGCCTTCCTCGAAGGTTCAGGCAAAAAGGAGCCCGGACCCATGCTGGAGCTGGTGGTGGACCTTTTCCAAGAGGACGAGACCCAGCTCACGGTTTTTCTGGGTTGGCTTCAGCGAGCCAGGGCAGCCCTCCGCCACCCCGACCAACACCTTCCAGGTCAGGCGATCGTACTGGTAGGGCCCCCCGACTGCGGGAAGACTTTCCTCCAGACTATCATTACCCAATGTCTCGGTGGTCGGGAGGAAGATGCCAGCAGCATCCTCGAGGGAAAGCAGGATCGGTTCACCTCACACCTGTTCCGGGCGGAGCACCTTGTTGCCAGTGATCCGGGAATGGCCCGCACGCCCGATGCCCAACGTTCCTTCCGGGAGCAGCTCAAAAAGCTCGTGGCCAACGAGCGGATCAGTTGTGAGGGGAAATTCAAGGACCCCCTCACTCTCCGCCCGATCTGGAGGATCAGCGTGTCCGCCAATGATGATCCCGACTCCGTTGGGATCCTGCCCTCGCCGATCGAGGACCCCAGTTTTAGGGACAAGGTAATCTTCTTCTACTGCCGGCGGCCCGCCGTGCTTCCCAACAACGACGCCACCGAGCAGGAACGGCATCGGTTCCGGCAATCTCTGCTGGATGACCTGCCCAACTTTCTCACTTTCGTCGATGAATTCGAGGTCCCTTCCAATCATAAGAAGGCCCGCTTCGGAGTCCGGGAGTATGTTCATCCGACCGTTGCCGGCCTGCTGGAAGCAGGGGACAGAGATGCTCCCATCGTCGAAGTCATCGGCAGCTATCTGGCCCAACAGGCCCGGTTTCGAGGTACTGCGGCCGAGCTTCTGGGAGCCCTTCAACAACATTCATCGGGTCGGATCAATGAGCACTGCCGAACGGCGAAGCACCTCAGCTACGTTCTCCAGAGAATGGCGGGCAAGAACCGCTGGCAAGGGCATGTCCGGTGGAGCAGGGGCGTGTCCCGCCACAGGAATCCAGTCTTCATCTTTGAGATTGAATATGAGACCTGAAATTCCAGAG
>CAJXLM010000053.1 GCA_913056175.1 uncultured Opitutia bacterium | reverse complement strand
GTGGTTGCGATTACAAGGCTATGTCCCTACAAAGCGCGAAAAGCTCGCGGTTTGGTCGGGGTGGCTGGAGGTTAGGGGGGAGGGGTTGCTGTTGGGCGGGGAGGTGGGCGGGAGGGGTGATTTCTTGGGGGAGGTGCTATTAGGTCGATTGGGGTTGGAGGGGTTTCTGGTGGGGAAATCTGCCCAGGGGCAGTGGCGTCGTCCGGGACTGGTAGCCGCGGGCCGCGCATGGGAGGTTCCCACGCGCTTCGCTTGGGTGCGGAGGGCGGTTCTCCTTCCCGTGGTTGGTCATCGTGATAGCAAGGCTATGTCCCTTTTAAGCACCTAAAATCGGGACTTGGTTGAGGTGGTTGTAGATTGGGGTAAGGGGGGCTTGTTGAGGTATCGGGGATGGGTGGGGAAGGTGTTGCGGGGAGCGGTGGGGGGTGCGGGGAGCTTCCATTGGGTCGTTCGGGGTGGGGCGGGTTCCGGTTGGGGAAAGCTGGTCTTGATTAGTGTCGGCGTGCGGAATGGTGGGCCCGAGGCGCCGCCTTGGAGCTTCCAACGCCTTTTGCTTGGGTCGGGAGGGCGACTTTCCTTTCCAGTCTTGTGTATCCTGATTACAAAGCTTTGTCCCTTTTTAACCGAAAAAATTGGAGAGGGGCGGCGGTGCGGGATCGGGGGTCTGGGCAGGGCTGAGGCGGGGAGGGTGTGGGGGAGGTGTCATTGGGTCGATTGGGGTTGGAGGAGGTTTTGATGGGGGAATCTTCCCAGGGGCGGTGCGTTTGTCCGGAAAGGGTGGCCGTAGGCCGCGCTTGGGAGCTTCCCACGCGCTTCGCTTGGGTGAGGAGGGCGACAATCCTTCCTGCCCATGGTTACCCTGATTACAAAGCTATGTCCCTTTAAAGCGCTATCAATTGGAGGGTGGCGGTGGGGGATTCTGGGAGGGGGAAGGGGGGTTGGTGGGGAGTAGGGGGTTGATCGGGATTGGGCGGTTTTTTGGTGGGAAAATTTTCTCGTGAGGGGTGATTCGGGGTGGGGGAGGGAAATCGTTTGCATTTGGTGGGAATTTTTGAATAGATCCAAAATGTCATTAGATCATTTTTCCTATGAACCCATCCCCCCATTCCCTTTCGGACCCCGGGGAGAATCCGTGTTCTGGGGTGGGAGAGTCTGGGAGTGGGGGGGAGGAGGCGATGGGGCAGCTGCTGGCGGAGCCCGCGTTCCGGTCGACCCGGCAAAGCGGCCGTCTCCTGCGCTACCTGATGAAGGAGGCCGGGAAGGAGGAGGGGATTTCCTCGCTTGACCAGTACCGGTTGGGGGTGGAGGGCCTGGGTTTGCCGGCGGATTTCGATCCCCGTTCGCGTTCGGTGGTCCGGGTGGCCATGAGTCGTCTGCGGAGGGAGTTGCGGGAGTACTATCGCGGACCGGGAGCGGGCGAGCCGTTGCGGATCCGGCTGGCGGAAGCGGGCTACCACCTGTGCTGGGAGCGGTCGGACCCCGGAGCGGGGGAGGGGATGCGTCGATCCCGCCTGCGGATCGAGCCCTTCGCCGGTTGGGGCTTGTCCGAGCCCTACCAATCGCTCCCCCGCGAGCTGTCCCGGGAGTGTGCCGGTTGGCTCGCGGGAACGGGCCGGGTCACGGTGGTGGCCCCGAATCTTCTCGGTTCGCGTGAAGTAGCCTCGAGAGCGCCCCCTGAGGATCCCGACTCCTTCCTTTTGCGCGGTTCGCTCGAGGAGTGCGAGGGAGCCCTCCTCTTGCGCGTCTACCTGCAAGCTCCGGAGGAAGGCGTCCTCCTCGACCACTTCCAGTGGAGCTTTTCCCTCGATCCCCTCCGGCAGCAGGCGATCGGGCAGGTCCTGCAGGCTTTCGCGGTGGAGGTGGCGTCGGAATTCGGGTTGATCGACCGGTACCTCGTGGGTGCCAGTGAGGAGTCGGTCACGGGCGGGCAGCTGTCGCTTCCCCAGCGCTTTCTCCTCGCGCAGGTCCTCGAGGGGCGGTTTTCCTCCGAGCGGTTGCGGGCCGCGCTCTCGGCCGTGGAGGAAGGCCTCGTCCACTACCCCCACGAAGCCACTCTTCTGGGAGCCTCGGCCATCCTGCAGGTCCTCGGCTGGCAGGATGACCCGGAGGCGCTCGCGCCCTTTCCGTATGGGGCGGGGGAGCGCGTGGCGAGGGCCCTCAGCCTCGACCCGACGGGTGCGGTCCCTCGGTTGGGGGAGATCTTCGTGGCGATGGCGGAGGCCAATCCCGAGCGCCTCGACTCCCTCTCCCGGGATTTCCTCGAGGATTCCTCCGTCTCCGCGCACCTGCGCATTCTCGGGGCAAATTGCCGACTCGTGGCCGACCTCGACCCGGCGGGAACCCTCGCCCGAGTGGACGAGCTTTTTGCCGGGTTACGGACCTTTCCCCGGGTCTTTCACAGCCTCCGCGGCGTGCACGAATACCGCGAGGGCCGCCTGCGGGCGGCCTTTGCCGAGGTGGAGCGTGCCTCCTTCGAGGTCGTCTGGTTCGATTCCCTCCTCCGGGGACTCATTGCGATGGACCTCGGCTGGGGGGAGACCGCGCGCGAGGAGCGGGGAATCCTGTTGGCGGCAGCTCCCGGCTTTGCGGACCGCCCACAAATTGTTCTCGGCCGGATCTTTGCGGCGGGCCCCAGGGACTTCCTCCTCGCCCGGTGGCAACAACTCCTCCGTGCCTAGGCTTTCTTCCTGGTACCGCCGCGACCTCCGCTCCCGCTTTCGCCCGTGCCGCCCGCTTTCCCACCCTCGATCCCGATGCCCCCTGCCCCTCCCGGGGATTTGGCGGAGGCGGGAGCGTGCGCCCCCGACGAAGTCCGGGCGCAGGTCGAGCGGGTGCTCGCGCGTCCGCCCCTCGCGGGCAAGCCCCAGCTCGGCCGCCTTCTCCGCTACCTGGTGGAAGGCTACCTCCGCGATCCCGGACATGCCCCCGTCCAGTACGCCGTCGGCGTGGAGGCTCTCGGCCTGCCCGCCGATCTTGACACGGAGACCCGCTCGGTCGTCCGCGTGGCCATGAACCGCCTGCGGCGGGGGATCGAAGCGTACTACCGGGAAGCGGGGGCTGAAGATCCGATCGTCCTCCGCCTGTCTCCGACTGGCTACCGGGTGAAGGTCGTCCGGAAGGACCGCCCCGGGCGGCTTTCGGTGGTCGCTCCCGAGCGAATCCGTCTTGCGGTCTGGTTTGAACGGGGTGCGGCGGGCACTTCCGCGGCGGAATTCCCCGGTCATGCCGTCGCCAGCGAGCTCGTGCCGACCCTGCGTCGCTGCCGGCACCTCGAGATCTTCGGACCCCTTGGTTTCGCGGACGGTCCCGGTCCCTGGGAGAGGGCGCACACCCTGCGGTGCGAGTTCCTCGTGGTGGTTGCGGGGACAACGATCGGCGACGGCCCGGGCATTCGGCTCGAGCTGTGGGAAACCCAGGGGCGTTCGCTGCTGGTCTCCTCCCGCCAACCCCTGGAGCGGGGAGAGGCAGGTGGCAGTTCCCTGACCGGAGTCATCGAGCGCTTTGCGGAGGAAATCGGGAGTGATTTTGGCCGGATCGATCGGTACCTGCAGGCCCTCCGCCCGCGGCAGGCCCTCTCCGCCTCCCCCTTTGCGGAAGCCCTCCTCGCCGGCAAGCACTTTGGGAACGTGCTCACCGAGGAGGCGTGGAGGCAGGGCGAGGAGGCTTTCCGGCTGGCGCGCGACCAGCATCCCGAGGAAGCCTCCCTGCTCGGGTTTCACGCCCTTCACCAGTTTGGAGGTTACCTCGAGTACTTTTCCCGTCGCGCATCCTTTCCCGAGGAGGCCAAAGGACTCACCCGCCGCGCGCTGCGCATCGACCCGCAGGATCCCCTCGCGCGGGTGTCCGGTGCCTTTCGGAGCTATGTCCTGCGGCGCGAGGACGAATGCCTCGAGCGCACCCTCGCGATAGCCCGGGACCCGACCGTTCCCCGTTCGCTGCAAGCCCTTGCCCTCAGCGCCTGCCTCGCCCTCGGGCAAGGCATTGGAGAAGCCTATCCCCTCCTCCGCCGAATCACCGCCGATCTCACCCACTATCCCCGCCTTGTCCACACCGCCGCGTTTGCGGCGCTGCTTGCCCGGGGCGAGAATCAGCTTGCCGAGGAGGAATTGGCGCGGGCGTATTCCGAAGGCCAGTGGGTCGAACGGCTCGGCCGCATCGCCCTTGCCCAGCGCAGGGGTCGGCCGGAGGAAGCCCGGGCGCACGCCCGGAACCTCCGAGAACGCTTCCCGGATTTTCCGGAGTACGGTCCCCGGATGCTCGAGCGCCGGTTTGCCACCGCGCTCCGCGAGCCGCTCCAGACCGCCTGGGAACGGACGCAGGCCTGAATTCCTTTTGCCCGCGAGGGCATGGGTGGGGTTCGGCGACTGCCAAATAAGGCAGTGAATCCGGCCTCGGTAGCTTCCGGTGGGGGCGTTTCGGTAACGCTGGGGAAACCGTTACTCCGTTGTATTTACCTCTTCGCGGGGACTTTAAGTTATCGGTGGATTTGGTTCCCGATCGTTCCGAGGCAGTTCTCCTCGCTTGCCGACACCCGGCTCTGCCCCTGTGGCCGCCCCTCCCCAGGGACCGAGACGGCGTAGCGGGACTCCTTGCGGCGGCCCCGCAGGTACCCTCAACCGCGTGATGCCGACCCGGACTACCAATCCCGGAGGGATCCGGCGAGTCTTCGGCTGCACCCAAGGAGCGGCAGCGTGCATTCCCCTCGCCGCTGCCCTGCTCTTCCCGTCGCCCTCCGCGGCGCAGGAGTCGGGGCCGCGGGCTCCGGATGCGGGAGCGATCCTGCGGGATGTGCAGCGGGACCAGCCGCGGGAGCGGATCCCGGCGCCCTCGGAGGACCGAGTGGAGCGGGAGGAGGCGGCGCCGGCCCCGGAGATTCCCGCGGACGCCCCGCGGGTGCCGATCGGGGAGATCGAGTTTGTGGGGAACACCGTGCTGCCGGCGTCGGAGCTGGCGGCGATCGCCGCGGAGTACGCCGGGCGGGACCTCGCCTTCGCCCAGATGGAGGAGCTGGCCCGGGTGGTGACGGCGGCCTACCGGTCGGCGGGCTACCTCGCGCGGGTGTACCTGCCCGAGCAGGACCTCTCCGGGGGCGTGCTGACCGTGCGCATCGACGAGGCCCGGCTGGGGGAGGTGCGGATGCAGGAGGAGCCGCCGGGGGCGGAGAGCCGGCTGCGGCCGGACTTCCTGCGGGGCTTCCTCGAGGCGGGGCAGGACCGGGAGGAGCCGCTCTCGCTCGACCGGGTGCGGCGGGGCTCGCTGCTCCTGAACGACCTGCCCGGGGTGGGGGCGCGGGCGGTGCTGGCGCCCTCGGAGGAGCCGGGCCGCACGGACCTGCTCGGGGTGGTGGAGGCGTTGCCGCTGGTGACCGGATCGCTGGCCTACGACAACTTCGGGGCGAAGAGCACGGGGGAGAGCCGGGGGACGGCGGCGCTCGCCCTGGAGTCGCCCTTCGGGGTGGGCTCGCGGTTGCAGTTCTCGGGGCTGTACACGGAGGGCAACCGCTACGGCCGGGCTTCCTGGGAGGTGCCGGTGGGCACGAACGGGCTGCGGCTGGGGGTGAGCGGGTCCTACCTGCACTACAAGCTGGTGGACGAGTTCGAGGCGCTCGACGCGAAGGGGGACGCGATCACCGCGGCGGGGGACCTGCGCTACCCGCTGGTGCGGCGGGCCGCCGGGAACCTCTACCTGGAGGGGAGCGGGGGCTGGAAGCGCTACGACAACGAGCAGCAGGGGGAGACGACCTCGCAGAAGGAGGTGCTCTACGGCCGGGGCGGGCTGCGGGCGGACCTGGCGGACGACTTTCTGGGGGGCGGGGTGACCTACGCGGGGGTGGGGGCCACCTTTGGCAACCTCGACCTCTCTGGCGATGCGGACTACGAGGCGCAGGACGCGGCCACCAACGACACCGCCGGGGGCTACGGAGTGTTCACCGGGGACCTGCAGCGCCTGCAGCGGATTCTCCCGGAGGTGCTCCCGCGGACCTCCCTGCTGGTCTTCGGGGACGGCCAGGTGGCCACGAAGAACCTCGACTCCTCGGAGAGCTACTACATCGGGGGCCCGAACAGCGTGCGGGCCTACCCGCCGCAGGAGATCTCCGGGGACGACGGGTTCTCGGCCTCGGCGGAGCTGCGCCAGGGGCTCTTCGACGGGGTCAGCGTGAAACTCTTCTACGACTACGGCTGGGTCTACCAGCGCTCCACGAAGGTGGAGTCCTCGAACACCTACGACCTGCAGGGCTGGGGCGTCGGGGCGGACCTCGTCCTCCCCTGGGACCTGCGGGTGAGCGGCACCGCCGCCCACCCCATCGGGGACAACCCCGTCGCCGACCCGGTCACCGGCGACAACACCGACGGCTCCAACGACGGCTGGCGCTTCTGGGTGGCCGTGCGGAAGGTGTTTTAGGGTCCCGGGAGGGAAGGGCCGGGTCCGTCGGCTGGCGCACGGGCAAGGGAGCCGGGCGCGTGGGGATCCCACCTGCGGATTCGTCCTCCGGACTCCCGGACCGCCTCCTCCACCCTCTGAAGGGCCCGGAATCCTACGAAGGCACTTCGATTTCCCTCGTCCAGCCGCGAAGCCGGTAGCCGCGGCGGAGGTGCTCGAGATAGGTGGTGGTGGGGGGACGCTGCCGGACGAGCCTTTCGGGTTGGGCGACATAGGCGAAGCCGAGGAGGGGAGTGGCCGGGGAATCCTCGGGCACGAAGGGAAGGCCGAGGCGGATGTAGTGCCGGGGTGTGCCCTCGTAGCCATCGAGCTCGCGGATCTGGTCGGGCCGCAGCCGGTAGGCCACGCCGGGGCAGCCGGGGCCGTCGGGATCGCTGGCGAGGTTGGCGTAGGCATGGTGCTCGTTGGCTTGCTTGTTGAAGACAAGGCGGAAGCCGGGAAGGAGGCCGGGGCACTCCTCCGTGAAGTCCCCGACGCGCCCGCGCAGTCGGTCGGGGTCGAGGTTCGAGCCGAAGGCGAGGTACCAGTTCTCCTCGATGTCTCCCTTGAGGAGGGCGCCCCGGTAGTCGTGGACAGCGGTGCGGGTGCGGAGCCCGGCCCGGGCGGCGGCGGGGGGCTGGTAGGCCTCCACGGTGAGGGTCTGGCCGCTGTCGAGGTGGGTCACGCCGAGTGGGCTCCGCCGCAGGGGAGGACGCGGGGGATCGCCCTCCGCGCACTGGGCCTCCGCGTCGAGGCGGGGGAGGTCGGCGGGGTCGATCTCGAGGAGCTCGCCGAAGGTCTGTCCCGGGCCGGGGAGGAGAACGCCGTCGATACCGTTGAAGGCGAGGCGGCCCTCGGTTCGGGCGAGACCGAGCCGGCGGCGGGCGGGGGATTCTTCCGGGAAGAAGCCGTGCAGTCCGGGCAAGGAGGAACCGTAGGCGAAGAGGAGGGTGGGGGAGTCGGAGGGCATGAAGGAGGGAGGCGAAGAACCAAGGATCGGGTCACGGAGCGAGGATTGGGTGCCGGGTGCCGGGGGAGGTCCCGGGGGAGCGGTAGGAGATCGGCGGGGCGGGACCGCTGCGAACCCGTGGGGACCAAGACGGCGCCCGCGGGGAGGGGAGGGAGGGGGAGGATCGTGGGGGAGGCCGGGACCTCCGCCCTCCCCCGGCGGTCCGCCGCGAGCGCTCCCGGGGAAACGCCCGGGCGGTGCCGCCGACCTGCTGCGGGCAGGCGGTCAGCGGCCGGGGGAAACCCTTACGAAGATTTCCTCGGGGGCCCCTTCGGTGAAGTAGAGGAAGAGGGCCGGGCAGAGCCAGCCGAGCTGGTCGAACTCGGGGGAGTAGTAGTAGTAACCCCCGGCGAGTTCGTTGGGCTCCCGCCGCACGAGGTGGAGGTGCTGGTCGGCGAAGGGCCGGTCACTGAAATCGGCCCGGAAGCCGGCCCGCGGATTCGGGAAGTCGGCGGTCGCCCGCTCGATGAGGAGGTCGGTGCCGTCGACGAGGCCTTCCTTGACGAGGCCGGTCGAGGGGTCGTCGAAGACCCAGGCCTGCAGCCAGTCGTCGTAGTACGGGTGGATGGTCCGGATGTGGGGGGCTTCGTTGTTGTCGGTGGAGTCGTTATTGGTAGGGGTCTGGTTCATGGGATTTCCTGGGTTGGGTAGGGTTGGGTGAGTGAGGCCGATCGGTCTCGCGAAAGAGTCGGGCCGGCGGGGGCCGGTGGGCGGGCTCTTCAGTCGGCCCGGAAGCCGAGCGGCCCGCGGCGGGGTCCGTCCTTCTTGTGCTGGAGCTCCTCCCGGAGGCCGGTGAGAAAGGCGGCAGGATCCTCCACGGGCTGGAGACGGGCCCGGCGGGTGACGGTCGCAAAATCCCCCACGGTGAGCCCGGTGAGCCCGCTCACGGTCTCGATCTGGGCCGCGGTGGGCACGGGAATCCCGAGGGCCGCGCAGTGCGCGCGGAGGAGTTGGGCCGCCTGCTCGGGTCGGAGGGCGTCGAAGAAGAGCTTGAGGTCGAAGCGGCGAACGGTGGCCGCGTCCAGCTCGGCGAAGAGGTTGGTGGACGCCACGAAGATCCCGTCGAAGCTCTCCATCTGGGTGAGGAGCTCGTTGGTCTGGCTGATCTGCCAGCTGTGCTCGGCGGTGGTCCGGTCGCGCAGGAAGGAGTCGATCTCGTCGATGAGGAGTAGGGCCCCGTGCTCCTCCGCCCGCACGAAGGCGCGGGCGATGTTCTGCTCGGATTTCCCGACATAGGCGGAGAGGAGATCGGAGGCCCGGTGGGCGTGCACGGGTCGGTCGAGGGCGCGGGCGAGCCAGTGGGCGTAGGTGGTCTTTCCGGTGCCGGAGGGACCGTACAGGCAGAGGGAGGCCGAGGGGTGGCGGGCGAGGGAGATGGCCAGCGCAGCGGGATCGGTCCGGCAGTTGAGGTAGTCCGCCCGGTACAGGTCGGGCAGGGCGGTTTCCGGGGCGCGCGCGGGCACTCGGGGCAGGCCCTGGGCGCGGAGGGTCTGGTTGACGAGGCGGACGAAGGCGGTGTCCCGGGAGCGGGCGTCCGCGAGGCGGTCCGTGGTGGTGGCCAGCACGTGCGCGGCTCGCTCGACGACCGCGGGCGATAGGTGCTCGGAGGCGCTCAGGCGATCGGTAGTGACGGGACTCACGAGGTCCGCGGAGGCGCGCTCGAGGATGATCCGGCGCTGGCTGCGCGGGGGCACGGGTACTTCAAGAAAGAAGCTGAACCGCCGGACCTGGGCGGGATCCACCCCGCCGGTGTCGTTGGCGATCCAGATCACCGGCACCGGATTCGTCTCGAGGGTCCGGTGGAGCCAGGCCTTGGTCGTTGACGCCCGCCCGCCGCCGAGAGCGAGGGGGAGGGGGCGGGGATAAAGGTCCTCGGCTTCGTCGATCACGAGGATTTGGTCCGCCCCGAGTAGGCGGGTGGCCAGCCGGATGCGCTCGAGGCGCTTCTCCGGATCGAGGGGCTTGCCCTGCCGGTTTGCGGAGGCGAGCTCGTGCACCTGGGCGCCGGCATCCTCCCCGAGGAGGCGGGAGAGCTCGGTCTTACCGGTCCCGGCGGGTCCGTGCAGGAACACGTTCACCCCGGGCCGATGCTCCGAGAGAGCCCGGGCGAGGAAGGGGCGGAGAAGCTCGAGGGAGGACGCAAGATGCGGGTAATCCGCGAAACCAAGGGTGGCCGGAGCTGTCGGAAGGACGGTCTCGCGCAGGATTTCCCCGTCACTGAGGTCCCGGTAGACGAGGTCGCGGGCGAGGTCCTCGGAAAAAAAGATGGGTCCGACATACCCGGTGAAGCGGTATTCCTCCATCTGGAGCACTCCGGTCTCGTGCAGGGGGCCGCGCCCGTCGAAGGCGTCCCGAAGGGCGGTGTTGTTCGGCCCGAGGATTTTTTCCGCGAGGGGCTCCATGCGAGTGCGGCGGTGCGCCGAGAGGGTGCGGAGGGCCCCCGCGAGCTCGTCCTCCACCACGAGGACCGCGAAGAAACGGACGACCTCCTGTTCCTCCGCTCCGAGACCGAGGAGGCGGCCGAGGGCGTCGAAATTATTCCGGAGGGGACGGTCGAGGGGTTCCTCGCGGTGGCGACGCTCGAGCTCCGCCAGCCGGCTGGACAAGACCTCGCCGCACTGCTCGGGCGTGAGTTCCTCCTCGTCCGTGAGCTCCTCCACGCCCATGGCCCGGGCCAGGTCGTCGTCGAAGAAACGCTTGCGGCGGAAGAGGTGGCGACGGGCGCGCTCGTTCGCAAACCAGCGAAGGAGCCAGAGGGCGACGAGGTCGTGAAAATCAAAGGTTCTCTGGGGGTCGGTGCCCGGAAGGGTGGGAAGGATTTGGGTCATGAGATCGGTCCAGGGGGTCAGTGAGAGGAGGGACCACAGGGGCGCTGGGTGGGGCGGGGCCGCAGTGGGAGGCCGCCGGGGAGGGCCGGCGATGGCCCCGCGGCGAGGGGGTGCGGGGCGCCGGGGCCGCGGGTCAACGGTCCGCCGGAGAAAGGGGAACGAGGGATGGGTGCGGGTGAATGCATGACGGGACGGAAGCGCGCCAAAGGGGGTGCGTCAAAAATTGAGGGTGTCATAGTGAAACTCTGAGAAGGGCCTTTTTCTCTTAAGGGATTGAGGAACAACGATCTTGTTGAGATTTCAGATTCATGTAAAAATGAAATGATTGCGGAGTGGATCTTCTGCCTTCTTTGCCCCCACCGAGGCGGGAGGGGCGGGCGGTAAGGGAGGGAAAGGGAGGGAGCTGGTTCGCGGAGTCACGGGGACGGGGAAGGAAAGCGGCTCGGTGGGCCCGGGAGTGGGCCGGGAGCAGGTGCGGGTGCGGGTCCGGGGTGGCCTTCCCGGCGCGCTGGTGTCGCGGCTGGCTCAGGGAGGTGGTGGCAGCCAGCAGAGGTGCCTCCGGGAAAGAGTCAGGATTGCCCGGAGGTGAGGCCTTTGTGTACCGGGGGCTCCGGGGGCGCGGGGCCACCGGCCCGCATGCTCGTCCCTCAGTGCTGCCGCATCTCCCAAGTGGTGTGTCCCTGATCGACGACGGTCACGAGGCTGAAGCGGACGGGGCGGTTTTTCCGGCCGATCTCGTAGCCCCGCTCGTTGTACTCCACGGCGAGGTCGGGGGAGTAGTTCACGTAGAAGCCGAGGATCCTGCCGAAGGGCCCGCCAGTGCGCTGGTTGCCATGCCACTCGTCCATCACCTGTTGCGGGAAGGTCGTGGGGTCGCGGGTGGTATCGAGCTTCACGGGCTTGTAGAAAGGAGCGCGACTGAAGGTCTGCCGGATGGGCGGATCGGCTTGCTCGCGCAGGGTCCTGAAGGTCGCGTTGGGCACGAAGTGCCGCCGGTAGAGCGCCTGTGCCCGCTCCGAGAAATAACATTGCTGGGCCGCAAAGAGGCGGTGGAGTTGTTCTTCGTCGTCGATGGCGAGAGCGGTGCCGAGCCGACGAAGAAACTCATCGCCGTCCCGACCCAGCCCGCACTGGTTGACCCGCCGGATCCGGCGCTCGGCCTTGGAGGGCTGGCGATAGCCCATGCGTTGCAGGAAGGTGCGGCGGTCGAGGCCGAGGGCGGCCATGCGGTCGCGCAGGAAATGGGCAAAGGGAGTGTTGCTGCGGGGCAGGATCATGGCCCCAAGAGTGCCCGTCGAGCCCCCGGGGATGCGACCCGGGCGCGCGTCCTAGGACACGGGGCCGGTCGGCCGCCCCCGTTGGGTTGTCAGGTCGGGCCGCGATAGGCTTGCCGGGGACACTGGACTCACGGCGCCCGCGAATCTTTTTCCCCGACAGCGCGGGGGGAGAGGGGAAACTCCTGCCGGTAGGGGTGCCCTCGGCAGCGGCCGGGCGCGAAAGGGGAGGGAAAGGGAGCGGAGGGCGGCGCTGCAGTCGGCCCGGGTTCACCGGGAGTAGCTCGCCGCCTCCGGGCCTCTGGATCCCCCCTGTTTACCGCATGGAATCAAACCAAACCTTCCACTCGGCGACGGCACGGGCAAAAGTCCCCCGGTGGGTGGCGTCCGACCCCATGGAGATAGCCTGGACCCTCTGGTTGCCCGCTCCCATGGCCTGCTGCCAGGTCTGGGCCATGCGGCCGACGCCGACGGTGATCGCCTCGTCGCTCCCGCCGTAGTCATTGCGCACGGGGGTCTGGATGACCCAGCGGTAGACGGATGACTCATTGAGGATCCGCCCCCACCGGGACCGGCTGAATGTAGGAGGATTGAAATACTCCTCCCGAATGAGGGCCCGGAGATCGACGGGCAGGTCCTCACTCCGGAAGGAGGGATCGGAGTGGTAGAGCTTCCGTCCGTTTTCGTAGCCGGCAGGCGTCAGGACAGAGGCGGCGAATCCTGGCAGCTGGTGGTACTCTTGCAGCGCGAAAACGTTCATGACCAGCAAGGTGTTGAGCCAGTCGGCATCGATTTTCCGGGGATAGTGGAGATACCCGGAAATGCTCAGGTACAGGTCGAGGGGAGCCGCGGCGGTGGCCGCAGCGGTGACCGGCGTTCCCTGCCGCTCGAGCCGCTCGAGCATCGCCATGGTGGTGTAGCCTCCCTGCGACCAACCCGCGAGGAAGAGGGGACCCATCGCCCGGTCCTGCGCGGCGAGGATCGCCGCGACAGGACCGAGCAGGTCCGTGGTCGTCTGTTGGTGGCTGGACTTTACCAGGTAGCTCTGCGGGCTGTCCGAACCACCGAGGCCAAGGTAGTCGGCGGCCGCCACCGCGTATCCCTGACCCGCGAACTGGGCGAGGATCAGCTGGGTTTGGGGAGACTTGTCCGGGTGCGACGGCACTTCGTCGCGCCGGTAAATCGAACCGTGCTGGTAGGACAGCAGCGGGAGCGTCCCGGCCCCGTTGTCCGGTATTGCCAGGAGGCCGGTCACGGTCACTGGTTGGTTGTCCCAAAGCGGGACCACAGTGGGATAGGTGACGCGGTAAAGGTCGACCGCGTGGGTGGCCGGTGTGTAGTCGACCTCCAATCCGGTGAAGGCGGGAGCCCCGTGCGTCAGGATCTCGTTCAATCGATCGACACCCCAGCGATCGATCCTTTCATAGCTGACACCAGTCGCAACGGGGGAAGAGGGGAGCTCCTCTGCGCTGGCTTGCGCGGATGCCGCCAAGCCAAGAGAGAAGAGGAGGACGGAGCCCCCGGAGATGCTTGCCTTGAATCGTCTTATAGGAGGGGAGTCTCATTTGGTTCGCAATAATAAGCAAGGAGCGACTACCTCGGACGGCGGAAACGGAACCGACCGGCCTTTCCCACTCAACGACCCTGCCCCCCCAAGGTCGGGGCGTCCCGCCTATCGGTGGGAGGTCCTCGTGGTGGTGGGCTCTGCGGGGACCGCTTGTTCGGAGGTGTCGAAAACCGTTCCCGGAAACTTTCCTGGCGACGGGAGGGCACTGAAGGGCGCGTAAACGCGTCCTCGCGGGCTCGCCCCATCGCCCCCGCGTTGCCGTCCTGTTGGCGTCTGGTTGGCAAATGTTCGCGCCGCTGCGGACTTCTTATGGCCGCCGTTTCACCGGGCCGTCCCAAGGCCCCTGGTGGGCACGGTGGGCCTGGTGGGCACGGTGGGCACGGTGGGCCTGGTGGGCCCGCAAGCTCGGTGGTCGCAGGCTTTACGAGAGTTCAAGAGCAAGAGACCGCTGGTGTCCCCGCTGGGACTCGAACCCAGATTAGCGGTTTAGGAAACCGCGGTTCTATCCTTTGAACTACAGGGACCTCAAAAGAAGTAGCTATCAATCGAGGCCCGGACTGGCAAGTGCCCGGTACCCTCTCCCCCGGAATACCCTCTCCCACCCTATCCCAATTCCAACAACAACAACCCACAACCCCTCCTAACTTTGGGTGATTTAAAGGGACATAGTTTTGTGATCGAGACAACGGAGGGAGAGAGGGTGAGGTGGGTGTCCGGAGCCGACGGGAGGGGGATGGAAGTGATGGAGCGGCGTCGGAGAGGGCGGGGGAGGTGCGAGGAGGGTTCTTTGCGGGCTCTTGTTTCCCGTGAAGGCCTGCGGGGGAGGGGGTGGCACGCGTAGGGGCCGCCGGGAGGGGAATTTCTGGCCGGACCGGTGCGTAGGATCCCGGTTGTTGGGCAGGGAAAGCGGGGAAGCGGAGGGCGGGTCGGGAGGGCGACAGGTCGCGCTACGACCCGGTCCGTCTTCGCCGGAAGGGGCGGGCCACGCGCAGGGGGGCCTCCGAGGCGAGCTCGCGCAGGGGCACGGAGGAGTCGTAGCCACGCCAGCGCCGGCTGTGGTAGGCGACAAACTCGTCACTGCCCACGATGACCGGCCGGCTGAGCTGCTCCACCCAGTCCGGCCAGAG
>CAJXLM010000052.1 GCA_913056175.1 uncultured Opitutia bacterium | reverse complement strand
CGGAAGAAGACGGCGGGGAGGTCGGCGTCGGGGATGACGAAGCGTTGCTCGCTGGCGTCCGGGCTCTCGGTGACCCCGCTGGCACCGGCGAAGCTCGTGAGGGTAGTCGACTCCTCGACCGTCCAGAGGAAGTTGGCGGCGAGGTCGGCGTCCATGGGCAGGACCAGCTCGAAGTCGCCATCCTCCCGGACCTCGATGCGCACCCGCGGCGGCCAGGGCACCTCCTCGAGGCTGCCGGCATCGTCGCTGAGCGGGTCGGTGCCGTGGAGGAACTCGGAGAGCAGGTTGAGGCCATCGCCGTCCGCATCGGAGGCGAAGTCCTGGCCGGTCGCCCCGAAGAAGGCGACCTCCCAGGAATCCTCCAACAGGTTGCCGTCCGTATCGGCGGGCGTGGTGCGGGGGAGGGAAAGCAGGTCGACCGAGGTCAACTCCAGCTCGCGCTGGCCGTCGGTGTTCGTCCCCCGGTCGTAGCCCTCCACCAGCAGGGTCGAGCCCTGCGGGAAGGCAAAGCCCTCCGGCAGGGGAAACGGGTCGCCGGCGCGGGTGAGCGGGGCGAAGACCGTGCCGGCGTAGGCGGTGCCGGCGACGCCCGTCCAGTCATCGACCGCACTCCCCACCGCCACCTCGGCCATGAGCAGGGAGCGGGTGGCGTCCGCGAGGGCCGTAGCCAGGTAGCCGTCGGCGATCGACTCGGCGGACTCGAGCGCGGCGGTGTCCAGCCCGAGGTCGGCGAGGGCCCCCTTCCACGCGCGCCGCCCGGCCTTGGTGTCGGGATCGGGCAGCCCATCGGCCCCCTCGCGGAGGACCGCCCGGAGCGCCTGCAACGGGGAGCCGAGGGCCCCCGGATCCGTGCCCTCGTAGGAGGCGGCCAGCCGGTAGACGGCGACCGCCGTGTCGGCGAGGGCATCCCCGCCGGCCCAGGAACCGGCAACGCTCCCCTCGAGGGAGGTGAGCACCTCGAGGGGCTCGATCGCGTTGATCAGCAAACCATCGTCGGTCGGGAATCCCTCGTCCGCCGCCGGGTAGCGGAGAAAGTCGAGATCCTCCCCCGTGAGCGCGGCCGGGGCCGAGGCCACCGCGACCTCCCCGGTCCCACCGTCCACCGTGGGAAAGGAGGCCGTCTCCTCCGTGGAGAGGGCCGACCAGAGCTGGCGCTCCGTGCTGTCGGCCCGGAAGGTCTGGGCCCGTTGCTGGAGGGCCTCCTCGAGGAGCAGGGCCACCACCGTCGATTCCGGGGAGAGGGTCAGGCCGGCGGCGGACTCGGCGGTGTCGCGGGCGGACTGCCAGGCGGTGATCCATGCGTCGAGCCGCGCCTCCCGGTCGGCGGCGGTACCCTCGGGAAAGACCGGCCGGGCGAAGTCCGGCGAGGGAGCTTCCCGGGCGGCCAGCAGGCGGGCACCCCCGAGCACCCGGCCGACCGCCCGGATCCGTTCGATCCGGAATCCCGCGTGGGCACTGCTTCCCCGGGGTTCCCCCCCGGACACGGCGAGGACGCCCTCGTCGCTGAGGAACCAGCCCACCGACTTGCCTCCCCCGCCCGGATCGTTGTCCGCGGCGAGGACCGTGGCAAAGTCGTCGTTCCCGGCAAGCCGCTCGAAGAAGGCCGCCTCCAACGGGACCAGCGCATCCACCCATTCGCCATCCGCCGCCAGCGGCAGGCCCTCGCTCGCCCAGATCGTCGACCCGCTCTGCAGGACATAGTGGAGGAAGCCCGTGGCGGCGGGGTCGAGGTTGAGGACCATCGCGCGGACGCCCTCGATCCGGTCGAGGCCACTCGCCTCGGCCGGCCCGTAGTCGATCGCCCAGGTGTGCGCGGCGGCGTCGGCCCGCTCGACCAGCTCGCGCCGCTGGGTGGTCGCGCTGTCCACGAGAGCCGCGTAGCCACCGTCCGGACCGCCCGCGACCAGGCGGGTGGGGCTCGTCCAGATCCCCATCGTACCCGGCACCTGCCAGTTCCCACTCCCGCTCGCGAAGTCGGAGCGGAGGGCGCGGCCGAGCGGGACCAGGTCGAAGCGCGGCCCCGTGCCCGCGTAGAGCAGCCCTCCCGGCCCGGCCATGGCGAAGGGGCCGAGCGTCCGGGCGGGCCCCGGGGCAGAGAGCGTGTCGGACCCCTCCGCGAGGATGCCCTCGGCCGGCGCGGAGGCGAAGAGGTCGCCGGCGGCCGGGCCGACCGGCGCCGCGGAGAGGCTGGCGAGGGAGCGCGGGGCCGCCGCGAGGGCAGCGAGATCCGTCCCGTAGCTGTTGGCGAGGGGGGCCTCCGCCTCCACGGTGACCTCGAGGGCGATCTCCCCGATCCGGGCGGCCTCCCGGGCCGTGGCCGCGGCCGCGAGGGCGGCACTGCCCGTGACCGCGGAGCCCGGATAAACGCTCGCATCGATGAGTTCACCGCCGAAGGCGCCACCCGCGTCCCGGTCGGCGATCAGCTCGACCAGGTCGGAGAAACCGTCGCCATCGCTGTCCGCCGCGAACGGATCCGACCCGATCTCCGCCTCGAGGGAGTCGGGCAGCCCATCCCCGTCGGTGTCCCGCTCGCCCCCGCTGTCCGCAAAGGAATACGCGCCCACCTCGACCGGTCCCCAGAGGCCCGCGCCGTCCCGGGCGGTCACCTCGTAGGTGACATCGTCCACCACCACCGGCAGGGAGGCGGTCGTGGTGCCGGCGGCGATCCAGCCGGACTCTCCCTGCTCCCGGTAGAAAATCCCGGCCCCGCTCTCCGTCGCCAGGGCCACCTCGAGCGCCGCGGTGAGACCCGTACCCCCGGGCGGGGTCAGCGTGACCCGCGGGGACAGGGCGGACGCCGTGCCCAGCCCGAACCAGAGGGAGACCGCGGGGCCCTGCTGGTTGATCGCCGCGGTGGTCCCGGCGGGCAGGCTGCCCACCGAGGCGGTACTCGCACTGCCCAGCCCACTGGCGCTGCCCCCGAAAGTTTCCGTGGTCAGCTCGAGGCTGCCCGACTGCCCGCTCGCCCAGTCCCCCCGCTGGTAGATCTCCCTCGCCTGCAGGCCCTCCTCCTCGAGGGGGGTCCCGGAATAGGCCACCGCCTGCACCGGGGAGCCGACCGTGAGGGTGGCCGGATCGGAGGCCCGGGCGAGCGCCTCCCAGCCGAGGCTGGCGTAGCTGTCGTCTCCGGAATCGTATTCAAAGCGTTCCCGACCGCTCACCCGACCCCCCGACCCGGAGAGGAGCTGGAAACTGCCGTCGGCGGCGGCGAGCACACCCAGCCAGGAGGCATCCTTCGGGGGCGAGAGGGCCGCAGCGACCGGCTCCGGCTCCTTCAGGCCGTCCCACTGGAGGACCTGGGCGTCGCCATTCCCGTAGACCACGAGGAGCCGGAGGGGCGTGCCGAGGCCCCCGAGCACCCGCACCCGGTCGACGGTGAGCCCGTCGCCCTGGCGGAAGTCGACGGGGTCCTGGGGACTGATCCCGGCCGGGGACACCGTTGCCGCCGTGAGTTCCCCGCTGCCCGGCTCGACCACGAGGACCTGTACCTCGTCCGCGTTGCCGGCGAACGGTCCAAAGGCGAGGTGCGTGCCGGCGGCGAGTGGACTCGCGCTGACCTGTTCCCCATCGACCCAGGCCATCTCCGCGCCCGCGGCCACCTTCTGCAGGGCGCGCAGGCCGAGGTAGCCCTCCCCGCCGGCGTCCTCGAGAAGGGCGAGGGCGTGGCCCTCGGCCCCGTCGAGGTCGAGCGGCTCGAGAGCGAGGGCCGCGAACCCGTCGTCGTCCGCCTCCTTGGCGAGGGCCCCGACCGGCGGGTCCTTGCCGGCGGGGAGGAGCACTTGGAAGGAGAGGGTGCCCGCCCCGCCCTCCGCATCGAGCGGGCCCGCCGCCACGAGGTCCTCCCCGCCGTCCGCACCGCTCCCGCTGGCATGGGCCACCGGGACCAGCAACCGGGCCCCCGGTTGGGCCAGGCCGACCGTGGACCGGATCGGGCCCGCGGCCGGATCCGCGAAGAGGGAGAGGGCGTTGCCGGAGGAACCGAGGACCGCCAACTGGCTCTGCCCGTCCCGCACGAGGGTGGTGGCGTAGCGGGGCGCGGTATCGCCGCCGAAAAAGGGAGTGCCCTCGCTGTAGTCGGTCGCGCTGACCGTACCCGCCACGGTCGGGCTCCCCGCCAGCAGGGGCAGGACGATCCCGTCGGAGAGGGAGAGGAGGGCATAGTCGCGGGCGGTCCCTTGGCCCGTGAAATCCCCGCGGACGAGGAGGTCGTCCCCGAGGTCCTGGACGAGGGGCACCTCGCCGACCGGGTCGACGACCAGTCCGGCGGTCGCGGGCAGGGCCAATCCCACCCCGGCGAGAGCCGCGGCGAGGCGCCGGGCCCACCGGCCGGCCGCTCCGCTCCACCGGCGGGCGGGACAAGTCGGGCAACGCTCCCGGGTGCTGGGCCTTCTTCTCTTCACGGCAGCGGGATGGTGAGGGTACCGAGGTCGAGAACCGCGGCCACCTCCCCGTCCACCCGGAAGAGGGCGAGGAAGTAGCGGTAGGTGTCCCCGGCGATGACGGGCTGGGTGTCCACGAGGTAGAGCGGGTAGCGTTGGTCCCCGCCCCCGCCGGCCACGGCGACGCCCTCCCCGATGTGGAGGAAGGGATCGTAGAGGCTCAGCTGGGTCCCGTTGACCTCGGCCGCGAGGCTCGTCTCCTCGACGAGGGGACTGCACTGGGTGAGGTTGCGGGTGACCGGCTGGCCCGCGCCGTCCACCATCATGCGGTAGAGCACCCCGGGCAGGGCCGTGCGCGGGTTTCCGCCGGCGTCGGTGAGACCGGCAATCTCGTAGAGCCCGTCCGCCCAGGCCCCGGCGGCGGTGGTGTCCCCGAACTGGACGATGACAATCTCGGCGGTCGCCGTGTCCCCGCGGTCCTTCCCGGAAAACTGGAGGGCCTCCGTCTGCAGGGCGGAGAGGGAGAGGACGAGCTCCCCGATCTCCACGCCGACGCCCCGGAAGAGGAAGCCGCCCGTGCCGTGCTTGCTCTCCACCCAGGCCGGGCGGATGCTGCCACTGGCCACGACCGGGGCCGCGCCGAGGTCGAGGGCCTCCTCGAGGGCGCGGGCCGGCCAGGGGACCTCGGGGACCCCGGATCCGCTCGCGCCCGCCACCGCCGTCTGCCAGGCGGCGGTGAGGGGAGCGCCGGGCGCGCCCCGCGGGCTCACGAACCGCCCGGAGGCCGCCCGGTAGCCCTCGCCGAGGGCGCGGGCCACGAAGTCGTGGGCGACGCCCGCCTCGACCCCGCCGACCGGAAGCAGGTAGTTGCCGTCCGCATCGGTCTCCAGCTCCGCCAGCCGGGCCGTCCGGTAGACGGCGTAGGTGCCCGCGAAGCGGGCGAATTCCGGGGGGAGCTGGTCGCTGGTGAGCGTCTCGGTCCCGCGGGCGGTCAGCCGCCCGTCCCCCGCCCCGTCGGAGAGGCCGTCCACGGGCAAGCCATCCTCGGCGCGGACGAGCAACTCGAGCCGTTCGACGCCTTCCGCGGGGGTGAAGAGGGAGAGGTCGAGGACGGCGCCGTCGGCGGTGCTCCCGGAGGCGCGGACGGCGTCGACCACATCCACGGGGGGCAGCGGGATGCGGTCGGCACCGAAGGTGAGGCAGCCGATGCGCTGGACGGGGCCGGGGTTGGCGTGCTGGTCGAAGCCCTGGTAGAAGTAACAGACCTCGTTCGCCTGGGCGGGCAGATCCTCGTCGAGGAGGGCCGCGATCGCCGCCAGTACCGCGTAGCTGCCGTCGGCCCCGCTGTCCTCGACGATGTCGAGGAGCTCCGGCGCGCCGCCGTCGACGCGGCGGGTGATCAGGTAGCTGTAGGTATCCGCGGCGGGGGTCCCGGAGATCTCGGGCGCCTCGAAAGCGCCCGCGGAGTTCTCGGGGAAATAGACCTCCCCGCAGGAACCGGTCGCGGTGGAGGCGTAGGCGGTGCTGCCGGCGGTGGCGGTGAGGGTCTTGGTCACCGTGTGCACGGGCTCGTCCCCGAGCGGGCAGAGGGTCTCCGGGCTGGCCTGCCCGTTCGCGTAGAAGACGGTGACCGCGATCTCCGGCGGCGCGGAAAAGGTGGCCGCCGGGAAAACCCGGTCGAGGCTGGCGAGGTCCTTGCTGCCGTCGGCCTCGAAGGGGACCGTGCCCAGCTCGATCCGCTGCCCGCCCCCGACCGCGGCAAAGCGGGCCCGGGCAAACTGGCCTTGGTCGGTGGTCTCCACGCGGAGGCGGAGGAGGAAGCTGCCGTCGTTGCGCGAGCCGTCCTCCTTGCGGCTGGTCTGCCCGCAGTTGAGGGTCGGGTCCTCCTGGCAGGGAATGCTCAGGGTGAGGCTGGGCGCGGCCGCCGGGCCCTCCCGGTCGCGGAGCACGCCGCGCACGGGCTCGCTCATCGGGGAAAGCACGGGGAAGCCGGTCCCGTTGTCGGCCACCGCCCGCACGGTGTAGTGGAAGGCGAGTGACTGCTCGTTGGTCCCGACCTCCGGATCCACCCAGCGGTAGGGCTCGCCGGGGGCGGGGGCGGCGAGGTCGCCGGGGCCCGCAGCCACCCCGATGGGCACGGCGAGGGCGGCGGAATCCCCGAGGTTGGAGGGAGACGCCTCGGTGAACCCGTGGCCGAAGGGATAGGCCTCGTAGCGCTGGGACTCGGTGGGCGCGTTCCAGCGGTAGACGTAGTAGACGAGGTCGGTGCGGATGTTGCCCGCCTCGTCGGTGACGGGGTCCCAGGTGAGCTCGAGGTCCTGCGAGCGGGTGCTCAGGTCGGTGAACTCGTAGCGGTTGGTGACCTCGAGGTTGTCCGGGGCGGGCGGGGACCGGAAGTCCGGCACGGTCACGGTGAGCTTCGCGGAGGGGGTCCCGGAGTTGCCGAGGAGGTCGACGGCGGCCACGTAGTAGTCGAGGCTGGCCCCGCGGGTCAGCCCGGGCCCGCCGGCGGAGAGGCCGCCGTCGTCGGTGAGGAAGTACACCTCCTGCTGCGCCTCGAGCTCGGCCTGGCTGGCGAGGCGGAGGGCCCGGGCGGTGGCCCGCTGGGCGGCGTTGGCGGGGAAGGCGAGGGAGGGGTCCGCGCTGAGCGCATTCTCCGTGGCGGTCTCCCACCCCACCGGATAGCCGAAGCGGGTCTGGAGGGCGGCGTCCACGTCGTAGGGGGACTGGCCGGGATCGGCCGCCGCCGCGGTGAGCTGTTCGCCCGGCAGGACGGGCAGGGCGTTCACGGTGTGGGGGGCCAGCTGGGCAGCCGTGGGCGCGCTGGCGAAGGTGCCCGCCGGCACCCGGTAGAGCCGGTACCCGAGGAGGAAGGGGGTCTGCTGGCGGAGGGCGGTCGGCACGGCCCAGCGCAGCCGCAGGACGGCGTCCCCGCGGGCGTCGCTCATGGGAATGGCCGACAGGGTGGTCGGTGCGGGGAGGACGAGCGGGGTGCTGGTGTCCACGGTGACCCGGCCGACGACGCGGTCGGCCGCCGCGGGGGCCGCGAGGGGTCCGTCCGCCTCGCGGATTTCGTAGGTGTAGGTGGCCGCGGCGGTCTCCTCGAGGAATCCGTACCCGGTGGCCGCGGCGACGGGCGGGAACCGCCGGCTGAGCAGGCGCAGGCTGTCGGCGAGGTCGGGGTCGCCGGCGGCGTTGTCGTTGAGCACGGCGATCTTCTCGGCGAGGCCGGCGTAGGAGGCCTCGCCGGCGGTCTCCACGGCTTGGAGGAGACTGTCCACGGCCTCCTCGATGGCCGGACGACTGGCCCCGGTGAGGCGGAGGCCGCGGCTGAGGAGGCTCTCGATGGTCCGGGAATCGGTGTAGGCCCGCACCTGGCCGCGGTACTCGTAGTCGCTCCCGCTGTCGGCCGCTCCCGCCTTCCGGAAGACCTGGAAGACGCTGCCGGTGAAGTCACTCCCCCGCTGGCTCTCGAGGTGCAGGTAGGCCCCGTCCGCGTTCCCGGTGAGGGGCAGCCCGACGGTGACGAGCGGATTCTCCGGCCCGACGGCGCCCTCCACGGGGCCGATGCCCCCGAGCAGGGAGAGGCCGAGGAGCGCGCCGAGGAAGCGGAGGGGCCGGACTAGAGGTCGATGCTCCATTGCTCGTTGCGGTACTGGATGCCCACGTTCTTGCCGAACTTGACGCAGAAGGGGCAGGCGCCGGCCTTCCCGGCGATGCGGCCGCGCCCGTCGTAGCGCAATTCTCCCCCCTGCTTCGCCCCGACCATGGAGACCTCCCCCTTCACGCTGACCACGCAGAGGGCCTCCCCGCTGGCGGAGACATCCATGATGCCGCCGTAGGTGGGACCCTCCGCGAAGTAGAACGCCCCGGCACCGACGCCCGCACTGATCCGGAAGAAGCAGCTGCTGGGGATGCCGAGAGCCTCGCTGATGGGGATGGAGGCGTTCCCGTAGGCGAGGGCCCCGGTGAAGCTGCCGCCGCCGTCGTTCCAGAGGAGATCGGCGGTCTGCTCGTGGGCGAGGGCCACCGGCTCCACATCACAGGCCCGCCCGAAGAACACCCCGCCCTGCATGGCGTAGTCCCGCAGGCGCAGGCCGACCCGGGCGGCGAGGTAGTTCTCGTCGGCGCCGAAGGCGGCCCCGGCCCCGAGGTCGGTGATCGCGAAGGTCTCGTAGGAGAGCTCGCCGGAGGTCATGGCAAACCCTCCCCCGAAGCCGCGCGGCACGGGGAAGCCGCTGCCGGAGGAGAAGGAGAAGGAGGTCTCCACATCCATGCGCAGGTCCGGGCTGAGCCACTCGAAGGGCACGTCGATGGCACCGAGGGTAAGCTCGTTCACCTCCTCCCCACCGTAGTCACACCCGCCGAGGCCCTGCGAGCGGAGGGCCTTCAACTGGAGGAAGCCGTGAAACTTCATGCTCTCGGGCGCCTTCAGGTCGAGGTAGGCGTCGAGGCGGAGGAGGTCGGCGCGGTCGCCGAGGATGGCGAGGTGGCCGTCGATCTCGCCGTAGCCGGCGAATTCGTCGAAGGGCGGGAAGAGGGAGGCGTCGATGCCGAGGTCGAGCCCGGCGAGGAGGCCGGCGAGCTGGTCGCGCACGGCCGTCTCCAGCTGCGCGAAGACGGCCTCCACCTGCGAGCGTACTCCCGCCTGCAGGTCCTGCACGTGCTGGCGGAGGGCCAGCTGGAGGTCGACGACGATGGGACTCTCGAGGAGGACGGCCCGGAACTCCGCCTCGAAGAAGGCCTGGAACTCCGCCTCGAACTCGGCGGCGAGGGTCGCGTCGAACTCGGCCGCCTCGAGGAGGGAGAGGTCGAACTCGCGCCACAGCCGGATCTTCTCGTAGAGGGCGGTCTTCACCTCCGCGCTCATGGTGTCGAAAGCGCCCTGGACGGTCGCGTCCGCGGTGTCGAGGAGGTCCTCGATCTCCGCGAGGAGCTGGCGGGCGGCCCCGGTCTGGTCGAGGAGCGCCTGGAGGACGGTATCGATCTCGAGCAGGGTCGACCGGATGGCACGGAGGGTCGGGCCGAGGTCGAGGTCGATCTCCGGGAGGAACTCGAGGCTGAGGCCCTCGAGGTCGCCGATCTCGATCACGCTGTCGGGGAGATTCGCCTCGCGGGCGGTCTGCACGACAAGGCTGGCGAGGAGACGGGCGAGCACGGAGGGGTCGAAGTCGAGATCGCCCGCGAGGGGTTGGAAGACGGCCCCGCCCCCGAGGTCGACGCCGAGGTCGCCGCTGACGAGTTCCACGGCCTCGGCCACGGGCGGGGCGAGGAGGCCGCGGTAGAGGGAGTAGGTGTAGGTGGGGAGGCTGCCGTTCGCCTTCTGGAACTCGGCCTTGGCCTCGTCGAGGGTGGCGTTCTTGAAATCGTTCCAGGGGATGGTGACCGTCCCGCCGCCTCCCTGGACGGCGTCGAAGAGGGCCTCGAGGTCGCCTGTGGAGAGGCTGGCCCCGTCCACCCGGGCGGCCACCGAGGTGATGGAGCGGATGGCGTTCTGCGCCTCGAGGAGGCGGGCCTGCACCTGCCCGGCGAGGCTGTCGGCGCGGTCGACGGCCGCCATGGCCTCGGCGAGGTAGGCGAAGAGCCAGTCGGGGCTGGTCTTGTCGAAGAAGGCGTCCACGCGGGTGTTCAGCTCCGCCTCGAAGGCGGCCTCGGTCTGCTCGGCGGTGGCCACGAGGAGGCCGCGGATCTCGTCGAGGAGGGGTCCGTTCGAGAAGGGTACGGCGACGCCGGCGTCCACGAAGTAGGAGCCGTCGACGACCCCGGAGAGGGAGAGCTCGTAGACGCGGTCGACGACGGCGTAGGGAGCCGCCTCGACGAGTTCATTGAGTTTCCCGAAGCCCTCGTCGATGACTTCCCCGATGGGGTTTTCCGCGGCGGCGCGCAGGCTGGAGGCGATCCCGGTGGCCGCGTCCACGGCGTTGAAGGCGAGGGTGCCGAGGTTGAGGTCCGGCAGGCCGTCCACCTCCGCCTTCGCCCCGAAGGTGATGCTGGCGCCTTCCGGGGTGAGGTAGTCGAGCTGGTGGAAGGCGTTCAGGACGAGGAGGTCGGCCTCCTCCTTCGCGGCGCGGAACAGCCGGCGGTTGCGGTCCCACTCCACGACGTAGTCGAGCGGGACGAGCCCGAAGATCTCCTGGCGGGCGTGGATGGCATTGGCGGGCAGGTCGTGGTTGTCCTCCCAGTAGGGATCCCGGCCCGCGGAGGGGTCGTACCCAATGTGCGCTCCGTCGAAGCCTTCCGGGTCGCTCCAGAAGTCCTCGCCCCCGTCCGTCCAGCCGCCGCTGAGATGCACGGTGGAAAGACCGTCCAGCCCGGGGTCGGCCACGCTGGAGGAGGCCGCCATCCGCACATGCACGGAGAGGTCCTCGAAGTAGGCGACATCCAGCTTGGCGGGGAAGCTGAGGAAGCCGGGCTCACCGGCGGACTGGTACACGTTGTAGGCGGCGTCGGCCACGGGGGTGAGCCGGTACTGCTGGTAGGTGGTGGTGCCGCCCACTTCGGTCGCCGGCCCGGTCAACTCGATCCGGGTGGGCAACCGGAGCCTCGGCCGCACGCCGAAGGCCGCCGCGTCGTCGAGGGAGACGAGGTTGCCGAGCACGGAGGAACCGCTGGGAACCTCCTTGCTGGAAAAGGCGAGGTAACCCTGCAGGGGCGAGGTCAGGGCGGAGGCGTAGCCCTCCACGCCGAGGGTGAGGAGGCGGGCGCCGTTGCAGGCTCCGTCCGAGGCAAAGCGGAAGCTGCGCGGGCTGATGCCCCCGCCCCAGTGGGGGATCGGCAGGGGGAGGTCGCCGGAGGCGAGGGTGAGCTCGGCGGAGAGGAGTTGGCCGTCCCCGTCGATGACGAGTTCCTCGAAGGGGAGCAGGAGGCCCTGGGAAGGACCGCTGCTGAAGGCGAGCTCGCCGGTGACGGTACTCCCGAGGGCGCGCTCGCCGTTCAGGTTGTCCTGGTAGGCGAGCCCGAAGTACTGGAACTCCACCTCGTAACCGTAGAGGGGTACCTGCTGCCCGGCAAAACTGGCCGCGTCCACGTCGTGGGTGCCGCTGACCCCGCCGTAGCGCACGTAGTACTTGGCGTTGTCCCGCAGGCCGTAGCGGCCGCTGGCGGGGAGGGGCTCGCCGCCGACGACGGACGAGCCCTCGATGGACCCGCTGGTCGCGGCCACCCGCAGGTTGAGGCCGGGGTAGTCGCCGGTTCCCTTTTCGTAACCGCCGGTGAGGGGGCGCTCCTCCACCCACTCCCCGTTGTTGTCCCGGAATCCGCTCTGCAGGAGAGTCGCCACCGCAAAGGGCTGGGGCGCGGAGAGGGAATCGTAGTCCCAGCCGCCCTTGCCGGCCGGCACGAGGGAGAGGCCGGCGGTGAGGAAGCTGGCGTTGGCGTCGGACCAGCCAAGCACCTCGTGCACGGCCTGCACCCCGCTCCCGGGATCGGTGGCACCCCAGGAGAGGGCGGGGTTGGAGGTGATCCACTGCACGGTAGTGGCGGCGAGTCCGCCGTCGGGGGTGAGGGAGAGGACCTCCGCATCCGGCACGAACGCGAGGGTCGCCTCCGCGAGGGTGTTGCACCCGTTCAGGCTGGCCCGGCGGTAGTCGAGGGCGACGGAGGTGATGCCCTCGAGGGAGCCGCCCGCGAATCGGTCGCCGCGGAGGAGGGCCTCACTCGCACCTCCCGGTTCCCAGCGGACGGTGGTGCCGGCCGGGAAATGGGGGCGCAGGTACGCCGCGGGATCGTCGTCGCGGAGGAGGCGGGGGATGGGGGCGAACGCGGCGTTGACACTCCCGCCGCCGCGCTCGTCCAGCCCGAGGATGACCGCGAGGTTGTCGGTCGGGAGGACCTTCCGGAGATAGGCGCGGTTGGAGCGGCGCTCCGCCCAGGCGAGGGCCGCGCTGTTGCCGGCGTCGGCCTCGTCGAGGGCGATGAGCTCGAGCAGGTCCCACTCGTCGCCGTGGGTCGACTCCACGGCGGGCACCCCGCCCACGCCGTCGCCGGCCGTGAAGCTGAATTGGGGGTCACCGCCACCGGTGCCGGTGGTCCAGAGGAGCTTGCTCGCGCTCCAGCGGAGGGGCTTGCTCTCCTCGACGAGCCAGAAATCGGTGAATCCGCCACTCCCGTCGGGAGCCACGAGTTCGTAGCTGTTCGCCTGCGGCGCGAGCTGGTCGTCGAGCGCGACCGTGCCGGTCGCCCACTCCATCCAGCCGGACAGGAGGTTGTCCTCCTCGCGCCCGGTGCCCACGGCCACCCAGCCGACTCCATGGGGCAGCCGCACTTCACCCCCCGCCATTTCCGCGCCGCCCGCGTCGAGGGTGAGGGTGCCGCGGCGGTAGGTGACCCCGCCAAGGGTTCCCCCATCGGGAAGACTCCCGGGCACAAGGGTGGTGGTGCTGGCCCCGCGCACGGACGCGCTGCCGTCGGCCTGCACGGTGATGGCGAGGTTGCTGGGTCCGTAGTCGTGGGTGTCTCCGTACTGGCCCTGGGCATTCGTCAGCGAAGTAGCGAAGCTGGTCACGCCGCCGCCGAGATCGCCCGCGGTGGGCATGGGCCCGAGAGCGGTCAGCCCGGTGAGGAGGGTCGCGACATCCCCGAAGGCAAGGGTGCCGTCGAGGAGGAGGAGGGGCTCGCTGGTCTCCGCCCCGATCCCCGCCTGGTAGAAGACGGGCGCCGCGATCTCCTCGTGCTCGAGGGCAAAGGAGAGGGTGACGGGGCCGGCGAGGAAATCGAAATCGGTGAGGGTTTGCGGCTGCAGGTAGAGGGTCGGGGTGGTCGTAGTGGCGGTGGCGGGAAGGGAGGAAGACAACCCAACCGCCGCGAGACCGGGAACGGTCACCGCGACGGTCGACGCCAGCGAACCCGCACTGGTGCCGAGAAGGGCCGACACTTCCGTGCCGTCGGCGTCGGTGAGGGTCGCTGTGATCCGCACGGGCAGGTCCTCGGTCGTCGCCCCGCTGTCCACGTCGTAACGAAAGGCCTCGAGGTCGAGGGTCACCTCGAAGGCGTCCTCGCCGGTCCCGGCCACCTGCCACGGCTGGACCACGGAGACGCCGGTGATCCGGGTGCGGGCGTCGCGTTCGTAGGGATCCACGCCGGACCCGGTATCCGCCACGCCCGAAAACACCCGCAGATCGAAGGGGGACGAGGTGAGGGAGCCGTAGCTGTTCACGAAAACAATTTCCCCGGTGGGCCGGCCCTCGAGGCTCACCCGCACGCGGTAGTCGCCGAGCGGGGTGTCGAGGGGTGGGACGAGATACGCGGTGAAGGGGTCGCTGTCCGGCTCGGCGGTGTTCGCGGCCAACGGGGACAAGACCGTTCCGGAGGCGTCCTGCAGGGCGATGCCCGGCACGGTGTTTCCCGCGCTGTCGAGAAGTTCGTAGGCCAAGCGGTACTCCTCTCCTTTTACCTGACCCGCCAGCTGCACCTCCACCTCGATCCCGTGCTGGTTCGCGGAGGAATCCCCCACGAGAACGTTGGCCACTCCGTCGTCGTCATCGACGCTCAACGAATCGACCGAGGGCACCGCAGTCGCCACTCCCAAGGCTCCCAGCCAGAGGATTCCTCCCCTGCGCGCCACTTTTCCAAGGGTCCCCCGCCGCACACGCGTAGCGATCCAGGCAAGGGCTCTCTCCCATCGGGTCATAGGCAAAATTTTTTGGTTGTTAGGAAAGCTTTTGATAGGGGAAAGCAATTCTTTTTTTGCCTCTTGCACTTGACTCCAAGGGATATCGACCACCTGCAGCGCTTTGTCAGCACACGCGCCCTCGCCCTGTTTCCGTTTACCTCTCCCGTGCGGTGTGCCCACGCTCTCCCGAGCGTAGCTACAAGGGAGCCACGAGCTCTCCCCGTCTCCCTTGTAGCGGTCGAGGCGACGAGACCGAAGCAGCGACACCAAAAAGCCCCCGCCCCCCCTTCCCTACTCCTGCTACGTCCCCCTCGGACACCGAAGGAACCCCCCCGCGAGTTCCCGATCCACGCCTTGCCCCCTCAGGACAGGAGACTCTTCCCCGCGCGCGGTTCTTGGCTGGGTGCGGGGTGCCTCTCTCGTGCTGTGCGCGGCCAAGCTCTCACGAGCTT
>CAJXLM010000051.1 GCA_913056175.1 uncultured Opitutia bacterium | reverse complement strand
TGAGGACCTTCCGCGGCTTGAGGAGAGGCCGGAGGGGGATCCGCTCGATCTTGGGGTCGCCCCTGCGGATGTGGTAGATGAACTTGGAGAACCGCGACCCCATGGGATCGAAGAGGTGACTGGTGGCGAGCCAGACGCGCGGATCGACCGGGGGTGACCCCAGGCATTCTGCCTGGTTGTCCTCGGCGAAGCGGGCCTGCCCTTCCGTGAAGGCCTTGTTGGTGAGGAACTCCCGCACCCTTCGGTAGCCCGGCCCAAGGTTCTCGAGGTAGGCGAGCAGGGCTTCCCGCAGATCGGGGAGCTTTCGCAGCTCTTCCGTATCGTCGAGCCTCCGCAGGGAGTGGGCACAGGCGAGGGCCTCCTCCAAGTGGTCGTCCGTGCCCCGAGTGCGGCGGTAGAGCCGCTCGAAACCCGTGCGGTAAAGTGGCTTGCGGTGGGTCACTTCCAACCGCGTGGCGAAGGCCTCCGTCTTGTGGTGGAAGACCTCGTGGTAGAAGCAAAAGCGGAGCACGATGCGTCCGATATCCTTTCGCGGGATGGCGTCACCGGTTGCCTCGATCAGGTGCGTCAACAGGGCGACGAATTTCTCGTCGAAGATATAGACGCCCCATATCCCGTCCTCGAAGTAGTGGAAGGGAAGGTAGCACGCCACCTGATCGGGCGTGGGTAAGGACCCCGGTGCCGGAAAGCCCTGCCAGCAACCGGGAAAGTCGTTGTCGATGGGGAAATGGTTCTGGTCGGCGTCTGCAAAGGGCTGGATCCGATCCCCTGTAGCCGCGACGCGGGAAGCCGGGTGGTCGGCGTTCCCGAGGTCCGGCTGGATCACTTGCTCGATGAACCGCTCGGTCTGCTCCTTCGAGTGCAGGTCGCCCTCGTAAGCCACGAAGGCGCTCTCGGGGAAGGGTGGGGGCCGCTCCTCGAAGTGGTCGGGAAAAATCGTGCGGTGGTGGTGGATGTCTTCGATGGCCATGCGAGTCATCAGCTTGGCCCGACGGGACTGCCCTGACGATCTTGCTCTCGGGATGGGAGAAGGAAAAACCCGACCGCGGCGAGGCTGCGCGGTCGGCGAGAGGGGGCAGGAGAGGGAATCCGAAAAATCGGAGGCCATTTCCCGGACGGTTGTGTCCGGCGGCGTATCCCCTGCCGGGAGCGAGCACCGGGGAGGAGTCCAGGTCCGGGAATCCCTCAGGGAACGGCTGGAGTCGTTTCCGACTCGGGGATGCGTCGGTAAAGGCCTCGCAGAATTCCCCCTTCCCCTCCTTTTTCATGCCTGACTTCCGAAATTTCCTGGTAGTGAGGCCAGATCGGATTGGGGTAGTTACCGTAGAGAATCCATTCCGGATGGCAGCCGATCTCATTGGCAATCCTCTCCATAAGATGGCCTTGGCCAAACCTGTCGTAATTGCCCCCCAATCCATGATCCTGGAGGAGCATGGCGTAGGGATTCCTCGGATTCATCGAGGCTTGCGAGGCAAAGCAGCGGTAGTTGGCGATACCATCGAGATTCCCGACCAGCCAGGCAAAGCGTTCCACCCCGTGGTCGTCCCCGTAGTCTGGATTTCGTTTCAGGATATAAAGATAGAGGAATGAACGAGAACGTTGAAAACGGCACTTGATCCCCAGATCGAATTCAATGTTGGCAAGCACGACCCTCTGTTCCTCCGGTTCTTGGTCGCAGTCTCGCCGGGCTCTCCGTCGGTAGGCGAGGTGGTGAATTTCTGGTGACGGGGATAAATCCAAAGCGGCAACGGGTCGGTAGCCAAGGAATCCGAGTTTCGGGGTGTCCGGATCCATCCTTGTGCGGTACACAGAGCCGGTCGTGGTGTAATCGAGATAAAAGAAGCAGTGGGCGGTGTGGGCCGAACCGAAGAGTCTGACGGCGTGGCCATCCGTACCAGAGCCCGGATAGTAGACTACCCGCGACTGGAAGAAGGGACGCAGGTCGAAGTCTTCCGCCGGAGTGGGTCGGTAATCGTGGTAGTTGGCGGTCGGGAAGTTCCGCAACCACTCCGGAACGGGTTCGCTGCAGCGGGCCCGGAGATAGGCGGCGGGATCAACGGTACCGTCCTCTTCCGCGGATTGGTAGGTCATGGGAGAACCTTGGGTAGGATCGCGCCCGCCGAAGAGCTCCCTTCGGCGAGCGGCGGATGTTCATGGTTGATCTGCGCCAGCTCTTCGTTGGCGGCGAGCGGCTCGCCATGGTCGTGGCACAGGGGGAGACCGGGGTGGATCCGGAGGTAGTTGGGGGGCCGTGCTCCGGACTGGAAAGGAAAGGCGGGAGGCATCCCCACCCCGTCCCCAGCATGGGAGGCACCGTTGTATTCCTTGGATGGCGGGCGAAGCGGTGGAAACTGGTCCGGGAGACCGGGTTCCCCGTTGCGGAGGGGGAGGGAAGCGTGAACCTCTGGCTGCAGGCCGGGCATGAGCGGAGGTCTGTGGGGTGGACCCGTTTCCGGTCGGCGACGCGGATCGCGTCTTGATTCACAAAGGAGTCGACGGGGGTGAACTTGAGGGTGAGGGGGCGAGTGGCGGGTGGGGGGCCGTCTGGGTCCCGGTGGCGCACCGACAGGCGACACCCCCGGCAGGTCCGCGGATCGCCCCCGCTGATGGCTTCGAGCGGGGTCAGGCGGGCTCGGTGGGTTCTTGGTTCGGGTTGTGGGTGATCCTTACGGTTCCGCCGCGGCCGCGGCCTGTCTCGATCCGGCCTTCCTGGAGGAGGGTGTGGCGGAGGGAGTGGTAGGTGGGCTCGTCGCAGCCGAGGGTGGTGCGGAGTTTCTGGTTGCCGGCTTGGCCGCCGAGTTGGCGGAGGGTGGAGAGAAAGGTTTCCGGGGTGGGCCCGTCGGACGGGGAGGGACGGGTGGATTCCGGTTCGGCCGCCGGGGAGGGAGTCTGGCTCCCGGGCGGAGCGGAGGCGGCTTCGGCGAACGGGGTGGCTTCGGCGGATGGGGTGGCTTGGGCGGATGGGTCGGTTTCCGCCGGCGGGACGGTTTCGGCGGACGGGATGGCTTCGGCAGACGGGTCGGCCGTGGCGTCGTCGGGGGCGGGGGCCGGGGAGGAGAAGGACGCTACCGGTGCGGACTCCGCCGCTGGCCCCCCAGTGCCGGAGGATCCTGGCGGGCCGCTGTCGTTCGCGTAGGGGGAGGCCGGGGCGTCGGCCGTGGGCGCGCGGCGGGGCGCCGCGGGCAGGGCGATCTCGCGTCCGCCCAGCTGGTCGTAGTTCTCGGGGTGGCAGGTGAGCAGGAGGATCTGCAGACCTTCCCGGGAGGCGGTAAAGAGGAGATTCTTGAGTTGCTCGATACGGTCGCGGTCGGCGTGGGTGAAGGCGTCGTCGAGGACCACCGGCAACGCGCCGTCGTGGGAGGCGGCGAGGATCTCGGCGAGGGCGAGGCGGAGGGCCAGCCCGACTTGTTCGCGGGTGCCGTGGCTGAGGTCGGCGAAGGCGAGGTGGCTGCCGGCACCGCCCGAGCGGTCGAGGCTGAATCCCTTGAAGCTGTCGCCCTCCTCGGACCATTCCAGCTGGATCCGGCCCTTCGGGAAGAGGTGGCGGAGGTACTTGACCGCCCGTTCCTCGAGGGGCCGGGAGAGGGCGGCGGTGGTTTCCCGCCGGGCCTCGCGGAGGAGGCGGAGGAGTTCCTGCTTGCGCTCGGCCTCCGCCCGGCGGCGTTCGCAGCGGGCGGCGCGCCGCTCGTACTCCGCCCGGGCCTCGCGGACCTCCCGCTCGGGATCGTCCGTCTCGTGCCCGAGCAATTGGCCGCGGGCGATACCCTGGCGGCGACTGGCCTCGTCGAGATTCCCGCGGTGGGACTGCAGGGCAGCGTCGAGCCGCTCGCGCTCCTGCTCCCGGACGGCGGGCTGGAGCTCCTCGAGTTGCTGGCGGAGGGCGGTCGCGGCCCGCTCGTGGACGCGGACCCCTTCCTCCACCTTGGCGATCGCGGCCGTCCGGTGGGCCTCGTCGCCGTGATCTTTGACCAGCATGTCCCGCTGCGGGGTGAGCGTCTGGAGGGTTTGCTGTTGCTCTTCGAGTTCCTGGTGGGCGGCTTTCCGCAAGCGCTCGGCCTCCTCCTCGTCCGCGTCGGCCGCCGCGGCCTCCGCCTCCGTGCGCTCCTCCTCCCGCTCGGCCTCGATGGTGGCCCGCTCGGCCTCTTCATGGGCCTCGCGGGCGGCCGGCAGGGAGTCGGCGAAGGTGAGGGGAGGGGGGTCTTCGGGGGTACGGGCCTCGCGCCGCTGGACCTGTTCCTCGCGCTGGGTACGCGCCTTGGTGAGGGCGTCCTCCGGAAATCGGGCCTGCTTCTCGCGGATCCGGCCGCCCAGTTCCTCCCGCTGTCGCTCGAGTTCCGCGCGCCGGCGGCCCTTGGCCTCGGCGTCGGCGAGGTCGGAAACGCCGAGCCTTGCGAGCTCCTCGCGGTAGTCCGCCTCCGCCCGGCGGTGCTCCTCCCGCGCCTGCTGGAGGTCGTCGGCGGCCCCGGGCGCGAGGCGGAGCCGGGTGCCGTCGCCGACGGTCAACTCGCCGGCGTCGGTGATCGTGCGGGTCTCGCCAGGGGCGAGGGTTTCGCCGTTCCAGGCGAGGGGGCGGTCGGCCGTCTCCACGGAGAGCTGGAGTCCGTAGGCCTTCAGGCGGGCCGAGGCGGTCGCGACCCGCAGTTCCTTTCCCCGCAGCTGCGCGAGGGCGTCGTCGTGGAGGGACTGCAGGGACTCGAGGGTGGGAGTGAGCGCGTCGGCCTCCTGCTGGAGTTCGTCGATCGCCCGGTGGAGGGCCTCCCCTTCGCGGATTTGCTCGTCGAGCTGGAGGACCTCGGCGTGCGCGGCGAGGGCGCGTGCCCGCTGGCGGCAGTCCTGGGCCCGCCGCCGGGCGGACTCGCGCGTGCGGCGGGCGCGCGCCGCGCGGGTGTTGGCCAGCCGGGCCTGTTCCTCGCGCTCCGCGCTCTTCGACCGGAGGGGAGCCGCCTTTTCGTTGAGGGCTCCGATCTGCTTCTCGAGATCCCGGATCTGCTTGTCCTTTTCCCGGACGGCGTCTTTCTGTTGGCGGGCGTCGTTGAGGAGGCGGTCCTTCTCGGTGAGCTGGGCGCGCAGCTCTTCGATCCGGGCGAGCTCCTTGCCGAGTGCCTTGCGCTGCTCAGCGGTCGCGCGCTCGGCCTCGGCGTGGCGGTCCGCGTCGGCGGTTGCCTGCACGAGATCCTCCTGGGCGCCGCGGAGCTCCGCGAGCGTGGCCTCGCGCTTGCGGAGGGCGGTGGCCGCGGCCTCGCGCTGGTCTTCGAGCTGCTGGAGGGCGGAGTTCTTCTTGGGCTGGCCGTTGTCCTTGAAGGTGTCCCGCACCTCGGTGGCGAGCGCCTCGAGGAGGGCGCGGTCGGTGGGACCCTGGAAGAGGTCGATGTCGGCGAGGTCCTGGAGGCGCTCGCGGAGGGGGCCCTGGGCCTCCTCGAGCCGGTCGGTGGGCGAGCTGTGGCTGTCCCCCTGGCGGACCCAGAGGTGGGCCCAGCGCTGGTCGAGGATCTTTTCCGCGCTCCTGCCGGCGGCGGCCTCCCCGACCTGCAGGAGCTGGGCGAGGGCCTCCTCGGCGGCGTTCCCCTGCCGGGCCGTCTGGCCCTCGCTCTCGAGCACGGTGGTCCCGGACGGGCCGAAGCGCTTGCGCACGGTGTGGCGGCGGCCGCCGGCCTCCAGGGTGAGCTCGACCTCGGGCGTGCCACCCCGCAGCGAGGCGAGCCGCTGGTGGGACTGGCCGGAGCCCTTGGCGGCGAGAAAGAGGACGTGGTGGAGGGCCTCGGCGAGGGTGCTCTTGCCGGACTCGTTCGGGCCGTGGAGGAGGACGATGTCCGCGTCGAGGTCCACGCGGAGGTCCTCGTGGATCCGGTAGTGCTGGATGCGGGCGGAAAGGAGGCGCATGGGGAGAGGGGGTGCGGGAGCGGCGGTGGGCGGGGAGGGGTGCGAGTGGTTGGGGGAGGTGGGCGGCCGATGGGGGCGAGGGGGTGGGTCGGGGCAAGGGAGGAAAAAGAACCGCGGAAGGGGCCCGGTCGCGCTGGCCCGGGCCTCAGGGGGAGTGGGCGCGGACCTGCAGGTACAGCTCGCGGAGGAGTTCCCTCGAGGCGGGATCGGTGCCCGCCTCCTCCGCGAGGGTGCGGGCGACCCGCGCGATGAGGGGATCCTCTCCGCCGGTGAGGGAGTGGAGCTCTTCCTCGGTGGGCTCGGGCAGGACGCGCTGGTCCACCTCGAGGGAGAGGAGCCGGGCGTGGTAGGTCTCGAGGAGGTCGCGGAGCTGGTCGAGCTCGGCCAGGCCGAGCGCGCCCTCGAGGGTGAGGCGGAGGAGGTCGCGGTCGGTGCGGGGGCCGAGGAGGGTGGCGAGGGTCTCCGCGAGGGCTTTGAGGTCTTCGGGCCCTTGGAGGGAAACAGGGTCGGGCGCGTGCCAGCCGATCCGGGCGGTGGAAATGGGAGTCACCCGGGGCGGTACGCCGTGGCCGTCGGTCTCGACGAGGAGGACGTGCCCGGGCCGGTTGTCCTCGCCGCGGGGAAACCGGTCGGGCTCGGGGGTGCCGGCGTACCAGGCGGGCGGGTTGTCCGCGACCTGCTTGGTGCCGTGCCAGTCCCCGAGGGCCACATAGTCGTAGGCCCCGGCGGGGAGGTGCGCGAGGTCGATCCGGTTCGCGGCGTCCGCGCTGTTCTCGTCCTTTTCCGACGAGAATCCCTGGGTGCTCCCGTGGGCGAGGACGAGCCGGGGGAGGTCGCCGGGGAGATCCTCCGGGACGGTGCGGAGCCACTGGGTGGGGTCGAGGGCCTCGTGGCGCCGGAGCAGGGGGCAGGGGAGGAGGACGGCGTCGGCGAGGGGGTGCGGCCGGGGGGCGAGGAGGGGTTGCCAATCGGGGGCGAGGGAGGTCCGCTCGGCCCGGAAGAACTCCTCCTCCCAGAGGCTGCCGGGGCCGCCGAAGTCGTGATTGCCGGGAATGCTGTAGACGGGCACCCCGAGCGACCCGACGGCTCCGCAGAGCGCCGACACGGTGGCGCGGTCGGGGAGCGAGGAGTCGAAGAGGTCCCCGCAGACGACGACAAAGGCGGCCCCGTGCTCCTCCACGAGGGGGCGCAGGGCGCGGATCGACTCGAGCCGGGCGGAACGCAGGCGCTCCCGCTTGGCGGGGTCCTCAATCGACTCGAAGGGCTTGCCGATTTGCCAGTCGGCGGTGTGCAGGAATTTCACGATGGGAGAGGAGGATCCTTTTCCGAAAGCGGAGGGCAAGCCTGAACCGAGGCCGTTTCCGCAATCCGAGGCGTGACGCGCCCGGTTTTTCGAGGGGCCGGAGCCCGTGGGTGGGGGTGGCCGGCGCTCCGGAAGGGGGGCGCGCTGGGGAAGCGCGGGGGAGCCGTCATTTTTCGGTTTCCCTCGCCCCGATGGTCCCCGAGGCTTCCCGCATGAAGGAAGGAGATCTTTGGGAGCGGCTGGCCAAGATCGAGCAATTGTTCGCCAACGCCGGGACGGACGGCGAGAAGCTGGCCGCGGAGCAAGCGATGGCCCGCCTCCGCTCGCGCCTCGCGGCCCAGGAGGGGGACGAGCGGAGCGAAGAGATCCAGTTCACGCTGCACGATCCCCACGCCCGCCTGCTCTTCCTCGCCCTGTTGCGGCGCTACGGTCTGCGGTCCTACCGCCGGAAGGGCCAACATCGCCAGACGCTCCTCGTGCGGATGCCACCGTCCCTCGCCGAGGACTTTCTCTGGCCGGAGTTCGAGGAGTTGAACGGGCTGTTGCAGCAGCATCTCTACGAAGTGACCACGTCCCTCATCGAGCGGGAGATTCATGCCGAGGGCTGACGGGTGCGGCTCACGCCCGGGGGGGGAGCCGGGGTGGGGGTGGGTGAGGGCTTTGGGGAAGGGGAGGGGCGGGAGGGGGACTGGAAGCAGGTGGATCGGATTTGTAAATTGTTGATAGTGAAAAACTTGCGGAATCTGAATTATGAAATGACGCAAGTTATTGATCTTCAATGAATTGAAGAACCCTACGGCGACCGCCACCGCGATTGGCCACCGTCGGTGCAAGACCTTCCAAGCTCCTCCTCCTCTGCCTCCTCCCCGCAGCAACCTGCCCGGCGGGGAGCGCTCCCGTTTCCCCGGCGCCCCTCTTGCCCTTCGCTCGCGGGGGATCGTGCGCCTGCGACCTGCGCCCGCCTCCCCTCAGGAGCATGGCTCCATCGCTTCGGTCAAAAAGAGGGAGTCCCCCAGCCCGGCCGCTCACGAGCACCGTACCCCTCCCGCCAGCCTCCCGCTCGCCCCTCGTCGGCCTGCGCACCCTTTACGACTGCGAGCGGAGGGTCGATTCCCTCCGTGCGGTCCTCGCTGTCAACGGACGAGGCGATCTCCGCCGTCGGCCAGCGGAGGAGGAGGAAGGACCTCGGGGGGCCGCCAACCCGGCGGCCGGTGGCCGCGGGCCTTGCCGGCGAGGAGGGTCGCCGGCGGACAACCTTCGCGACGGACGGGAAGCGCTGCGGCCGATCGGCAGGGGGCCTCGGCCACACCGCGATCCTCGCTCCCAGGGAGCCGTTGCCGTCTTTGGGAATCGGTTCTCCCGGGGGACGGACCACTTCACTCGTAGGTCCGGGAGGCCCGTGCGCTTTTCTGGTCCGACCGCGGGGGAGGGCCCGGTGCGAGCTGAGGCATCCGGCGCTGCCGGACGATCGGCCCGGGAGTTGTCCCGGCCTCCGCCGGGAGCGCCCTGCCGCTCGGCTGCGGGCCCTTGCGCCATGGGACCGAAACCAGCGGGCAACCCGGGTGCTTCCTCCGCAGGGACCATCTCAATGGACGGGGTCGACGGGAGGATTGCCGATGCGAGGAGCTCGCGTGGCTCTCCGATCCTTCGGGCGGAGGGAATTGCCGAGCCTTCCCCGCAGGACCTCCCGGCCCCCCGGCCCCCGCCACCTTTACTTTGCGGGGGTCAGGGTGGTGTCGGTCGGGCGGTCGAGCTTCTTGCTGATCTGGCCGAGGTGGCGGTTGATATCGAGGACGATGTAGAGGGGGCCGAGGAGGAGGACGGTGGCGAGGAAACCGAGAAGCAGTCCGAGGATGGCCATGAGAAAGGGCGACCCTGCCTCGCCACTGGAGCCGAAGGCATAGCCGCCGAAAGCGCCTCCGAGAAGGAGGAGCCAGCCGGCGATTTCAAAGATGGTGCTGATGAAGCGTACAACGGTGCGTCCAAGCATGAGTCGAGGGGGTTGTGGGTTTCAGGATGGGGGGGCGATGGAGGCGGTGGAACCGGGTTCGGCGGTTCGTTTTCCGGAGGTGGAGATTTCGTTGATAGGGAAAGAAGAAGAAACGAAGAAAAAGAATAAAACAAGAAAAATAATAAAATTTTTTTGAAAGGTTCCATTCTCGGTTTTCGGGAACGGAGGGTGGGACAGGAACCAGCGCGACCAATGCCCGCCCGGGCCACCGCTTGCCCGTGGCCTGCACACCGAGACCTGCGGGAACGGAGCGATCCGATTCCCGCCTTGGTCGCCTCGAGGCGGGAGTGCTGGAGCCCGACGGCCGTGGGTGGGGCGGGGAGGCAAGAACGGACAGGGAAGCGCTCCTGCGAGCGTTCATCCTGAAGGGAAGGGGCGCGGGGTCAGCGGACTCGAAGCCAATGCGGGAGGATCGAGGAGGGTACGGCCCTCCCGGGCAGATCCCCCATCCTCGCGATCAAGGCGTGGCGCCGACCGGCTGGGCGGGGAGGCCATGGGCGGGGTAAACTGGGATTTTTCCTGTCAGGAAAAATGATGAGGAATAACGTTGCGCCGATGATCTCCGGCCCTGTAGCCGAAAGTTATCTCCGAGGAGAGAAAATATGACACCTCCTCCATCGTCACTTATCCCGATGTCCCAGGAGGATCTCCAGAAATTTCTCGAAGCCATCCGCGGGGACTCCGCCCTCCAAGCAAAGGTCCAGGCTGAGGGGGCGGACATCGTTGCCATTGCTCACGAGGCAGGTTTCTCGGTGACCAAGGCTGAGCTCCTTCGCCAGCAGGCTGGTCATGCACAAGATCTCAGCGACGAAGAGTTGGAGGGCGTGGCGGGCGGTTTTGCAATGGTGACCGTGACCGTGGTGTTTTCCATGAATTTGTGCGGCACCAAGCTGTGCGGCAAATAGGACTGCCGGCGGGCCACGCCGTTCCCTGAAAAGTCCACACCCGGCTTCTTCCGGTGGCGGCTCTGGGATCTCCCTTGACCCAAGCGCGGCCCGTTCACCGCGATCGGCGGCCCCCAAGCCGATCGGAACCGACGGGTTCCCCTTCTCCCGTTCGAGTCTTGCGCGCAGCCGCGGTGGTTGGGGATGGTTGGGGGAGAGGAGAGGGGTCATCCGGAGGGCTTTTCCCGGCAGGTGCTTTTCACCGAGGCCCGCCGCCGCGGGAAGGAGCGGGAGATCCACTCCCAGCAGGACCTTGGACGGCAGGGAACTCCTCCCGGTCTTCCCGATCCGGGAGGCGGGCTTCCGACAGGAGGACGCTGCGGAAAGGGTGTTCCGAAACGATCCGTACCTTTCCCCGGTCCCCCCGAGCCAATGGCGCTGCCCGGTGTTGATCGGTTTCTGGGCGGTGGAACCGCCGGACACCGCGATCGGAGACTCGCCGACGATGGATCGCTTCAGTCGGGGGACAACTGCGAGGCGGGGCGGTATTGGAGAATTGCGAGGGTGGGTCTTGATGGGAAAGTCGACTGCGGGAACCGCTACCCCGGATCCGCAGCCGTCCGCCCCGGGACAGCGGGGAAGTCGGCGAGGATCCGGGTCGGGTCGATCCCATCGCGGATCGCCGCTATTTCAGCGAAGATCCTCGAGAAAGTCCCAAGCCTCGAGGCAATCAGTAAAATCCCGATCCCCCCAATCCAATTCGTAATTTTCCAATGCAAGCTTCTCCCCTTGAGACAAGCTCCGACCGTCCAGTGCCTTGTTGTCCGAGGTGACCCATGGGTAGATGCTGTATTTGTCCCTGACGCCGTGGATTTTTTCGAGACGCTGCAGGAGGTCGGCGGGAGGGATGTTGAGGAACACCGGGGGCTCGGATCTCCTGGGGGAAATCAGGACGAAGCTCCAGATGTCCGCGGGTGAATTCTCCAGTCTATTGCGGCTAAAATTGCACCATCCGCCGATTTTCAACCGCTCCGACCCATCACCCGGCCCGGCTCCCCGAAGGTAACTGCGGCTGGATTTGACCTGGACGCCGACCGTCTTCCGGTTGTCGGAGCTGGTCAAGAGTAGGTCGACTCCCCGGTCCCTGCTGGGAACCCAGCAGTGCAGGTCTCGATGCTTTCCTTCGACTTGGTTCGCGAACAGGTATTCGCCGGCGTGGATCAAGAAAATGGGATTCATCGGTCGGGCATTATCGGGTCGGTTGAGAGGTGGCATTGAGTGGTATGCTTATTCGCTCTTGAAGAATTCGACCTGCTCCACGCCACTCTCCACGCTGACCAGGTCGAAGCAGTCCACCCCCTCGGGGAGATTCCGCATGTTGCAGTATTTGTTGGATACCTTGATCGCCTCGATGGTAGCGAGGTATTCGCATCGGCCCTTGAGCTTCATGACGGCGGAGGTCGTGCCGCCCTTGGAAATCTTGAGGTCGTCCGCGAAGGTGTTTTCGAACGGATCGATATCGAGGACCATGGAGGCAAATCCTTCGATCTTGTCGCCGCGGTCGTCGTAGGCATTCACATTCATGGAGATCCAGTAGACGGTGCCGTAAGAGTTGTTGGTCACATCGAAGTACACATTGCAGATCGGCTCATTCATGAAGCTCTCTTCATCCTGGATCCTTGTCAGGGTGAAGTTGATGCCTTCGGTCGCCTCGACGAATTCGTAGGTGCCATCCTCGTTGAGTTGAATGATGCGGTTGTCGTTGAGGCGTATGGTCTCGGAGGCGTTGGCAAAAAGCCCGAGAACAACGGAGAGGAGGAGGGTGGGGAGGAGAAGTTTCATGGAAATCGAGGAGGGTAGGATGGGGGGCCTCGGTCGACCGAGAGGGTCGGTGAGAGGGCCGGCGGTAGACCTTCGGGATGGGATCGGACCATACCAAACGATTCATGGTTTGTCAAAGGAAGCCCTAGCCGAGAAACGAAAACGACGAATTCCCACTGGCCCTTGGAGGCACTCGTGCCGCCTTGCCGTAGCTGCGCTCTCGACGGAACCTTTGTTGGCGGTGCGTTCCGGATTGCACCCAATCTCAGCGCACCCCACCCCTGTAGCCATCTCTCGGCAACCCGGCCCAACCACCCCGGGAATAGTCTCGCGGGCCACCTCGACGACCGCTCCGTGCGGAGCGGAGGAGGGCGGCCGGAGCGGTCAGGTGCGAGGTTGAGGCCCGGGTGAGCCCCGCGCGGTCATACCCTCATGCCGAGGGCACCTGCTGGGGTTTTCGTTCTTCCGGAGACGGTTGCCGGATGGGGGGAGCGTCCGGCACCCGCTGAAGCGAGGAAACCGCAGACGGGCCCCCGTTTTCCGAACGAATCGGGAGCGGTCAGCCGTCGGCTCGCATCGGGGTGCCTTCGGGGAATTCCCGTTCGAGAAGCATGTAAGTGAACGAGAATTCCCGAAAGAGGTTGCTCAGGTTCGTTCGCGTGATCCCGCCCTTCAGCACGATGGTCACGAAGAACTCCAGATCCCCCTCACCGTCGAGGGCCAGCGTCCCGATGCGGTAGTCTCGATTCCACTCATTCACCCGTTCCAGGGAAGGCGCTTCCTCGAAAGAGAGGTAGGAGACGATCTGGATATCCTCGCACTGCAGTGCCTCGGAACAACCGTAGAAGACAACACCGTAAAACAGGTCCCCGAGGAATCCGGCGATCATCGGATCGCCAAACTCATCGCGCGATAGATTTGCCTCGCCGAAGTCTCTCGCGACCGCGAGGACCTCAAAAGGGTCCCTCCCCTCGATCAGGTCCTCGGCGTTGGCGAGGGGTGCAAGGAGCATGGAGCAAGAGAGGAGGAACAGGAGGGATCGGTGGTGCATGGGAGGTGCGGAGGCGTGGGTTGGGAGGGTGGGTGATCGTGGATGACAGAAGGTTGGGAGGGTCGGGCAATTCGCGACCCACTTGCGGAGCGGGTCCGGCTTACGGTGTCCGGGAGGGGCGCGGGGGGAGGGGTGAATGTCTGGCACGGATCCGTTCCCCCTCCTTCATTGGAAGAGCCCCTGTAACAGGGCCTCTCGCTCCGGGGAGGGGAGGCGGAGGGTTTCGCCGAGGAAGGCGAGGATGGCATCACAGCTGCGCTCGTAGTCGAATCGGCCCCGGGGATTCTCGGGAAGGAGGTCGCCGCGGCGAGGGCCGAGGGCGCGGATGACCTGTTCGGAGGCCCGCTCGACGAGGGCGGGGTCCGGGGGAGGGGCGGGGTTTTCCCGGGAGTCGCGCAGCACCGCGCCGAGGATTTCCTGGTAGCGGAGGGCGAATCCTTCGTCGACATACCGGCTGAAATCGAGCTGGCCGTACTGGTCGGGGAAGAAGGCCTGGAGGCAGCCGAAGGGATGGCGCTCGCGCAGGGACTCCATGATCCCCTCCATTTCCCTGAGGAGTTGGGCGAGGGTGTCCGGGTGGGCGCGGGCGAGGTCGCTTTCGACCGCGGCCATGAGCACATCGGAGGCGGCGTGGGTGGCCTCGGCGAGGGTCGCCCCGGCCTCGAGGCGGGCGGATACGGTGGCGACGAGCTCCCGGTACTGTTCCGGTTCGTACTTCCGGAGGAGCGCGAAACCCGAGTACTCGGCGAGCTGCTCCTCGAGGGCCGGCTGTGCCCGCGGGGTAGCGGTGTCCGCGCCCACCAGCTCGCGGCGGGGAAGGATGCCCTCGATGACGCCGGACTGGCGGAGCTCGTCATGGCTGGGGAACCAGAAATCGTCTTTCTCCGCCTGGAACATCCGGTCGGCAAAGGCCGGCGCGACCCCCTGCTCGCGGTAGCGCTGCTGCGCCTCCCGCTGTCGGCCGTCGAGGACCTCCCGGTCCCCACCGTCCGCAAGCAGGCCACGGTACTGGTGAAAACCGAGGTTGGCGGCGGGCCCGAGGTAACGGTTCCGGCCGCCGATGAAGGCGAGGGTGCAGGCCGAGTAGCAGCCCCCGAAGCTGTAGGTGTCCAGTCCCGCGCGCTCGATGAGGGCACCGAGCTTCTCCCCCTCCGAGACATAGCCGCCGTCGCTTTCGAGTACGATCGCGGTGGTGTCCGGGGCTTCCTGCAAGGCCAGCCCGACCTCGGCGGTCAGCCCGGGGCCGAGGTCGCCCCGCACCTCGATGGCGTCGCCCTCCGGGAGGAGGAGGACCTCGTACTCGTACTCCGAAGCCGGGGTCTCCATCGCGAACTGGAGGAGGCGCCGGTAGGACTCGGCGTCCGTGGAGAGGGAGCCGACGGTCGAGATCAGCCCGAAGGTGAGCAGGCCCTTGACGAGCGCCCCGCCGAGCCTCTTGCCGGTCTCGTCGGCCCGTCGCGTCGCGGAGCGCCAGCAGCCGACCACCTGCCAGGGGGTGAGCAGGAACAGCTGGGCGGCGAGGACGGCAAGGGACGCCCGGGCAAGTTCGACCGGGTCCCAGTCGGGCCCGTTCTCCTTGAGCCAGAAGGCCACGGCCACGGACCCCAGGTTGACGAGGACGACATTCACCCAGAAGGAGCGCGCGAGGGTAAGCTCCCCGCGCCAGTGTCGGCGGATATAGCTCATGGCCACCCGCAGGATCGCACAAGGGGTCGGACAACCGTGGGGGCAGTGGGCACCCGCGGCGCAGAAAGAGGAAGGGTGCCGTTGGGACGATGTTCCGGGTGGTGGCTGGAGTCACGGGCAGCCGGGAGAAGAAAAAATCCGACCGGCCCGCCCGATCCACCTCCCGCTCCTCCGCCCACGACCGAAGCACGCAGTCGGAACCAGCTCCCGCCCCGCCGCCCCGGACGCGATCACGGATGTGGAGGGGGGCTTGGGCGTCGCTGTTGGGGTGCGGGAAGAGGAGAGGGGGGCGAGGGAGTGCGGGGCTGGAGAGGGGGGAGTTGGGGGAAGTCGGAGGGGCTTTCAGGGTCCGTCGATGAAGGTCTTACGGCGGTCTGTCCCTCTGGAGAGGCTTAGCGTTGGGGGTGTGGTGGGAGCCTGGGCTTGCGGGGTTGGGGGGCTTTGTGGAGAGGGGCGTGGGGTTGTTTGGGGTGGCTGGCTGCGCCCGGCGGGGAGGGATTTTTGGGAGGTTCGGTCGGTTTGCGGGGTTGTCTGGAGAGTGGTGGGGGATTGGGGGGCTGGTTTGGGTGTCGCAGGGAGGGTGTGGGGGAGTTGACGGGAGTCGGAGGGGGATTCGTAGCCCTTCGATGGTGGTGTTACGGCGGTCTGTCCCTTTGCAAAGGCTTAGCGGTGGGGGTGTGGTGGAGCTTGGGCTGGTGGGTGTGGGGGGGGGTCTTGGTGGGAGGGGGCGGGGTTGTTGGGGGGGG